>DATEDO010000123.1:0-12691 GCA_035281625.1 Candidatus Methylomirabilota bacterium
CCGCAGCGGCGGCGGGCTCGGCGAGCAGGCGGCGCGCCTCCACGGCGAGGCGCTCGCCGCTGGCGGCGTCCTGCAGGAGCTCGGGCACCACCCGGCGTCCGGCGATGATGTTGGGCAGGCTGATCCAGGGGATCCGGATGAGAAGCCGGGAGAGCAGCTCGGTCACGCGCGAGACGCGGTAACACACCACCATGGGCGCGCCCAGCAGCGCGGCCTCGAGGGTGGCGGTACCCGAGGTGATGAGGATGGTATCGGCGGCGGCCATCAGCTCGTAGGTCCGCTGGGTGACGATCTCCACGGCGGGCGCGCCGGCGGCCCGGCCCGCGGCGGCCACCAGTGCCTCCACCACCGCGCGATCCACCGAGGGCGCCAGCCCCAGCAAGAAGCGCGGTGCCCCGCCCGCCGCGGGCGCAGCGAGGCGGCGCGCGGCGTCCAGCATGGCGGGGAGCAGGCGCGTGATTTCCTCGCGGCGGCTCCCCGGGAGCAGCCCCACCAGCGTCTCGTCGGGCGCCACGCCCAGGCTCACGCGTGCGGCCCCGCGGTCGAGCGAGATCGGCAGGACGTCCAGCAGCGGATGCCCCACGAACTCCACCGCGACGCCCGCGGACTGGTAGAGCGCGGTCTCGAACGGAAACACCGCGAGGACGCGGCTGGCCAGCCGGGCGATGAGGCGCACGCGACCCCGCCGCCAGGCCCATACCTGGGGCGGGATGAAGAAGACCACCGGCACGCCGGCCCGGCGGGCCTGTCGGGCCAGGCGCATGTTGAACTCGGGGAAGTCGATCACCACGAGGGCGCGCGGCGGCGCCTCGCGGAGCCGCCGCACCAGGGTCCGATAGGCGCGGTAGAGCGCGGGCAGCCGGCCCACCGCCTCGCTGGTCCCCACCACCGCGTGGGACGTGGGATCGGCGACGATCTCCATGCCCGCGGCGGCCATGCGTGGGCCGCCCATGCCCACGAGGCCCACGTCCGGAGCGAGGGCGCGGAGGGCGCGGCAGAGCGTCCCCCCGTGAAGGTCGCCAGAGCTCTCGCCGGCGGAGAGCATGATGGGCGCGCCCGCGGCGCTCATGGTCCCTCCTCGACGGTGACGATGGCGATGCCGGCGGCGTTCGCACGGTGTGCCACCACGTCGCGGTCGACCACGAGCGTGCGGCCCCGCGCTACCGCCAGCGCGGTGGCGCCGCCCTCTGCCATGGCGTCGAGGGTGGCGAGCCCGATGGTGGGCACGTCGAAACGGAAGTCATGATCATCGGCGACGGCCTTCACCACCACCGCGCCGGGCCCGGACAGGCGGACGCCGCGCCGGATCGTTTCGTCGGTGCCTTCCGCGGCCTCCACCGCCACGGTCACGCCGCGCGCGCGCACGACGGTCTGCCCGACGCCGCGATTGGCGAGATCGCGGGCCAAGGGCCAGCCGCCCCGGATCTCCGCCCACTCCGCTTCGTCGGGACCGCGGGCGGTGAGCCGCTCCGCGCTCACGAGCCAGGGGCCCAGGAAGCGGCGCTGGTCCAGCACCTCGATGCCCATGCCGGCGAGGAGATCCACGGCCATGCGGGCGAGCGAGCCGTCGGACAGGCCCCCACGCGCGAGCCGGCGCCCGGTGCCGTCGGCGCCCGCCTCGTGGGCGAAGAAGGAGCGCTTGGCGAAGGCGCCCACGAACGCCACCGCACCCACCGTCTCCGCCCCGAGGGCGAGGAGCACGCTCTGGAGGTCGGTGAGGTGCGAGGGGATGACGCGATCGGCGGCGGCCTCGAGCCCCGTCGCCTCGTCGAAGGCGAAGGCCACGACCCGCCATCCCTGCCGACGCGCTTCGGCGGCGGCCCGGCCGGGGAGGACCCCGGCCCCGGCCATCAACCCGAGGCAATGCTCCACGGCAGGTCCTCCGGCCACGCGGTTTCTCCCCGGCCCTCGCGAATCATGCGCTCGATCTCGAGGGCCACGGCGAGGGACCGCAGGTCCTCGCTCTCGGCGAGATCGACGCGCCCGCTCGCCTGGGCCGCGCGGGCCGCCGCCATGAGATGCCGCAGCTCGAGCTTGAGGGGATTGTCCTTGTGGACGAAGAGGTGCTCCACGAAGGAGGCCTGGCGGTAGCGGATCGCCTCGCGATTCACCGTGTACTCCTGGGCGGCGCGGCGGTGGATCTGGATGTCCTGGTCCTGATAGTCGAGGACGATGTAGGCGTCGGGCTGGGTGATGGCGAGCGTGCGGATCTTCTCCTCGGTGGCGCGGCTGGCGGTGATGGTGGCCATGGCGCCGCTATCGAAGACGATCTGCACATTGGCGACGTCGGCGAGCCCCGAGCGCACGGAGGCCCCGATGGCGGTGACCTTGCGGGGTTCCCCGTCGACCAGGTTCAGCACGATGTCGATGTCGTGGATCATGAGATCCATCACCACGGAGTCCCGGGCCACCCGCGGCGCGAAGGGGCCCAGGCGCCGCGACTCCACGAGGATGGGCCGCTCCACGATCTTGCGCAGCTCCTGCACCGCGCCGTTGAAGCGCTCCACGTGGCCCACGTGGAGCACACGGTTGCGCGTTCGCGCGATGCGGAACAGCTCCTTGGCCTCCTCGAGCGTCGGCGTCATGGGCTTTTCCACCAGCACGTGCACGCCCGCCTCGAGCAGATCGCGGGAGATGTCGAAGTGCAGCTCGGTGGGCACCGCGACCGTGGCCACGTCCACCAGGCCCGCCAGCTCGCGATGATCGCGGAAGGCGCGGGTCCCGTACGTGGCGGCCAGGCGCTCCGCGCTCGCGAAGTCGGTGTCCACGATGCCGACGAGATCGACGTCCCAGAGCTCCATGAGGGCGAGGATGTGGTACTGGCCCATGTGGCCTGCGCCCACCACGCCCGCGCGGAGGCGCGGCTCCGCCACCGGGCTCACAGCACGCGCTCCGAGAGGTCGGCGCCGTCCGGCTCCCCCGCGCCGCCGGCGCCGGACACGACGCCGCGTCGGGAGCCCTCGATGAAGGTCGCGATGCGTCGCCCCACCGAGCCCTCGCCGAACTCCGCCCGCAGCCGCGTGACCGCGGCGGCGGTGGCCAGCCCCGAGCGGTAGAGGATGCGGAAGGCGTCCTGCGCCTCCCGCCGGCTGCGCACGTCCATTCCCGCGCGCCGCATGCCGACGACGTTCACCGCGCGCGCGACCGCGGGCACGCCGTCCACCATCACGAACGGCGGCACGTCCTGGTTCACCTTGCAGCAGCCGCCGATGTAGGCGAGCGTGCCCACGCGCCCGAAGGGGTGCACGCCGCTGAGCCCGCCCACGGTGGCGCGATCCTCGACGGTGACGTGTCCGGTGAGGGCGGCCCCGTTGATCATGATGACGTGATCGCCCACCACGCAGTCGTGAGCCACGTGGCATCCCGTCATGATCAGACAGCGGGCGCCGATCAGGGTGTCGTGCCCCTCATGGGTGGCCCGGTGGATGGTGGCGTGCTCGCGGATCACCGTGTCCGCGCCGATGCGCACGCCGGTGAGGACATCGCGGCGGTACTTGAGGTCCTGCGGCTCCGCTCCGAGGATGGCGCCGTGGCCGATGCGGCAGCGCGCGCCCACGGCCACCCGCCCCTCAAGCACGGCATGTGCTCCGACCTCCACCTCGTCGCCCAGGGCGACGTCGGGCCCGATGACCGTGCCGGGCCCCACCCGCACCCCCGCACCCAGCCGGGCCCGGGGGTCCACGTGCGCGGCGGGGTGAATGAGGGGCTGAATGTCCGCCATCGTTCTATTTGGCCTTGTTCTCGAGATCGGTCAAGCGCTTTTCCAGCTCCCGCACCCGGCGCAGCAGCTCGGGCAGGCGATTCTCGGAGGCCCAGATGCGCTTGGCCTCGATGGTGGGCCGCGCCGGCGTGCCGCTCCAGATCTCTCCCGCCGGCACGTCGCTGGGCACCCCGGACTGGGCGGTGAGGATGGCGCCGGCGCCCACCTCCACGTGATCCGCGATGCCCACCTGCCCGGCCAGGACGGCCCGCTTCCCGATGGTGGACGAGCCCGACACGCCGACCTGGGACACCAGGATCACGTCCTCGCCGATGCGGCAGTTGTGGCCGACCTGCACCAGGTTGTCCAGCTTCGACCCGCGCCCGATCACCGTCTCGCCCAGGGTCGCGCGATCGACGGTGGTGTTGGCGCCGATCTCCACGTCGTCCTCGATGCGCAGGCTGCCCACCTGGGGGATCTTCCGGTGGGCCTGACCGTCGAAGGCGTAGCCGAAGCCGTCCGCGCCCAGCACGGCTCCGGAGTGGACGATGACACGATTCCCGATGCGCACGCCGTCGCGCACGACCACCCGCGGGTAGAGCACGACGTCCTCGCCCAGCTCCGCACCTTCCCCCACGAAGCAGAGCGCCCCGACCCGGCTGCCCCGGCCGATGCGGGCCCCGCGCTCCACCACCGCGAAGGGGCCCACCGCCGCCGCCGCGTCCACCCGGGCTCCCTCCGCCACCCAGGCGAGCCGGTGGATGCCGGGCTCCGCGGGCGGCTCGGGATGGAAGAGACGCAGCAGCGTGATGAGCGCGGCCTGAGGGGCGGCCACCCGCAGCACCGCTCCGCGCAGCCCGCCGATGCCATCGGGCGCCGCGATCGCGCCGGCGCGGCTCTCCCCGGCGAGGCGGGCATAGCGCGAGCCCAGCACGAAGGACACGTCGTCGGGGCCGGCGGATTCGAGCGGCGCCACCGCGCGCACCTGCTGCGCCGGATCGCCCTCGAGCCGGGCGCCGAGGCGCTCGGCGAGCTCTCCCAGCGTGAATGGTCCGCCGGCACCCACCTTAGGGCTTCGAGACCTTGCGGGCCGCCGCGTCGAACTCCCTGATCACCTCGTCGGTGAGATCGGCCTCGGGCGCCCCGTACATGAGGCCCGCGCGCGCGTCCACGATCATGAGGTACCCGCGCTCCTTGCCGATCTTCTGCACCACGCCCTGCAGGTCGCGGGCGAACTTGGTCATGAGCTCGCGGTCCTTCTTCGCCAGGTCCTTCTCGAAGTCGTCGGCGAGCCGCCGGAGGTCACGCACCTTACGCTCCATGGTGTCCTGCTTCTCCTTGCGCACCTCGGGCGAGAGGAGCTGGCCCTTCTTCTCGAGCTCGTCCTTGAGCTTGGCGAGCTCGGCCTGCAACCCGTCCACCTGCTTCTGCATGGCCGCCTTGTCGCGCTCGAGGGACTCTCGCGCCGCCACGCCCGCGACCGATCGCGCCATCACGCGCTGGGTGTCGATGTAGGCTACCCGACTCCCGGCCGCCGTCGCCGCGGGCGCCGGGGTCTGGGCGTCCGCCCGCGGCATCCACGCCGCGGTCACGGCCAGCGCCGTGCCGAGCACCATGAGAGGGAGCACTGCCTTGACCGTCACACGCATCTGTCCTTCCTCCTTCGTGCTTAGAACGGGGCGCCCACCGCGAAGTGGAACTCCCCGAAGCTCTCGTTCTTCCGCTTGTCCAGCTTGATGCCGTAGTCCACCCGCAGCGGCCCGAACGGCGACGCCCAGCGCAGGCTGATCCCGGCGTCGTGGCGCAGGTCGCTCAGGTCGAACGTGGTGCCGAAGCTCGTGTCCGGGCCGTACACCTGCCCTACATCGTAAAAGAGGGCAGCCCGGATGTTGAAGAAGAGTGGGATGGAATACTCGATTGTCCCCAGGAGCTGGATGGTCCCCCCCACCCGGGTGCCCGACCCATCCACCGGGGAGATCTGCCGGGCCTTCCAGCCCCGGAGGGAGTTGGGCCCCCCCAGGTAGAACCGCTCGAACAGGGGCACGGGCTCGGTCGACCATCCCACCTGCCAGGCGGCGGTGGCCCGGCCGCTGATCACGTGATTCAGCCAGGGGGTGTAGAAGCCGGCGAGGTTGCCGGCGGTCCGGACGAACTTGCTGTCGCCGAAGGCCACACCGGCGACGTCGGCCCCGAAGCCCATCACCGTCCCCCGGGTCGGCTCGAACGCGCTGTCACGCGTGTCCCGGGTGATCGAGCCGCCGACCAGCGAGGTGATGCGCTTGCCCTCTTCCTCGAGGAGGCTCGTGCTGGCGTTGTCGGCCACGTCCGACACGTCGTCCTGGGTGATGCGGTAGATGAAGTTCCAGCGCGAGTAGTCGCCGATGGGATGCCCGAAGCGGATGTCGCCACCCAGCGAGTTCACCGTGAAGTCCTGGTACACGCGGCGGTTGTTGAAGAGGTCGAAGCCCGCGGACAGGGGACGGTCGAACAGCCAGGGCTCGGTGAAGCCGATGGTTCCCTGCTGGGTGGAGCCGCCGGCGCGTACCCGGACGAAGGCTTCCCAGCCCCGGCCCAGGAAGTTCCGCTGGGAGAGGTCCAGGGTCGCGATGAAGCTGTCGGTCGAGCTGTAGCCGCCGCCGATGGAGAAGAGGCCGGTGGGCTTCTCCACCACCTCGATGTTGACGATGATCTTGTCCTTGGACGAACCCGGCGAGGTGCTCGCCCGCACCTGGTCGAAGTACCCGAGGTTGGTGAGGCGCTGGCGCGCCCGATCGAGCTTGGCGGTGGTGAAGAAGTCGCCCTCGTGCATGGGGACTTCGCGCCGGAGGATCTTCTCCTCGCTCCGGGTGTTACCGGTGATGTTGATCCGCTCGACGAAGACCTCCGGGCCCTCGGCGATGTCGTAGGTGATGTTCACGAGCCGGTTGGGGACGTCCTGGCTGGTCTGCGGGTTCACGTCGGCGGAGGCGCGCCCGATGGTTCCGTAGAGGGCGAGGATGGCGTTGAGGCTGTCCCGCACCTTGCCGCGCGAGAACACGTCGCCGCTCTTGAACTTGATGCGGCGCCGGATCTCCTCGACCGGCACCACGTTGTTCCCGGTGACGTCCACGCCGCCCACCCGGAACTGCGGCCCTTCGGTGACCACGATCTTGACGATGACGCGGGCCTTGTCCCGATCGACGATGACGTCGGCCGAGTCCACCCGGGACTGGATGAATCCGTGGTCGTTGTAGAGGGAGACGATGCGGTCCCGGTCGTCGTCGAGCTTCTGGCGCTCGACGGTGCCCCGGAGGATGTAGTACTGGCGCTCCTTGGTGGCCATCACGTCCTTGATCTGGTCGGGCGTGACGCCCTTCGCGCCCACGATGACGATCTCGTCGATGGTCATCTTGCGCCCTTCCGCGATCCGGAAGGTCACCGCCACGTCGCCGTCGGGGAGCTTGGCGGCGTCGGGCGTGACCTGCACCTCGAAGTAGCCTTCCTCCTCGTAGTACTCCTTGATCTTCTCGGCCGCCCGCGTGACCTCCACCGGGTTGTACACCGCGCCCATCTTGAGGTCGATCTTCTCGGTGAGGCCGGCGGCGTCGAGCTTCTTGTTCCCCACGAACTGGATGTCGCGGACGAATGGCCGCTCCACCACCACGAACGTCACCTTCACGCCGCCCTCGAAGTCCTCCACCTTGAGCTGGACGTCGTCGAAGTAGCCCAGCGAGAAGATGCCCCGGATGTCCTCGGCGAGGCGCGTGGGGGAGAAGGGCGCGCCGATCTTGGTCCCCACCCGCCCCAGGATCACCGCTTCCTGGATGCGGCGGTTGCCCTGGATCACGATGTCGCGGACGACGATGGGCCGCGGCCCCGACCCAGGCGTCTGGGCGACGGCGACGAGTGGAGCGAGGAAGAGGGCAAAAAAAAGGGAGAGAAGGACTCTCCCTTTGGGGGTCATGCGAGCGAGCGGCCCGTTGAATCGCGCCCCTGCGTGCCGCGGATCAGTGCTCGGCCAGCGCCAGCGGCGGCTCCGCGAGCTGTGCTTCCCGGAAGACGAAATTATCACCCTCCACGTCGAGCTCGAGCCGCGACCCGTCCGTGATCTGGCCGCGGACGATGGCCTCAGCGAGCGGATCCTCTACGTGCTTTTGAATCGTGCGCCGCAGCTGCCGGGCGCCGTAGGTGGCATCGTAGCCTTTCTCGACGAGGAGGTCCAGCGCAACCGGCGTGGGCTCGATGGTGATGCCCTTCTCGGCGAGCTGGGAGTTCACGCGGTTCAGCATCAGGCGGACGATTCCCGTGATGTCCTCCCGCGAGAGGCCGTGGAACACGATGGTGTCGTCGATCCGGTTGAGGAACTCCGGCCGGAAGGCCCGCTTGAGCTCCTCCATGACGCGGCTCTTCATCTTCTCGTGGGAGGCGTCGTCACCCTCGGGGAGGAAGCCGGGGGACACCCGCTTGCCGATGAAGCTCGTCCCCAGGTTGGAGGTCATGATGAGGATGGTGTTCTTGAAATCCACCACATGCCCCACCGAGTCCGACAGACGGCCGTCGTCCAGGACCTGGAGCAGCATGTTGAACACGTCGGGGTGCGCCTTCTCGATCTCGTCGAAGAGCACCACCGAATAGGGCCGCCGGCGAACCTTCTCGGTCAGGAAGCCGCCCTCTTCATAGCCCACGTAGCCGGGAGGGGCGCCGAGGAGCCGGGAGACCGAGAACTTCTCCATGTACTCGGACATGTCCACGCGGATGAGGGCGTTCTCGTCGCCGAAGAGGTACTCGGCGAGGGCGCGGGCCAGTTCGGTCTTCCCCACGCCGGTGGGGCCGAGGAAGATGAACGAGCCGACCGGGCGCTTGCTGTCCTTGAGGCCGGCGCGAGAGCGGCGGATGGCCCGGGACACCGCGGCCACCGCGTCCCGCTGCCCCACGATGCGTCCGTGGAGGGCCTCCTCCATGCGGGCCAGCTTGGCGGACTCCTTCTCCTCGAGCTTGGACAGCGGGATGCCGGTCCAGCGGGAGACGATGTACTCGATGTCCTCCTCGCCGACGGTCTGCGGGCCCTTGCCCTTGCGCTTGTCCCACTCGCGCTTGAGCTCCTCGTCCCGGCCCCGCAGCAGCTTCTCCTTTTCCCGGAGGGACGCGGCCTTCTCGAACTCCTGGGCTTCGAGGTACATGTCCTTCTCGCGGACGACCCGCTCGACCTCCTTGCCCAGTTCCTTGATCTCGGGCGGGGGCATGAGGGCCATGAGCCGGGTGCGCGAGGACGCCTCGTCGATGACGTCGATGGCCTTGTCGGGGAGCTGCCGATCCGTGATGTATCGGTCGGCGAGCTTCACGGCGGCGTCGATGGCCTGATCCGTGATCTTCACCCGGTGATGGGCCTCGTACTTGTGGCGCAGCCCCTTGATGATCTCCACCGACTCGGTGACGGAGGGGGCGCGGACGATGACGGGCTGGAAGCGCCGCTCGAGGGCGCCGTCCTTCTCGATGTACTTGCGGTACTCGTCGAGCGTGGTGGCGCCGATGGTCTGGATCTCGCCCCGTGAGAGCGCGGGCTTGAGCATGTTGGAGGCGTCGATGGCGCCTTCCGCCGCGCCCGCCCCGATGAGGGTGTGGAGCTCGTCGAGGAAGAGCACCACGTTCTCCGACTGTCGGATCTCCTTCATCACCGCCTTGAGCCGCTCCTCGAACTGGCCGCGGTACTTGGTGCCGGCCACCAGGGCGCCCAGGTCGAGCTGGAGGAGGCGCTTCTGGGCGAGCACGTCGGGCACCTCGTGCCCCACGATGCGCTGGGCCAGGCCCTCCACGATGGCGGTCTTGCCGACGCCGGGCTCGCCGATCAGCACCGGATTGTTCTTGGTGCGGCGGGCGAGGATCTGGATCACCCGCTCGATCTCCGTCTCGCGGCCGATCACCGGATCGAGCTTCGACTCGCGGGCGAGCTGGGTGAGGTCGCGCGCGAACTCGTCGAGCACGGGAGTCTGCGAGCGCTTCTTCGGCCGCGGATAGTACTGGTCGCCCAGGAGAGAGAGCGTCTCCTGGCGCACCTCGTCCAGCCGGGCGCCCAGCGACTCCAGGATCTTGGCCGCGATCGACTGCCCTTCCTTCATGAGGCCGAGGAGGAGATGCTCGGTGCCGATGTAGTTGTGGCCGAGCTGACGGGCTTCCTCGATGGAGAGCTCGAGGACGCGCTTGGCCTGGGGGGTGAACGGCACCTCACCGAACGTGAGGGTCTTGGGGAAGCCGGCGAGGGCGCGCTCGACCTCGGCCTTGACGGTCTCGAGCCGGAGGCCCAGTCGCTGCAGGACGGCGGTGGCGATCCCTTCGCCGTCCCGGATCAACCCGAGGAGGATGTGCTCGGTGCCCACGAAATCGTGGCGGAACCGCCCCGCCTCTTCCCGCGCCAGAATGATGACCCGCCGCGCCCGTTCCGTGAATCGTTCGAACACTTGGCTTCCTCGCTCCCCGGGTTAGGTGTGGTCTCGGTGCGCCCTAAACCTGCTCAAAGTATATCGCTTGCGCCTAATGCCGCCTAGCCTTTTCTTGGGTTTCAGCGCTATCTGCCCGGAAGTTAGAGACATCTGGCCCGGGGACGGCGTGAGGCCCCTGAATGAGGCGTCCCCATTGGTCACGGCCAGGGCAGCGCCCGGCCCTCCACGAGCTGATAGCCGCGGTCGGCGCGGCGGGCCAGCTCGTGGTTGTGGGTGGCGATGACGAAGGCGAGCCCGCGCTCGGCCTGCAGGCGCAGGAATAGCTCCCAGATCACCTCGCTGGTCTTGGGGTCGAGGTTGCCGGTGGGCTCGTCGGCGAGGACCAGGCGCGGCGCCCCCACGAGGGCGCGCGCGATGGCGACGCGCTGCATCTCGCCGCCGGAGAGCTCGCCCGGACGATGTCCCATGCGGTCGCCCAGCCCCAACGCCCCGAGCGCCTCCTGGGCGCGCGCCCGCGCCACGGGGGCCGGCGCCCGCTGCAGGAGCGCGGGGATCATGGCGTTCTCCAGCGCGGTCATCTCGCCGAGCAGATTGCCGAACTGGAACACGTAGCCGATCTCGGTGCGGCGATAGCGCGCGAGCCCGGTCTCGGAGCGCTCGAAGAGATCCTCCCCGTCGAAGCGCACGCGCCCCGCGGTGGGCCGGTCGAGGGCGCCGAGGAGGTGCAGGAGCGTGGACTTCCCCACCCCCGAGGCGCCGATCACCGCGACCGTCTCGGCCCGATTGACGACGAGGCTGGCCCCGCGGAGCACCCGCACCGTCTCCGGCCCCATGCGGTACTCCTTCTCGAGCTCCTCGGCAGCGACGAGCGGCTCACTCATACCGGAGCACGTCGACGGGCACGAGCCCGGCGGCCCGCCGCGCCGGTGACAGCGTGGCGAGGAAGGAGATGACGAGGGTGGCGCCGATCACGAGGGCGAAGTCACTCCCGGTGAGCTTCATGGGGAGATGGTCGATCTGGTACACATCGCCGGCGAGGCGGATGATCTTGTAGGTGTTCTGAACCCAGATGAGGGCGAGGCCGAAGGCGCTGCCCGCCACCGTTCCCACCAGCCCGATGATCATGCCCGCGGCCAGGAACACGGTGGCGATGGAGCGAGACGTCGCGCCCATGGCCTTGAGGATGCCGATCTCCTTCCGCTTCTCCGCCACCAGGAGGACGAGATGTCCGATGATGGCGAAGCCCGCCACCAGCACGATGATGGTGACGATGATGAAGAGCGCGAGCTTCTCCAGCTGGAGCGCCGCGAACAGGTTGCGGTTCATGTCCATCCAGTCGCGGATCCAGTAGGGCCCGCCCGCCGCGGCGGCGAGGTGGCGGCCCACCGCCTTGGCGTCGAAGGGATCGTCCAGCTTCACCTCCACGCCGGTGACCCGATCGCCGAGGCCCGCGAACTCCTGGGCCGCGGCCAGGGTCGTGTAGGCCAGCGAGGCGTCGTGCTCGTACATGCCCATCTCGATGTAGCCGGCCACGGTGAAGCGGCGCATCTTCGGCACCAGCCCCACCGCCGTCATCGCCCCTTGCGGCGAGATCACGGTCACGTGATCTCCGGGCACCACCCCGAGCGTGCGGGCCAGCTCGCGCCCGAGCACGAGGGCGGGCTCGGCGCCGGAGCCGAGGAGCGGGTCGAGGCTGCCCGCCTTCAGCACGCGCCCGAGGGTCTCGCGGACCACCGGCGAGGAGAGGTCGGCGCCGCGCAGGAGCCCGCCGGTGGCCCCACCGCCCTGCGCGGTGAAGAGCGCCTGCTGGAGCACGAACGGGGTCGCGGAATGCACCCCCGGCACCGGGGCCAGGCGCGCGGCCACCGCCGCGCCGTCGCCCATGCCGCGGCCGCCGCCCTCCACCACGAGCACGTGCGGCTGGGCGGCGATGATCTTCTCCTTGATGCCGTCCTGGAAGCCGGTCATGGTCGCAAGCACCACGATGAGGGCGCTCACCCCCAGGAACACGCCGCCGATTCCGATCCAGACGAACAGGGACAGGCTCGACCGCTGCCCGCGCGCCCGGAGGTACTTGAGCCCGATGAAGAGCTCGAACGGCAGGCCCCGGCCGCCCATCACGACCCGTCCTCGTCGTCGTCGGTCCCCGCCTCACCCGCCGCGCCGCGCTCGAGGCGGAGATGCGGGAACAGGATCACGTCCCGGATCGACGGCGAGTCGCTGAAGAGCATGACCACGCGGTCGATGCCGATACCCTCGCCCGCGGTGGGCGGCATGCCGTATTCGAGCGCGCGCACGTAATCCTCGTCCAGCCACTGCGCCTCCTCGTCGCCGCGCTCGCGCTGCGCCTCCTGGTCGAGGAAGCGCTGCCGCTGATCGATGGGATCGTTGAGCTCGGAGTAGGCGTTGGCGAGCTCGCGATGGCTCACGTAGAGCTCGAAGCGCTCGACCAGACGCGGGTCCTCCTTCTTGCGCTTGGACAGGGGCGAGAGCTCGATGGGGAAGTCGGTGATGAATGTCGGTTGAACCAGCCCCGGCTCGACCAGACGGTCGAACACCTCGTGCCACGCGTCCA
>DATEDO010000124.1:0-10515 GCA_035281625.1 Candidatus Methylomirabilota bacterium
TCGGCGATCAAGTGGAAGTAGTCGGCGGTGCCGAAGCCGAGGGCGGCCACGTCGAAGCCCTCGAGGAGATTCAGCATCTCCACCAGGTGGAGCCCGCCGGCGGTCGGCGGCGGCGGACCGGTCACCTCGTAGCCCCGGTACGTCCCGCGAATGGGCCGGCGCTCCACCGTCTGATATCGCGCGAGGTCGTCCAGCGTGATGAGGCCCCCATGGGCGCGGAAGTGTTCGGCGATCACCGCCCCCAGTTCGCCGCCGTAGAGTACGCCGGGGCCCTTGGCGGCGATGAGGCGCAGCGTGGCCGCGTAGTCGCCCAGCACGACGAGGTCGCCGGCCTTGACCGGCGTGCCGCCCGGCAGATAGATCCGCGCGGTCTCCGGGAACCGCGCGAGGTCGGCCGCGGTCTCCGTGACGGCTTCGACCAGGTACGGCGTGGCCCGGAAGCCCCGCTCGGCGTGCCGCAACGCGGGCTGCATCACCGTTTCGAGGTCGAGACGGCCGAAGCGCGCCAGCGCCTCGCACCAACCCTTGAGGGTGCCGGGCACGCCCACCGAGAGGAGGCCGATGAGATTCACGTCCCCCTCGGCGCGGAGATAGTCGGGCCAGGTGTCGGATACGGGCCGGTACATGTCGGGCCGCGCCGCCGCCGGCGCCGTCGTGTAGTTGTCGATGACGAGGTGGCGGCCGTCGGCGAGGCGGAGATGCGTCATGCCCGCGCCGAAGATGCCGACCATCATCGGCTCCACCACGGAGAGCGCGAACAGGGCGGCGATGGCGGCGTCCACCGCGTTGCCGCCCGCCGCCAGCATCTCCGCCCCCGCCGCCGAGCCGAGCGGGTGGTTCGTCACCACCATCCCGCGCGACGCGACGGCGGGACGCTTCTCGGTCGCGCGGATCAAGAGGTCGCGATGTCCGTGGACTGCATGCGCTTGACGCCGGCCCCCTGCATGTCCGCCCACGCCTTCGCGAGCGAGCCGCCCACGTCGATGCCGCGGCACGCGTCCTCGATGACGGCGGCGTTGAAGCCCGCCTTGCGCGCGTCCAGCGCCGACCACGCCACGCAGAAGTCGGTGGCGAGCCCCACGAGGTAGCAGGTGGTGAGCCCGCGCTCCTTGAGATAGCCGGCGAGCCCGGTGGGCGTCTTGCCGTCCGCCTCCATGAAGGCGGAGTAGGAGTCCACGTCCTTGCGGTAGCCCTTGCGGATGACGAGCGCGGCGTGCGGGATCCTGAGCGCGGGATGGAGCTCCGCCCCCTGGGTACCCTGCACGCAGTGATCGGGCCACAGGACCTGGGTGCCGTAGGAGAGCGAGGTGGTCTCGAACGGCTTCTTGCCCGTGTGGCTCGAGGCGAAGGAGATGTGGCCGGGGGTGTGCCAGTCCTGCGTGAGCACCACGTGCTCGAAGCCGCCGGCCAGGGTGTTGATGAGGGGGATGATGGCGTCGCCGTCCTTCACCGCGAGCGAGCCGCCCGGGGTGAAGCAGTTCTGCACGTCGATGACCAGTAGCACGTCGGTGGGACCCGGCTTCATCTTGCCTCCCTGCGCGCCCGCCCGCCCGACCCGTCCCGCCAGCGTGGCGGCGAGCCCGGCGGCGGCCACTCCGAGAAATGCCCGGCGATCGTAGACCATGGCCGTCCTCCTCGGCCGCCCGCCCGTGAGAGCGGCAGCCCACTCGTGTGGAGCGGAGTATAGCGCCGGGGGGCGCGCCGCGCTCAGCCCAGCTTGAGGATGCGAGGGAGGACGAGGGTGACCCAGGGGACGAGGATCACCACGAGCAGGCCCGCGCACATCATGTAGATGTACGGCAGCATGTCGCGCGTGGCCCGGTCCACCGGCACCTTGGCGATGCCGCAGGCGATGAAGAAGCCGACGCCGATGGGCGGCAGGAAGAGCCCGACACCGGTGGCGGCGACCACCACGGTGGCGTAGTGGACCACGTCGATGCCGAGCCGCTGCACGACGGGGATGAACGTCGGGAGCAGGATCACCACCGCGGGCAGACCCTCCAGCACCGCGCCCAGCAGGATGAAGAGGAGTGCGGTGAGGACGAGGAAGACGAGGTTCCCGCCGGGCACGGCCAGCATCATGCGCAGGAGCGCCTGCGGCACCTGCTCCACCGCGAGGATCCACGCCACCACGGCGGCGGTGCCGAGCAGGAAGCACACCGCGGCGGTGACCACCGCGCTGTGCACGACGATGCCGGGCAGGTCCGTCCACTTGATCTCGCGATACACGAAGACGCCCACCACGAACGCGTAGACCACCGCCAGCACCGCGGCCTCGGTGGGCGTGACCGCGCCGCCGAGTATGCCCCCGAAGATGATGGCGGGAAGGCCCAGCGGGACGACGGCGTCCAGGAACGCACGCCAGATTGCCCGAAAGGTCGCCACCTCACGCGCCTCGATACCGCTGCGGCGCGCGTCGTACCAGATGTAGACCATGATGGCGAGCGCAAGGACCACCGCGGGCAGGAAGCCGGCGGCGAAGAGCGCGGCCACCGACACGTTGGCGATAGAGCCGATGACGATCATCAGGATGCAGGGCGGGACCAGGATGCCCATGGCCGAGGCCGCCGATACCACCGCCACCGCCTGCTCGGGGCGGTAGCCCGCGCGGAGCATGGGCGGGATCATGGTCGAGCCGATGGCGGAGACGTCGGCCACCGTGGAGCCCGAGATGCCGGAGAAGATGTACTCGGCCACCACCACCGCCATCGAGAGCCCGCCGCGGATCCAGCCCACCAGCACCTGGGCCAGCCGCACCAGGCGCACCGCGATCCCGCCCGTCTCCATGAGGGCCCCGGCGAGGATGAAGAGGGGAATGGCGAGGAGCACGAAGGAGTCCACACCCTCGAAGATCTGCTTCACGATGACGGTGAGTGGGTATTGCCCCGACCACCAGAGCCCCACGAGCCCCGCCGTCCCGATGACGAAGGCGACGGGGACGCCGAGCGCGAGCAGGGCCACGAAGGCGAGCGCGACGAGGAAGAGCACCTAGTGGCCGCTCGCCGTCCGCGCACCGCGCAGCGCGTTCCAGAGATGCCCCAGGCTGAAGAGGATGACGAGGGCGCCGCCGACCGGGACGGAGAGGTACACGTACTGCTTGGACAGCCCCATCACCGCGGTCTGCTGGAACTGGCCCAGCTCCACGAGCTTCCAGCCTTGCTGGATCAGGAGCCAGCCGAAGGCGATCACCACGAGAATGCCGAAGACCACCGCCGCGCGTTGCAAGGCGGGCGGGAAGCGGTCGACGAGGAGGTGGAGGCGGAAGTGGGCGCCGCGCTTCACGCCCACCGCCGCGCCGAGGAACACGATCCATACGAAAAGGAGCCGCGCGATCTCGTCGTACCACGTGAAGGTGCGGACGAGCACGTAGCGCGAGAAGACCCCGAGGAACACGTCCGCGCACAGCACGACCATCAGGACGAGCAGGACGCCCTCGACGATGTTGCCGAGCGCGCGGCGGATCACCGGGCCGGAAGCGTCGCTACTTGCCCGCGGCGGCGATGGCCGCGTTCAGCTTGGTCATGAACTCCTTGCCGACCTTGCCCTCCACGCTGTCGTAGACGGGCTTCATCAGGGCCTGGAACTGCTTGATGTCCTTCACCTCGTTGATCTGGGTCCCCGCCTTCCGCATGATGTCGAAGTCGGCCTTCTCCCGCTCCACCTCGATCTTCCGGTTGGCGTCGCACGCCGCCCGCATCGACTCGTCGACCGCCTTCTGCAGATCCGGCGACAGCGCCTGGTACTTCTTCAGGCTCGCGAACCAGCCGATCGGCGGGTAGGAATGCCGGGTGAGGGAGTAGTACTTCGTGACTTCCTGGAATTTGTCCGCGGTGACGGTGAAAGACGGCAGCTCCATGCCGTCGATGGTCCCCTGCTTCATCGCCAGGTACACCTCGACGTACGGCATGGGCACGGGGTTGGCGCCGAGCGCCTTCATGAGCGAGATGTAGGTGGGCGACTCCTGCACGCGGATGGTCTGCCCCTTCATGTCATCAGGTGTGAAGATGGGCCGCTTGTTCGACATCATGTTGCGGAAGCCCCAGCCCCCGCCGAAGCAGAAGGCCTTGACCCCCTTGGCCTCCATTTTTTTCAGGAGCTCCTGGCCGAGGGGGCCGTCCATGACCTTCCAGACCTGCTCGCGGCTGGACCAGAGGAACGGCAGGTCGAGCGCCTGGTACGTGGGCTCGAACATGCCGCCGATCGGCGCCGAACCCACCGGCACGATGTCGATGGCTCCGAGCTGGGCGCCCTCGAGGTGGGCCGCCTCGCCCTTGGCGAGCGAATTGCCCAGATGCAGCTCCACCTTCATCCGGCCCTTGGACTTCTCCTGAAGCGTCTTGTCGAGCGTGGGGGCGGCGAGATTGATCGGGCTGTCGGGACCGGTGGCGGTGCCCATCTTCCAGACGATGGGCGCTTGCGCGGGGGCAGGTGGCGCGGGAAGGGCCACGAGGACGACGGCGACGAGAGCAGCAAGGCCGAAACTGAGCGCCCGGGTCAGCGGTGACGTCATCGGACGATCTCCTTGGGCGGAGCGGTTCGGATAGTGGAAAGGCCAGCGATCGAATCAGGCCCCCTCGTAGCATGCGGCTCGGGGAGCGGTCAAGCCGCCGGCGGTCGCCTGGCCGGAATGGAGTACCCTCGGGCGGGAGGATCACCATGACGCGAACGCGAACCGGCAGGCGGAGGGTCCGCGCGGTGGGGCTGGTGGGAGCCGTGCTCCTCACCGTGGCGGGCTGCGCTCACCCCCAGTCGGAGGTGCCGTACGTGTGGACGCCGGACGACGTGGCGGCCCACATGCTGCGCCTGGCCGAGGTGACGCCCGGCGACGTCGTGTACGACCTGGGCTCGGGCGACGGCCGCATCGTGCTGATCGCGGCCCGGCAGTTCGACGCCCGTGGCGTGGGCGTCGAGATCGAGCCCCGCCTGGTTGCGGAGAGCCGCGAGAGCGCCCGGAAGCTCAAGGTGGAAAACCGGGTCGAGTTCATCCAGAAGAGCTTCTTCGACGTGGACGTGAGCCCGGCCACCGTCGTGACGCTCTACCTCGGGCGCGAGCTGAACCTGCGCCTCCGGCCCAAGCTCCAGAGCGAGCTGCGCAAAGGCGCCCGCATCGTCTCGCACGAGTTCGACATGGGGGACTGGAAACCGGACAAGGTGGTCACGGTGCAGGGCAAGGACAAGGTCTACCGCCTGATGCTGTGGACGGTGCGCTGACGCGACGGCTCATCGCCGGTCTGATCGCCGCCGTCACCCTCTCGGCCTGCAGCGGGGGGGCCGGCCTCACCCAGCCTTCGCCCCCGAGGGGAGAGGGTGCCGCCGCTACTCCTCCCTCGCCCCCGCCAGGGGGAGGGGGCCGGGGTGAGGGGGAGAATGCTACGTCCCCCGGTGAGGTGATCCCCGAGCCCGCCACGCTCCGCTCGCTCGGCGTGCGCTGGCCGGTGCGCGGGGACGCAAACGTGAACGCCGTCGTGAACGTCGCCTACCGCGTCGCCGGCGCGCCCGCCTGGCGCGCCGGCTACCCCCTCGTTCGTCCCCGGCCCGAGCATCAGTCGCCCGACTTGCGCGTGCCGGGTGGCTGGCTCTTCGCCGGCAGCATCGTCGGCCTCACCCCGGACACGGAGTACGAGATCAGCCTGACCCTGCGCGACGCCGACGGCGGCGACGCCGAGCGCTCGCTGCGCCTGCGCACCGCCGCCGAGCCGCGCGAGCCCGCGGCCATGCGCACGCGCCATGTCGTCCCCGGCGCCGGCGGGGGCGCCGGCACGCCCGCCGATCCCCTTCGCGGCCTGACCGCGGCGGACGCCGCCGCCGCCGCCGGCGACCTCTTCCTGCTCGCCCCCGGCGTCTATCGCGCCGCGCCGTGGCGCGTGCTCCGGAGCGGCGAGCCGGGCCGGCCCATCATCTATCGCGCCATCGCGCCCGGCGTCGTGCTGGACGGCGAGGGCGGAGAGCGTGTGGTGAGCGCGCAGGGCGCGCGCCATGTCTGGCTGGAAGGCGTCACGCTGCGCAACGCGCGCTATCTCTACGTGGGGCACGGCGGCAGCCATCTCGTGGTGCGTCGCACGCGCTTCGAGATGACGCGAGTGGGGTTCGAGGCCATCAATGGCGGCTACACCGAGTCGCGGGGCTTCTTCGTGACCGACAACGAGTTCGTGGGCCCGTCGACCTGGCCCCGCGCCCGGGGGATCGAGGGGGTGAACGCCATCAGCGTCACCGGCGCCGGCCACGTGATCGCGTGGAATCACATCCGCGGCGTCGGCGACGGCGTGCACGGCTCCGGCCACGGCCGGCTCTCCGCCAGCGACTTCCACGGCAATGACATCGAGGTGTGCACCGACGACGGCATCGAGGCCGACTACGCCGACGCCAACGTGCGCGTGTTCGAGAACCGCATCACCAACTGCTTCGCGGGGGTGAGCGCCCAGCCCGTGCATGGCGGCCCGCTCTACGTGTTCCGGAACGCCATGGTGAACCTCGAGTACTCGCCGGTGAAGCTCCACAACGACACCGCGGGCGTGCTGATCTTCCACAACACCTCGGTGCGGGCGGGGCGGGCCTTCGTGATCGATCCGGCCGGCGAGACCGTGAACGACGTCGTCACCCGGAACAACCTCTTCGTGGGCACCACCGGCCCGGCGCTCTCCTCCACCGGCCGGATGATCCGCTGCGACTTCGACCGCGACGGCTATACGTGGGAGACGGGTCCCTTCGCCCAGTGGAACCGGCGCGCCTATCCCACCCACGAGGCGGCCCGCGCCTCGGGTCAGCTCTACGCGGGGCAGGGCGCGCTGCGGCTGGCGTCGGGGCGTCTCTTCGCGAGCGGGCTGAGGCCGCCGACGGACTTCCGCGTGGAGCTCTCGCGCGGGGTGAACGACCTGCGGCTGGCGGCCCGCTCTCCCGCGGCCGCGAAGGGCGTGCCGCTGCCGAACTTCTCCGACGGATTCACGGGGCCCGCGCCCGACCTCGGCTGCTGCCCGGAGGCTGCGCCCCTGCCGCACTACGGCCCGCGCCGCTAGCCGGGCGGCGATAAGGGGTCATTGACTTCGTTGCCGCCCTCGGCCGGGGGCTCAACGTAGACCGACTACGCCTCGCCCCCGGCCGTCGGGCGGCGCCTCGTCACTGACCCCTTCTCGCCGCCCGGCAGCGTGGCGCCGGGCGGGTGCAGTGCTAGGTCTTCTTCGCGGTGCGGGGGTCGCCGACCTCGAGCACCTTGCGGCTCTGGCTCTCGCGGTAGCGGGTGAGGGCGTCGCGCAGCGTCTTGTCCTTGCCGGCGAGAATGGCGACAGCGAACAGGGCCGCGTTCACCGCGCCCGCCCGGCCGATGGCGAACGTCGCCACCGGAACGCCCGCGGGCATCTGCACGGTGGAGAGCAGGGAATCCATGCCCTTGAGGGCGACCGACTCCATCGGCACGCCGAGCACGGGCAGGGTGGTCTTGGCGGCGGTGACGCCGGCCAGATGCGCGGCGCCGCCGGCGGCGGCGATGATGACCTCGAGACCCCGTCCGGCGGCCGTCGACGCCCACTCGAGGAGGGCGTCAGGGGTCCGGTGGGCCGAGAGGACCCGCACCTCCACCGGCACCGTGAAGGAGTCGAGCGTCGCCACCGCGTGGGCCATGACGTCCCAGTCCGACTGCGAGCCCATGATCACGCCGACTTGAGGGTTCATGGCGGGGCATTGTAGCAAGGACGGCGGCGCGCGGGCCCTGTGTTATACTCCTTCGGGTTTTTTCATGATTTTCCGGAGGAATGCTTGACCGGTTACCTGCCTGTCGTGATCTATCTCGCGCTCATCGTCGCATTCGGCGTGGTCTCACTCCTGATGGCCTGGGTCCTCCGTCCCAGCCGTCCGTACGCCACCAAGCTGGAGAACTATGAATGTGGCGCGGAGCCCATCGGCCAGGCCTGGGTGCAGTTCCCCGTGGGCTTCTATCTGGTGGCCCTGGTCTTCGTGGTGTTCGACGCGCTCGCGGTGTTCCTGATCCCGTGGACCCTGACGCTGCGTGACCTGGGCCTGCGCGGGGTGGGGACCATGGCGGTGTTCCTCGGCATCCTCTCATTGGGGTGGGTGTACGCTCTAAGAGAGGGGATTCTCGAATGGAAGTGAAAGCGCCGGTTCCGCAGATCCCTCCCCCCGGCTGGACCGAGTTCAAGGACCTCCAGGAGTGGGAGAAGTACCGCCAGTCGCGGCCCGAGGGCGACAAGCACTCGGGGCTGTTCGAGGCCGTCACCGACGGTATCTACAACTTCCCCGGCGGCTTCGTGGTCACGACGCTGGCCGATGGCTTCCTCAACTGGGCCCGGAAGTCCTCGGTGTGGCCGGTGACGTTCGGCCTGGCCTGCTGCGCCATCGAAATGATGGCCACGTTCGCGTCGCGGTTCGACGTGGAGCGGCTCGGCATGGTGCCCTGGGCCTCGCCGCGTCACTCCGATCTCATGATCGTGTCCGGCACCGTCAGCATCAAGATGGCGCCGATGCTCAAGCGAATCTACGACCAGATGCCCGATCCCAAGTGGGTCGTGTCCATGGGGTCTTGCGCCAATTCGGGCGGACCCTTCCGCCACGGCTACCACGTGGTGAAAGGTGTGGACCGGGTGGTCCCGGTGGACGTGTACGTGCCGGGCTGTCCGCCGCCGCCGGAGTCGCTGCTCAACGGCCTGCTGATCCTCCAGGACCAGATCGCGCAATTCCGGAAGACGGGGGAGCGCGCGAAGCCCTCGGCGAAGATCGACTGAGGTGACGCCCGCCCAGGCGCGCGCCGTCATCCAGGACCGCTTCGGCGTGGCCGCCGGCGGCGAGGGGAATGCCCTCGCGGTGACCGTGCCCCCCGAGCAGTGGCTGGCCCTGGGGCGTGCCGCGCGGGAGTCGCTGGGGTGCCTCTACTTCAACTTCTCCTCGGCCGTGGACTGGAAGGAGGAGGGGCTCGAGGTGGTGGCCCGGGTGGAGAACCTGGACGCGGGCTTCTCCCTGACCATGAAATCGCGCCTGGGCCCGGGCGTCACCAGCATCGCCTCGCTCACGTCGGTCTGGCGCGGCGCCGACTGGATGGAGCGCGAGGGCTGGGACATGTTCGGCATCCGCTATGAGGGCCATCCCGACCTCCGCCGCATCCTCCTTTCCCAGGACTGGGAGGGGCATCCGCTGCTGAAGTCCTACGCGGTGGACACGCCGCATCCGCCGTACCGGTGAGGTGACCATGATCCACGAGCTCCGCACCTACACGCTTCAGCCCGGGGCGCAGGCCAAGTACCTTCAGCTCTCCGGGGAGGTCGGCCGGAAGATCCGCGGGGACAAGTACGGCAAGCAGGAGGGATTCTGGTTCACCGAGTTCGGCACGCTGAACCAGCTCGTGCACCTCTGGAGCTTCCCCGACCTCAACGAGCGGGAGCGGCTGCGCGGCCTCCTCGCCAAGGACGAGGCGTGGAACAAGGAGTACGTGCCGCAGATCCGGCCCCTGCTCCTGGCGCAGGAGAACAAGATCATGACGCCGGTGCTGCCGCTCAATCCCACGCCCGATCCGGGCTGGGTGTACGAGCTGCGCTGGTACCGCACCCACGTGGGCCGGACCAAGGAGTGGCTGGATCAGTTCAAGGCCGTGATGCCCACGCGCGAGAAGCTCATGCACCGGGTGGGGCTCTGGCAGACCGACATCGCCCAGCTCAACGAGGTCGTGCACATGTGGGCCTTCCGCGACTTGAAGGAGCGCGCGGACGCGCGCGCCCGCCTCGCCAAGGAGCCCGCGTGGCAGGACTTCCTGTCGAAGTCCATCTCCTGCCTCGCCCACATGCAGGCCATCGTTCTCCTGCCCGCGCCATTCTCCGCCATGCGCTGATGGCGATAGAGGGCGAACGAACAACCACAACGGTTTGACATGACGGACCCGGAAGCCAGAAAAGTCATCGAGCTCGGCTACGGCGGGAGCGAGCGGCTCACCATGAACATGGGGCCGCAGCACCCGTCCGCCCACGGCGTGTTCCGCGCCATCCTCACGCTCGAAGGGGAGACCGTCGTCGGCGTCGACGCGGTGATCGGCTATCTGCATCGGTGTCACGAGAAGCTGTCGGAGACGCTGACCTACGCGCAGTACCCGTCGATCGCGTCGAAGACCGACTACGTCGCGGCGATGACCAGCGAGTTCGCCTACGTCATGGCGGCCGAGCAGATCGGCAAGATCGAGGTGCCGAAGCGGGCGCAGTATCTCCGCGTGATGATGGCGGAACTGCAGCGCGTGGCATCGCACCTGCTCTGGCTGGGGACGTGGTGCATGGACATGGGCGGCGCGCTCGGCGGCGGCGCCACCGTGTTCCTCTACTGCATCCGCGAACGCGAGATGATCCTCGATCTGTTCGAGAGGCTCGTCGGCGCCCGGCTGTTGTACGGCTTCTACCAGGTGGGCGGCACGCGCTATGACATTCCCGCAGGCTGGACGGCGGAATGTCGAAAGACCATCGACTTCATCGACGCCCGCATTGGCGAGTACGAGGCGCTGCTCGAGGACAACCCGTTCTTCCTGGCGCG
>DATEDO010000125.1:0-27542 GCA_035281625.1 Candidatus Methylomirabilota bacterium
TCACCGGCGCCGGGGCGGACACCGTGCGCTCGCGCGGCGCCCGCCGGCGCACCTTGACGCGGAAGCCGTCCGGCTTGACGGTGAGCGTCTCCTTGAGGGCCAGGCGGTAGCGCGTATGGTCCACCAGCTTGAAGCGGTGCAGGATCATCCCCAGCACCAGCGCCGCCTCCTGCAGGGCGAACTGGCGCCCGATGCAGGCCCGCTGGCCGTTGCCGAAGGGCTTGTAGGCGTTGGCGGGGCGGCTCCGCTCCGCCTCGCGGCTGAAGTTGTCGGGGTTGAAGACGTCCGCCTGCTCGCCCCAGACTCTGGGGTCTCGATGGAGCATGGGGCTCAGCACCACGATCTGGAAATTCTTCCGCATGCGGTACTTCCCACCGATGATCTCGTCCTTGTAGGGCGACAGCGCGAACACCGGCGCGGTGGGCCAGAGGCGCAGTGCTTCCTTCAGCACCTGCTCCACGTAGGTGAGCTGGCCCACCTGGGCGTACGTGGGGAGGATGCCGGGATCGGGGCCGAGCACGCGGTCCACCTCGGCGTAGGCGCGCGCCAGCACGTCGGGGTTGTTCAGCAGGTAGTAGATGGCGAAGGAGAGGAGCCCGCTCGTGGTCTCGTGGCCGGCGATGAGGAAGGTGATGACCTGGTAGCGGATGTTCAGATCGTCGAGGCGGTCCCCGGACTTCTTGTCCACTCCGGAGAGCATGTGGCTCAGGAGGTCGGGCTTCTCCGCGATACCGTCGCCGCTCTCACGCCGGTCGCGCACGATGCGGTCCACCATCTCGTTCATGTAGCGGATGTCGGCGCGGAGCTTCCGCTCCCGGTCCTTCTTGATCACGCTCTCCAGGGGCAGACCGCGCGTCTCCATCGAGGCGCCGAGCGCGCCGATCATGGCCCCGACGAAGGGGTGCGGCGATTCCCGATAGAAGGAGTTGAAGCGGTAGCCGAAGCCGCAGAGCCCGATGGTGTCCAGGGTGAGCGACGTCATGTCGTGGGTGACGTCGATCTCGTCGTCGGGATTGAGCCGGTCCCACTTCAGCACGAGCTGCTCGGCGATGTCGAGCATCATCGGGTGGTAGCCCTGCATCGCGCGCTGGGCGAAGCTCGGCAGGAGGATGTTGTGGGCCTTGGCCCAGTTGGGCTCCTGGGTGTACGCGGTGAAGAGCCCGTCCCCCGCGAAGCTCCGGAGGCGCCGGAGCGCCCCCCGCACGCTCTTGTCGAAGCGCGACTCGTCGCACAGCTCGTCCACCAGGTCGAAGCCCGACACGATCACCACCGGCTTGCCCAGCATGTCCAGCCAGTAAATCTCGCCGTACTCGCGGGCGAGCTTCATCATGTCCTGCACCGGCGTGGTGGTGGTGAGCGAGAGGAGATTGCCCAGCACGAACGTGCGGGGCGGATGAGGGATCGGGTCGAGGGGGTTCCTCTTCGCCATGCTCCTAGGCGCCCGTCCGCTCCGCCGCCGGCCGCGCCGCCGCGGCGCCCTTCTGGAAGCCCTCGAGGAAGGGCAGGCTCTGCCCGAGCACGAAGTCCATGAGCCCGGGCGCCAGGGTGTCGAGCGCCCCGATCACCTGCGCGTCGAGAGCGAGCACGATCTCGGCCTGGGGCAGGCGCGCGTCCTCCACGATGACGCGGGCCAGCTCCCGGGCGGGGAACTTCGGGAGCAAGGCGGCCAGGTCGAGGCCGACGCGATTGTCGGTGGTCTCCCAGATCTCGGACTCGACCGCGCCCGGGAATATCGTGCTCACGTCGATGCCCTGGGCCATCACCTCGGTGCGCAGGGCCTCGGAGAAGCCGGCGAGAGCGAACTTGCTGGCGCAGTACGCCGTCTCGAAGGGCATCCCGCGCTTGCCCATGATGGACGCCACGTTGATGATGCATCCCCCCGCGGCCTGCGCGCGCATGAGGGGCAGCGCCGCCTTGCAGGCATACACCGCGCCCCAGAAGTTCACCTCCATCAGGCGGCGGAAGTCCTCGATCGACTGCTGCTCGAAGCGGGCGGCGAGGCCAATGCCGGCGTTGTTCACCAGGGTGTCCACGGCGCCGAAGCGCTCGCGGGCCGCCGCGATGAGCCGCTCCACCTGCGCCGCGTCGGACACGTCGGTGCGCACGCCCAGGGCGGCGCCGCCCGCGCTCTCGATCTCCGCGACGAGCTCGCGCAGCCGCTCCTCGCGCCGGCCCGCCGCGACCACGCGCGCGCCCGCCCGGGCGAACTCCCGCGCGGTCTCCCGGCCGATGCCGCTGGTGGCGCCGGTGATGACGACGGTGGTGCCGCGCACCTCCCGCAGCGCCATGCGGCCCGTCAGGAGCGCGGGCCGCCCGCGCGCACGGTGTCGCCCGCGCGGACGAGCGCGTCCATCCAGAGCTTGTAGGCCTTGCCCTGGGCCTGGGTGAGGCGCGTGATGGCCTCGGACAGCTCGGTCGGCGAGGCGCCGGTGGCAAGCACCACGGGCAGCCGCATCCACGCCACCCCCGCGGCCAGCGCGGCCTCGTGCAGCTCGCGGAGCGCGGCGGCCCCGTCCGACGAGACGCCGGGGACGCCGCTGCCCGCCCGCGGCATCTGCGCCGTCCAGGCCCCCGCGACCTCGCCCCAGCTCCGGGCGGCGCTGTTCCAGAATTCCTGCGCCTGACGGAATCCCTCGAGGAGCGAGCGCGATCCCGTTTCCCACATCTTCCTGAGCTCGTCGGGACTCATTCCGGGCGGCGGACTCGGCGGCACGGCCATGGCGTGTCCTCCTTCGGACCGGAGCGCCCTACTCCACGAACTCGGTCAGGCCGGTGACGTCGTAGGCCATGACGACGAGATCGCGCGTGCGCCCGGCGTGATCGACCACGAAATCCTGGAGCAGGGCCTCGGGCTTGAAGCCGAGGCGCTCGAACGTGGCGATCGCCCCCTTCTGGTCCGTGGTCATCTGGGCGACGATCTTGCGCAGCCCCCGGGCGCGCCCGATGGCGAAGATCTCGCCGGCGAGCGCCCGGCCCAGGCCACGCGAGCGGTGCGACAGCCCCACCTGGGTGCGGATCTCGCCCAGGTGCCGCTGCCATGCCACGCGGTTCTGGACCAGCGAGGCATAGCCGGCGGTCTCTCCGTTGACCTCCGCGATCACGGTGGTGGCGAGGCCCGCCTCGAGGTTTCGCACCCAGAGCGCCACCGCGGTGGGATCGGTGATGTCGGTTCTGAGAAACAGGAGGTCGTCCTCGGGAAGGCTACGGGCGAAGCTCGCGATGCGGCCGGCATCGGCGGCGGTCATGAGGCGGAGGCTCACGACGGTCCCGTCGCGGAGCGGGAGGGTGCGCGGGTAGACCGCGGCCCGCGGCGACGTCACCGGCGAGGCTCTCCGGGGCGCATGGGGCGACAGTATACCGCGCCCGCTAGGCCGCGGTATGGCCGCCGTCGAGGAAGATGGTCTGACCCGTCATGTAGGACGAGGCCGGCGCCGCGAGGTATACCGCCAGCGGCCCGATCTCCGTCAGCTCGCCGGTGCGCCGCATCGGCACGTCGCGGAGCAGCCGGTCCCGCACCTTCGCATCCGCGAAGGCCTCGGCGTTCATGTCGGTGACGAACCAGCCCGGCGCGATGGCGTTCACCTGCACGCCGTAGCGGGCCCACTCGACGGCCAGGCACTTGGTGAAGGCGATGACCCCGCCCTTGGACGCGGCGTAGGCGGTGTAGCCGGCCAGCCCGGCGGTGGCCATCACCGAGGCCATGTTGATGACCTTGCCCGCCTTCTGCCCGGTGAGCCGCGCAGCGGCGGCGCGGCAGCCATTGAACACGCCCACGAGGTTCACCTGCACGGTGTGCACGAACTCCCCCGGTGGCATCTCCAGCACCGGACGCACCGCCGCGATCCCCGAGTTGTTCACCACGATGTGGAGCCCGCCCAGCCCGTCGACGGTGCGCGCCACCAGCGACTCCACCTGCGCGTACTCCGCCACATCGGTGGGGATCGCGAGGGCGCGGCGCCCGCGCTGCTCCACCGCGTGCGCGGTTTCCTCGATCTCGAGGGTGTTCCGGGCCGCCACCGCCACGTCCGCCCCCGCCTCGGCGAGGGCGAGGGCGATCGCCCGTCCCAGCCCGCGGCTCGCCCCCGTGACGATGGCGACCTTGCCGTCGAGCCGGAACGGGTCGTCCATCAGCGATAGAGCTGCTCGATGGCGTCCATGTACTTCTCGCGGATGACCTTGCGCTTCACCTTGAGGGTGGGCGTGAGGAAGCCGTTCTCCACGGTGAAGTCGCCGGGCAGGATGGTGAACTTCTTCACCTTGGCGTACGACTGGAGCTCCCCGTTGCGCTCCTCCACGATGCGGGAGACGCGCTCCACCACCTTCGGATGCTTCACCAGGGACGCCGGCTCGAGATTCAGGATGCCCTCGGCCTTGGCGAACTTCTCCAGCTCCTCGGGGTTCACCGTGATGAGGGCGACCGGATAGGGCTTGCGGTCCCCGTACACCATCACCTGGCTGATGAAGGGATCGCCCTTGAGCAGGTTCTCGACGTTCTGGGGGGCGATGTTCATCCCGCCCGCGGTAACGATCAGATCCTTTTTCCGATCAGTTATGAAGACGAAGCCGTCCTCGTCGATGCGGCCGATGTCGCCGGTGGCGAACCAGCCGTCGGCGAGGAACACCTCGGCGGTGGCGTCCGGCTTCTTGAAGTAGCCCTGGGCGATGTTGCGGCCACGGCCCAGGATCTCGCCGTCGGGAGCGATCTTGATCTCCACGGTGGGCAGCGGGAGGCCCACCGAGCCGAACTTGAACCGGTCCTCGCGGTTGTTGGTGAGCACGGGGCAGGTCTCGGTGAGCCCGTAGCCCTCCAGGATCAGGATGCCGGCGGCGTGGAAGAACTCCGCGATCTCCCGCGAGAGCGGGGCGCCGCCCGACACCGCGAAGCGCAGCCGGCCGCCGAGGGCCTCGTGCATCTTCGAGAACACCAGCTTGTGGGCCAGGCCCGCCTTGAACGCGAGCGCGCCCGGCACCGGCTTCCGGGCCTGCTTGAGGCGTGAGACTTCCTTCCCGACCCCCACCGCCCAGCGGAAGATCTTCCTCTTCACCGGCGAGCCGGCCTCCGCCTTGGCGAGCACGCCCGCGTAGACCTTCTCGAACACGCGCGGGACGCTGCAGATGAAGTGGGGCCGGATCTCCGGAAGATTCTCGCGCAGCTTGTCGATGCTCTCCGCGAACGCGGTGGTGAGCCCGCGGTGCACGCCGATGAAGGACTCCAGCCGCGCGAAGGAGTGCGCGAGCGGAAGGAAGAGCAGGTGCACGTTCCCTTCCTCGATGGTCGTGGTCTGGGCGGCGGCATCCAGCGCGGCCATGTGATTGCCGTGGGTCTGCACCACGCCCTTGGGCGGCCCGGTGGTGCCGGAGGTGTAGACGATGGTGGCCGTGTCCTCGGGGCGGCCGTCGGCCACGCGCGCGGCGAGCTCGCTCTTGAGCGTGTCCTGCTTGTCCCGGCCCAGCTGGCGGAAGTGCTCCCACGTCACGATCCGGGGCATGGGCTCCTTCCGCTCGTGCCCCTGCATGACGACGATCTGCTCGAGCCCCTCCATCTTCCCCTGCACCTCGAGCACCTTGGCGAGCTGGGCGGGATCCTCGACGATGAGCGTCTTCACCCCCGCGTCGTTGACGATGTACTGGATGAGGTCGGGCGGGTACGAGGGATAGATGGGGATGGTCACGCACCCCGCCGAGAAGATGGCGAAGTCCGCCTGCACCCACTCCGCCCGGCTCGCCGAGAGAATGCCGACCGCGTCCCCCTTCTTCCGCCCCGACGCGATCAGGGCCACGGCCACCTCGCGCACCGCCTGGCCCACCTGGCTCCAGGTGGCGGTGATCCACTTGCCGTCGCGCTTGGCCTGCTGGGCGGGCTTCGCCCCGCTGCGCTCCACCCGGTTCCAGAACATCCTCGCAAGCGTGTCGTGGGTCATGGGTTCCCTCCTCACACCTGGGTGCGTAGCTCTTTCCGGAGGATCTTGCCGATGGGACTCTTGGGAAGCGCGCCCACCAGGCGCACCTCCTTGGGGCACTTGAAGCGCGTGAGCCGGCTCTCGCAGAAGGCCAGGACGTCGTCGGGGGTGGCGGTCTCGCCGTCGCGCAGCACCACGAAGGCGACCACGTCCTCCCCCATCAGGGGGTCCGGCCGCCCGATCACCGCGGCCTCCGCGACCTTGGGGAAGGCGTAGAGCACCTCCTCGACTTCCCGCGGATAGATGTTGAAGCCGCCGCGGATGATGAGGTCCTTCTTGCGCTCCACGATGAAGAGGAAGCCATCCTCGTCGAGCCGGCCCATGTCGCCGGTGCGGAGCCGGCCGCCCCGCAGGACGCGCGCCGTCTCCTCGGGATCGCGGTAGTAGCCCAGCATGACGTTGGCGCCCCTCACGCAGATCTCACCCACCTCGCCCCTGGGCAGGGAGCGGTCGTCATCGTCGCGGATGGTCACCTCCACCCCGGGAATCGGCTGGCCCACCGAGCCGACCTTCCGCACGCCGGAGAGCCGGTGCGCCGAGACCACCGGAGCGGCCTCGGTGAGGCCGTAGCCCTCCATCAGCTTGCCGCCGAACTTCCGCTCGAAGGGCTCCACCAGCTCCACCGGCAGCGGCGCCGCTCCCGACCCCCAGACACGCATCGATGACGTGTCGAAGCGCCCCGCCTCGGGATAGTTCAGGAGGTAGACGAACATGGTGGGCACCCCCGACATCGACACCGCGCGGAAATCCTGAATGGCCTGCAGCACGCCTTCGGGATGGAACCAGCGCAGGAGCGCCGCGCGAGTGCCGAGGAGGTGCCCCGCGTTCATGAGGGTGAGCCCGTAGGAGTGGGACAGCGGCAGCGTCGCCACCGCCCAGTCCTCGCGGTCCAGCTCGAAGAGGGCGGCGGCGGAGCGGGCATTGGCGGCGAGGTTGCCGTGCGAGAGCGCCACGCCCTTCGGCCGGCCGGTGGTGCCCGAGGTGTAGAGAATGACGGCGATGTCGTCGTCGCTCCGCTCGACGGCCACGAAACGGTCCGGCTCGCCGGCGATCTCCGCGCCGAGGGCGAGCACGCGGCTGTCCCCCGCTCCATCCACGAGCAGCACGTGCCGGAGGGACGGCAGCGCGCCGAGCTGGGGCTCCACCTTCCCGAGCATGTCCGAGGACGTCACCACGACCTTCGCCTCGGAATGCGCCAGGATGTGCGCGACCTCCTCGGGTCCGAGGAGGAAGATCACCGGCACGATCACCGCGCCCACCTTCAGGATGCCGCCGTAGCTCTGGATGACCTCGGGACAGTTGGGCAGCATCACCACCACTCGGTCCCCGGGGCCTACGCCGAGGCGCCGCAGCGCGTGAGCGATGCGGCTGGCCGCGCGCTCCTGCTCGGCGTTCGTGAAGTCGCGCCCCTCGAAGTGCAGCGCCACGTACTCGCCGAACTTGGCCAGGCTCTCCTCGCCGAGGCAGGCCAGATTCATGGGGCAGTATCTTAGCGGAGCGTGACCCGAAATGCTGCGATGGAATTGGGACCGAGCTTGTAGACGCCCTCCACTTCCACCCGGGCGCCGACCCGCACCGGCGGGCCGGTGGTGGCGACCACGTCCACGGTCGCGCCGCCGTCCTGGATGGTGAAACGCTGCGCGCCGCCGGTGGGCGGCGACGCGAACATCACGGTGCCGATCACGATGATGGTGCGCTCGGCGAACCGGGCGCGCTCCGAGAACAAGGTTGGCAGCGACACCTGCTGGGCCCCGGCGGGAGGGGCCGACGCGAGCAGGCACGCCAGCGCGACCAGGGCCAAAGTGATCGTGCGCTTCATGGGCAGACCTCCGACAGCGCCTTGAGCCGCGCATCCGGGCTGGGATGGGTGGACAGCCAGTTGAAGTACTCGGGACGCTGGCCCTCGCGCTCGAGCCGGCGGAGCAGCGCCACCAGGGCCCGGCAGCGTGTCCCGTCGCCGGGCAGCCGGTCGAGCAGGCTCGCCGCGTAGCGGTCGGCGGCGCGCTCCTCGTCGCGATCATAGGCGCGAAACTTGGCGAGCTCGGCCGGGCGGCGCGCCACCATGCCCTCCCCCTTCTCGACCTGCCGCCGGGCGCGGCGCGAGCCCAGGTGCTCCAGCTCGACGTGTCCCAGCTCGTGCGCGAGGGCGGCCCGCATCTCCTCGGGGGGCAGACGCTCGAGAGCCCCCTCGGTGACGAGCAGGCTGAAGCGGCAGGTCGGGTGCGGCCCCACGCCCACGTTGATGTTCTTCTGCGGGAGCACTCCCAGCGCCACCGCGCACCCGTCCTCGGGGCCCCGCCACTGCCCTGACGCCCGCAGCAGCGGCGCCAGCGCCGCGGACACCTTGAAGCGCTCGTCCTCCGTCGCCTCGCGAGGCGCCACCGCCGGACGCGCCCTGGGGGCCGGCGGGGCCCCGGCGCAGCCGCCGAGCGCCGCCACGGCAAGGAGTCCGATGGCTAACGCGATGCAATATCGCCATTGACCCGACATCACGCGGCGCGTTATCCTGGAGGAAGCCGGCAACCACGACGCGACAAAGGAGTCACGGCATGACGACATCGACGCCGATGGGCGCGGCCTTCGCCCAGATGACGAACGCGACGGTGGAGCTGTTCACCCTGTACGCCGATGCCAACCAGACGGTGCTCCGCGAGCTCGTCGACCTCTCGGCCACCGCGGCCAAGGAAGGCGTGCGGCTCTACGCGGAGCTCCAGTCCTCCGCGGTGGAGGCGATGCGGGACGGCCAGGCCTTTCTCCTCCGGCGCCAGTGGGAGCTCGAGGATGGCCCGCCCGAGACCGCGTATCAGCGCGGGATGCTCGAATCCGTCGAGGGCGCCCGGCGAGCGGTCCGCTTCTTCGAGGACGGAGCGCAGGCGGTCACGCGCTCGGCCGAGCGCCTGCAGGTGAGCGCCGAGCAGGCCGGGCAGGAGATCCAGGCCACGCTCACGCAGCTCGCCGACCGCCTGCCGTCGCTCTACTCGCCGCAGCCCTAGCCGCCGCGCCGCTTTTCCAGCCGCTCCTCGAGCGCGCGCAGCTGCTCGCGGAGCGCGGACACCTCGTCGCGGAGCGCGTCCGCCTCGGCGGCGGGCTCGGCCTTGCGCTCGGCCGTCGCCCCCGCCTTCGCCGGCGGCGCCCCCCACCCCGCCCGCGCGGCCCACTCGCGGAACACCCGGTCGGCCTCGCGCTGGCTCGTCATGATCGCGTCGAGGCTGGACTTCATGGAGCTCTGGACGAACTCCTGCCAGGCCTCGCCGTGCTTGATGAGCTGATGGAGGAACGCGGTGGGCAGCGCGGCGCGGCGGTTGCGCTCGTTCTCGAGGATGATCTGGGCGAGCGTCACCGAGGTCAGGTCCTCGCCGGTGGAGACGTCCACCACCGAGATCTCCTTGCCCGCCCGGATGAGCTCTTCCAGCTCCTCCAGCGTGACGTAGCGGCTCTCTTGCGTATCGTAGAGCTTGCGGTTGGAATACCGCTTGATCACGTACGCCATGGCGGGAGTCTAACACCGCGCGTCAGGGCCCACAAGCCGACGTCCGCCGCCTGCTATACTGACGCCGCATCGTTCAGGAGGTGCGCATGCAGCTCGCCGGACGCACCGCGCTCGTGACCGGAGGCTCCCGCGGCATCGGCCGCGCCATCGCGCTCGCCCTCGCCGAGGAGGGCGCCGACGTCGCCATCAACTACGTGTCCAGCGAGGCGCCCGCGCGCGAGATCGCGGAGGAGATCGCCAAGCGGGGGCGGCGCGCCATGCTCGCCCAGGCCGACGTCGCCGACTACCCGGATACGTATCGGATGGCACACGAGGTTCTTCGGGAGTTCGGCCACCTCGACATCCTCATCAACAACGCCGGTGTCACCTCTGACAAGAGCTTCGTGAAGATGGATCACGCCTCGTGGCGGAAGGTGCTGGCGATCAATCTCGACGGCGTCTTCAACTGCACCAAGGTGTTCATCGACCAGATGCTCAAGCAGAACTTCGGCCGCGTGGTCAACATCACCTCGGTGATCGGCCAGATCGGCAACTTCGGCCAGGCCAACTACGCGGCGTCCAAGGCGGGGGTGGCGGCCTTCACCAAGTCGCTGGCGAAGGAGCTGGCCGGCAAGGGCATCACGGTGAACTGCGTGGCCCCCGGCTTCACCGAGACCGACATGGTCACGTCCATTCCCGAGAAGGTGCGCGCGAAGCTCCTCGAGCAGATTCCCATGCGCCGCTTCGGGAAGGCGGAGGAGGTGGCGCGGGCCTGCGTCTACCTCTGCGCCAGGGACGGCGATTACATCACCGGCGCCGAGCTCTCCATCAACGGCGGCCTCTTCATGTAGGGCGAGTGGCAGGGCGAGATGAGGAGCGCTCGGCGCTCCGAGACGAGCAATACGACAGTAGACGGCTACCGCCGAGGTCGCGACAGGGCCACGGCACTCCACATGAGCGCGCCGGTCAGGGCCGCGCCCTGCGCCGCCCAGGCCCAGGGGCCGAGGGCCCACAGCGTGAGCAGCGCGCCCGGCCTCACCGGCCGCTCGTAGCGCACCGGCTCCCGCGACGGCATCACCAGGGCCTCGCCGCGCAGCACCTCGTCACCACGCTGATTCACGCAGGAGGTGGAGAGGCGCACGCGGTTCCGCTCGCGGAGGACCTCGACCACTTCCACGCGCGCGGTGACGGCGTCGCCGAGCATGACCGGCCGCACGAACTCGAGGTCCTGGGAGAGATACACGGTGCCCGGACCGGGCAGGCGCGTGCCGATCACCGCGGAGACGAGACCGGCCGTCCAGATGCCCGGGGCGATGCGCCCCTTGAACCGCGTCGCCGCGGCGAAGGCGGGGTCGGAGTGAATGGGATTGTCGTCGCCGACCGCGTCCACGAAGCCCGCGATGTCGGCCGCGCGGGCCACGCGGCGGATTTCGGCGCGGTCGCCCACCCGCAGATCGTCGATGGTGACGCCGATCATCGGCTCGGCAGGCGCTGCAGGACGGCGTCCAGCTTGTCCTCCAGCGCCTCGACCTTCTCCTCGAGCAGCACGATCTGCTTGGCGAGCGAGACCACCTGGCTCCGCGAGGGCAGGCCGAGGCCGGCCAGGGACCCCTCGATCTGCTGCTCGGCCGCCTTCTTGGCGGGATTGGCGGTGCTGAGAAACGCCTGCATCTGGGCGCCCAGCGTCCGGGCGAAGGCCTCGGTGCCCATGGCTTGCTCGAGCACGCGCGACCACGCCGCGATCCACTGGTCGAGGAACTGCTTCCACTGGGCCATGAGATCGGGCGAAGCCTGCCCCTGCGTCATGACCTTCGACCAGGCGGCGATGCCCTGATCCATGAAGGGCCGCCAGAAGGCCTGGGGGTCCGTGGGGGTCGCCTGCGGCGTGCCGAGCATCCGCAGCCACGCCTGGCTGCCTTCCTCCACCTGCTTCCGCCACATGTCGAAGAGCTGCTGATTCGCGTCGGCCATGTCGGACTCCATTTGTCATCAACATGCTATTGGCATGTTGACCGTGGTCGAGTCGGTTAATGCGCTGGGGGAAGCCCGCGCCGCGCGCTCACGAGCGCGCCGCGAGCCAGGACGCGACCTTGGGCCAGCAGTGGACGGAGGCGCCCCGCCCCGCGATGAGCGAGATGTGGCCGCCGGCCAGCTCGACGTACTCGCGGTCGGCGCTGCTCACGGCGCCGATGAGCGGCTTCACGCAGGCGGGCGGCGCGATGTTGTCCTCCTTGGCGCCCACCGCGAGCACCGGGCAACGGATATTGCTCAGCCGCACTGGCCGCCCGCCCATGGCGAGATCGCCGCGGATGAGCCGATTCTGCTGGTAGAAGTCCTTCACCCACTGGCGGAAGAACTCGCCCGGGAAGGGCTGGTACTCGTTGGCCCACTTGTTGAGCGCGTTGAAGCCGGAGACGTACTCGGCATTCCACAGGTTCCACCAGAGATTGAGATTGGTGGAGAGGTCCATGGTGGGCTTCAGGAGCTTGAAGCCCGCCTTCACCATGTCGGCGGGAATGCTGCCGAGGGTGTCGACGTACTTGTCGACGTCGAAATGCTTGGCGTCGAGCCACTTGGCGAAGAGCCCGGCCTGGGAGAAGTCGATCGGCCCCGCCATGTCGACGTAGTTCTTGACGGGAAACTCGGGCCGCGACCCCAGGAAGCTCGCCGAGATCGGCGCGCCCATGCAGTAGCCCAGCACGGACAGCTCGCGCGCCCCGGAGGACTGGAGCGCCTTGTCCGCCATGCGCGGCAGGATCTTGGTCACCACGTCCTCGAAGGTGAGGTCGTTGTCCTCGGGCCCGAACACTCCCCAGTCGAGGAGGTACATGTCGAAGCCCTGCTGGGTCATGTGCTCCATGAACGAGCCCTTGGGCATGAGGTCGAAGATGTAGGGGCGGCTGATCCCGAGGTTCGGCACGAAGAGCACGGGCGTACGGTGCGTGCGCTTCGACTGATAGCGGTAGAGGCGCGACTTGTTCTTGCGGTAGATCTCCTCGCGCGGCGTGGGCCCGACCTCGGGCTCCTTGGGGTTCAGCACCATCTCCGAGAAGTGCTTCATGCGGAGGAAATTCCGATTCGCCTCCTCCTGCCACCGCGCGCGGACCTCCGGCGGCACTCCCGGCAGCTCCGGCACCATCGTGAACAGCTCGTCCCTCATGTGTCCTCCCTTGGACTCCCCTCCATCCTACGCGGCCCTGACGCTCCGCGTCAACGCCGTTCTCTGGACCGTCGCACCGGCGGTCCGCGTCCGACCCGGGCGTCGAGAAGGGTCCAGATGCGAGGCGGCGCCCGAGAGCCGCCCCCGAGGCGTACCCCTGGTACGTTGAGGGGGCGGCCGAGGGCGCCAACGAAGCAGATGGGCCCTTGTCGGCGCCCGGCGCTAGACGGAGAAGAGGGAGCCGACCTTCATGGCCAACCCCATGTCCCCCTTCAGCTTCAGCTTCCCCGACATGAACGCCATCTGGCCGGAAAGCTTCCCCGCGATCATGTCCAGCCAGTCCTGTGACGACATGCTGAGCGTGAGGTTGGGGTTGGCCGCCGCGCCCTGATTGACGGCGCAGGTGCCGTCCTTGATGACGGCGTGCCAGGTGCCGCCCTGGTCCCCGGTGATGTCGTACTGGATGGTGGCGTTCACGCCCGACGCCTTGCTGGGCTGGAAGCGGCTCGCCATCGCGTCGAAGGTCTCCTTCACGGTGGGCATCGCGATCCTCCTGTTGGCGCGGGCGCGCGGCCCGCTAGAACGTGAAAAGGTCCATCCCCCCGGTCACGGTGAGGACGGCCCCGGTGATGTAGCGCGCCCGCTCGGAGCAGAGGAAGGCGATGGCGTGGGCCACGTCCTCCGGCTGACCTTCCATCTGGAGCGCGACACGCTTGACCATCCGTTCGTACATGGGCGAGAGGTTGGCGTTGGGTCCGATGATGCCGGGCGCGATGACGTTGCTGGTGACCCCGTAGCGGGCGCCCTCGAGGGCCACGGACTTGGCGAAGCCCACGACCCCCATCTTGCTGGTGGAATACGCGGTCTGCCCGAAGCCGCCCATGAGGCCGGCGATCGAGGCCATGGAGATGATGCGGCCCCAGCGGCGCTCGCGCATGCCGGGAAACACCGCCTTGGTGACGTTGTAGGTGCCGGTGAGGTTCACCTGGAGGTTCAGGTCCCAGGCGGCGTCGTCCATGTCCTTGAGCTGGCCCAGAGTATAGATGAGCCCCGCATTGTTCACGCAGATGTCCACGGGCCCCATCTCGGACTCCGCGCGGCGGATCACATCGCCGAGGAGCGAGCGATTGGTGATGTCGCCCTCGTAGCCGCGCGCCACCCCGCCCTTGTCCGTGATCTCCTTCGCGACGTCCGCGGCACCCTGCCCGTTGAGATCGAGCACGATGACCCGGCAGCCCTCCTCGGCCAGCGTGAGGCAGTCCTGCCGCCCGAGGCTCCGCGCCCCACCCGTGACCAGCGCCACCTTCCCCGCGATACCCAGATCCACGCCTGGCCTTAGTCTCCCTCGCTCCGCGACGACCCGATCATGTATCCGCTCGCCTCGCCTCCGGCTGCGGCTCGCCCGTCGTGTATCCGCTCGCCTCGCCTTCGGCTGCGGCTCGCCCTACCTTCCTTTGAACTCGGGAGGCCGCTTCTGGAAGAACGCCTGGAGCCCCTCCGCCGCGTCCTCGGTGCGGATCACCTGGTCGAAGGCGCGGATCTCCACCTCGATGGCCTTGTCGATCGGGGCCTCGAGGCCATCGTCCACCGCCTCGATCATCACCCGCGTGGCGATGGGCGGCCGCTTGGCCAGCTCACGGGCGAGCGCCCTGGCGTCGTTCAGCGTCTCGCCTTCCTTGGCAAGCCGGTTCACCAGCCCGATGCGGTGGCATTCCGCGGCGGGAATCTGGGTGCCGAGGATCAGGTGCTCGAGACCGAGCCCGCGGCCGATGAGGCGCGGCAGCCGCTGCGTCCCGCCGTAGCCGGGGATGATGCCGAGATTGGACTCCGTCTGCCCCATCCGCGCTGTTTCTTTCAGGATGCGGATGTGGCAGCCCATGGCGATCTCGCAGCCGCCGCCGAGGGCGTGACCGGTGATGGCGGCGATCACCGGCTTGGGGAACCGCTCGATCCGGCGGATCACGCTGTTGCCGAAGCGCAGGAAGGCGGCGATGTCACCGGTGAAGGCGGAGCCGAGATCGGCGCCCGCGCAAAAGATTCTGTCCCCGGCGCCGGTGATGATGACGGAGCGCACCGCGTCGTCCCCCTGGAGCTCCGACAGCGCGGCGTTGAGCTCCCGCATCAGGGGCTCGTTGATGGCGTTCATGGGCGGCCGGTTGAGGGTGATCAGCGCGAAGCTTTCCTCGCGGCTGACGATGATGGTCTCGTAGGCCATCGAGCCGGCCTCCTTGATCTCGGGCTAGCGGGGGGCGAGGCCGCGAAGGAAGATGTCGGCCAGCGGCGCGGCGGTATCGGCGAGGCGATAGCCCCGCTTGCCGAGCACCCAGGACGTGGCCATCTGGTCCATGGCTCCGAAGAGGGCCCGCGTGGCCACCTTCACCGGCAGCCCCGGCCGGAAGCGCCCCTCCGCCACGCCCTCCTCGATCACCGAGGCGATGAGGGCGAAGTACGACGAGATCTCCTGGGCGGAGGCGCCGCGGAAGAACTTCTGCCCCTGGCGCTGCTCGACCTGGACCACCTCGGCGAGCTGCGGATCCTCCTCCAGCATCTCGAAGTGCAGACGAATGAGCCGCGAGAGCTTCGCCACCGCGTCCGGCTCGTCGGCGATGGCCTTGCGGAGCGTGCCCACGAACTGGGCCATCTTGTCGCGGAAGAGCGTGACGAGGATGTCGTCCTTGGTGCGGAAGTAGAGGTAGATGGTGCCGGCGGCAATGCCGGCCTCGCGGGCGATGTCGGACACGCGCGAATTGTAGTAGCCCTTGCGGGCGAAGACCCGTACGGCGGCCTCGATGATCTGCTGGGGCTTGTCAGGGTCGCGCATGGCGGGTGACTGAACCGCCATTCATGGTAGACGGGGCCTTCCAGCGTGTCAACTGCCGGGGCGCCTCAGGAGGGCTCTTCGAGCAGCGCCGCGACGAAGCGTCCGAGCCGCTCGAACTCGCCCGGCGCCACGTTGACGAAGACGAGCACCGCGCCACGCTCGTCGATCTCCCACACCACCGCATGCAGGCTCTGGGGCTCGGTGTCGCCGTCGGGCGGCAGCAGCACGTCCACGCGCTCGCCGGGGCGAAGGGCCAGCCCGGTGGTCACCCGCGCGCCGAACGCCGAGAGATCCACCGTCTCGGCGGGCACCAGCGCGCCGCCGGCATGCCGCAGCGTCACCATCACCGGCAGGTGCACGCGCGGTGACCGTCGCCGCGCTTCCCAGGTGTCGAGCCGGGGCCGCACACGGCGGGCCGCCCGCTCGGGAAGGCTCGAGCCCACGCCCACGATGTCCACCGCGATGGCGTCCTCGTCGGCCCGCACGACACGGCCATCCACCGCCACCACCTCCACACGATCGGCCGTGCCGGGCAGCGTCATCATGAGGCGCACGTCGGTGCCGACGGGAATGCCCTGCTCCACGGTGATGCGGGCGCCGGAGGCGCTGATGTCCACCACCCGCCCTCGAATGAACGCGCCGTCGGGAGTCTCCACCTGCACGCGCCATTCCGCGCGGGCCCGCTGGGCGGCACGCCGGTCTTCGCGCATCAGGCCCGACGCCCGCCCCTCATCCGCCGCGCTCGAGGAGCCGGCGGACGAGCCGGTTCAGGCGGTCGAACTCCCCACTTCGCAGGTTGACGAAGACGAAGATGGGGCCGCGATCGGTCGTGCTCCACACCACCGCGGACAGCCGCAACGGCTCGTCCCCCCCGTCCGGCAGGAGCTCGAGGCGCGCGGTGTCGCCGGGATGCAGGGTCAAGTCGGTCTCCACCCGCGCGCCGAACGGCGAGAGGTCGAGGGTCTTCCCCTCGCCCGATTCGCCGCGAGGCATCCGAATCGTCACCGGCAGCGGCCGGCTCGCGCGCGGGGCCCGGCGCCGCGCGTCCCAGCCCGCGACGAGCGGCTCCACGCGGCGGGCTTCCGTCTCCGGCATGCCGATGAAATCCAGAGCGAGCCCGTCGGGATCACGGCGCGCCACGCGCGCCACCACCTCGAGGCGCTCGGCGCCGCGGGGCAGCGTGATGCGGAGGGTGACCGCCGCGCCGACCGGAAGATCGGCGGGCGCGTGCACGCGGACGCCCGAGGTGCTGATGTCGAGGACGCGTCCCTCGATGATGCCGCGCTCGAAGGTCTCGAGCCGCACCGGCCAGTCGGCCCTGGCGCGGGGGGCTCCGCGCCGGTCCCGTCCCTTCACGCGCGCGTCCTCATCCGGCAACCAACTTGCGGCCCGACCCCGGGCCCTGTCAAGCGCGCCGTCGCCTTGACGCCCTTCCACACCCCGCGTACGATGCCGCGCATGAGCGTGAAGTATCGCATCGGCATCATGCCGGGACCGTGGCCGGCGGGACGCGACGGCGCGGACTTCTTGTGGGCCCTCACCGATCTCTGCGAGCGCGCCGACATCGACTCGCTCTGGCTCTCCGATCGCCTGTCGTCGCCCGTGCCCACCCCGGAAGTCATGACGACGCTGGCCGCGGTGGCCGCGCGCACCACTCGGCTCAAGTTCGGCCCCAGCGTGATGGTGCTCCCCTACCGCACCCCGGTGGTCGCGGCCAAGGAGATGGCCACGGTGGACTGGCTCTCCCGCGGGCGGCTGTTCCCCGCCGTCGGCGTCGGCGTGGAGCTGCCGCGCGAGTTCGAGGCCTCCGGCGTGCCGTTCCGCGAGCGGGGGCGGCGCACCGACGAGGCCATCCGCGTCATCCGCATGCTGTGGACGCAGGACGAGGTGACGTTCCGCGGCGAGTTCTTCGTCCTCGACCGCATCACCCTGCTTCCCAAGCCCTGGCAGAACCCGCCGCCCATCTGGATCGGTGGTAAGAGCGAGGCGGCGCAGAAGCGCACCGCGCGGCTGGGGGACGGCTGGATGCCGTCCTTCATCACCCCCGACGAGTTCCGCGTGGGCGTGGAACGGGTGCAGGAGCTGGCCGCCGCCGAGGGACGCGAGGTCCCCGCCGACCACTTCGGCACCCTGGTGAACTTCGCGCTCGCCGCGACGCCAGACGAGGGTCACGCCCTCGCCGCGTCGTTCATCCCGCGCGGCCGCGTGGACGAGTCGGTCATGCGCCAGTGCACCGCCTTCGGACCCGCCGAGGTGGTGGCGGACAAGCTCGAGGAGTACGTCAAGGGTGGCGCCTCGAAGTTCATCCTGCGGCCGATGTGTCCTCCGGCGATGATGCTCGATCAGCTGGCCCGCCTCGCCGCCGAGGTCATCCCCGCGTACCACGCGCGCTGAGGCCGCCCATGGCCGTCGACGCTCCCCTCCGCCGCCTCGCTCTCGCGCTCGCGCTGCTCTCGGCCGCCGCCGGCTGCTCCGTCATCTCCGTCGACCTCTCCCCGCGCATCCGCCCGCTCGAGGAGGAGACGGTCGACGGCACGGGGAGCGCGAAGGTCCTGCTCCTCGACCTCTCCGGCCTGCTCCAGGAGGACACGCCGAGCCTGTCCCTCACCAGCCCGCCGCCGCGCGTGCCCCTGCTCGCGCGCGTGCGCGAGGAGCTCTCCCGCGCGGAGAAGGACGACAAGGTCCGCGCGGTGGTGGTGCGCATCAACAGCCCCGGGGGCACCATCACCGCCTCCGACGTGGTCTACCGGGAGATCCGCGAGTTCAAGGCCCGCCGCAAGATCCCGGTGGTGGCGGCGATGATGGACGTGGCGGCGTCCGGCGGCTACTACGCGGCCCTCGCCGCGGACCAGATCTTCGCCCACCCCACCACCATCACCGGCAGCATCGGCGTGATCATGATCACCGTCAACGCCCAGGGCCTCCTGGAGAAGATCGGGGTGGCGCCCCTCGCCATCAAGTCCGGTTCCCTCAAGGACGCGGGCTCGCCCTTCCGCGGGCTCACGCCCGAGGAGCGCGCGGTGTTCCAGTCGGTCATCGACGACATGTACGGCCGCTTCGTGCGGCTGGTGGCGGAGTCGCGGAAGATCCCCGAAGCGCAGGTACGCGGCTTCGCCGACGGCCGCATCTATACCGCCGAGCAGGCGCGCGCGCTCGGCCTGGTGGACCGCGTCGGCTATCTCGACGAGGCCGTCGCGGCGGCCCGCGCCGCCGCCGGGCTCACCGAGGCCCGCGTGGTCATGTATCACCGCCCCCGCGAGTACCGCGACAACATCTATTCCGGGGCGCCGCCCACCCTGGGAGCCGACGCGCTGGTGTCCCAGATGGCCGGCCTCCTCGGCGGGCCCGGCGCGCGCTTCCTCTACCTCTGGTGGCCCTGATCGGCGTTTCTTCGGGTTCGCGGGTTCTCGGTGCTAGCCTTGACCTGCCATGGGCGTCAGGGGACGGGGCCTCAGGCGGGTGGCGAATCGAGGGGGTTTCACCCTCATCGAGCTGATGGTCGTGGTCGCGGTGATCGGGATCCTCGCCGCCATCGCCATCCCGATGTACACCAACATGCAGCTCCGGGCCCGCGTGGCCAAGGCCACCGCCGACTCGCGCGCCCTGGTGGGCGCCATCAGCGTGTACACGGCCCACATGCAGGCACTGCCGCCGAGCCTGGCCGCGCTGAACACCACCGCCACCAACAGCGTCGGCGCGGTGGCGGGCCCGTTCATGGCGTCCACGCCCAATCCGCCGGCGGGCTGGACCTCCTACACGTACACCTCGGCGTCGAGCGGGATCTACTCGGTCTCCACCACCGGCGACAACCTGGTCGTCAGCCTGCCCTAGCCGCGCCGGCGCCTCACTTGGGCGCGGGCATGCCGTAACCGGCGACGTCCTGCTCCGAGTTCCACCGCACCCAGTTCGCCTCATTCGGGTCGCTCGTGATCGGGCGGGGGGTGGGCGCGCCTCCCGACGCGGGCACCAGGATCTCCGTGCCCGCTTGCAGGGTCCGGTCCCAGCCGCCCTTGGTGGCCCGCGCCACCGCGAGCCCGTGATAGACGCGCACCATGATGCTGCCGTCCTGGTTGGCGCGAATGAAGGTGCCGCCGCTCCGTATCCCCACCGTGACGGGGCCGGCCTCGACCTCGAGCGGGGCGCGCGTCACGGTGAGCGGGAGCACCGAGACCCACACTCGCCCGCCGTCCAGCGTCACGCGGGCGGGCGCGTCGGCGGCGGCGGGCCGCGCGGGGTCCGGCGCCGGCACGAACAGCTGGGAGAACTGCGCCATGCGGAGCGAGTTGCCGCTGTTAGTGAGCAGGGTCACCCGCCCGCCCGCGAGCGCTCGCACCCCTTCTCCCTCGCCAACCTTGTCGCGAAGCTTCGCGGGCCCCCACCGGTCCGTCTTCCTCAGGATCTCCGAGGGGCCGAAGGTCGTGCTCACCGTCAGCGGCAGCTCCTTGGGCTGGGCGTCCGCGGGCGCGGGCGGGACGAGCGTCCCCAGGATCGCGAGCGCGAGCATCCATACCGATCGCGTCATCCGTCCTCCTGTGTCAGCGGCCCGTCCAGTGCGGCGGCCGCTTCTCGAAGAAGGCTGTCACGCCCTCGCGGGCGTCGTCGGAGAGAAACACCAGGGTGGTGAGCTCGCGCAGGTAGCGGAGCGCGCCCGCGTATCCCATCTCGGTCGAGGTCAGCGCGGCTTCCTTGGCGAGGCCGAGCGCGGCGGGCGAGTAGCCGGCGAGCTTCTCGGCGAGGGCGCGCACCTCTCCGTCCAGCGCGGGGCGCGGCACCACGCGGCTCACCAGGCCCATCTCCAGGGCTTCGCGCGCGGAGACCTGGTCGCCGCTCAGCACCATGAGCATGGCTCGCTTGCGCCCGACCGCGCGCAGGATGGGCGCCATCACGATGAGCGGCAGCACGCCGATACGGATCTCGGGCAGTCCGAACACCGCGTCTTCCGCCGCGACCACGATGTCGCAGCCCACCGCGAGGCCACAGCCGCCGGCGAGGGCGAAGCCGTGCACCTGCGCGATGAGGGGCGTGCGCATGCGCGCCATCGCCTCCAGGATGCGCGGCAGCCCGCTGAAGGACTCGCGCGCCTGGAGCGTGGTCCCCCGATCGCCCACGCTCTTGAGATCGGCCCCGGCGCAGAAGGCCCGCTCGCCCGCGCCGCGGAGCACGATGACCCGCGCGGCGGGGTCGGCCTCGAGGGCGGCCAGGGCCGTCTCCAGCTCCCGCACCAGGACGGCGTTCAGCGCGTTCCGAGCCTCCGGGCGGTTCAGGGTCACCGTGCCGACCCCCTCCGTCACGTCGACCAGCAAGGTCTCGAACGTCACGTCTCGGTCTCCGCCTCCGCGGACTCCACCAGATCGAGGAACTGCTTCAAGATGCGCGCGGTCGCGCCCCAGACGAGATCACGCTCCGACACCTGATAGAAGTGTACGGGGTGCTGCTCACCCCCACGATCCCACAGCTCGGTCCGGAAGATGGCAGGATCACGCAGGAGGGGCAGCGGCACCTCGATCACCCGCTCGATCTCCCGGCCGTCGGGATGGAAGTCGACCGGCTGGCGGAGGATGCCCACGACCGGCGTGATGACGAACGGCGTGGCCCGCGTCATGGTGTCGTCGAGGAGGCCCAGCACCTCCACCGCCTCGGGCGGGATGCGCACCTCCTCCCACGCCTCCCGCAGGGCGGTCTCCACGCGCGAGGCGTCGCGCTCCTCGCAGATGCCGCCCGGGAACGAGAACTGCCCCTTGTGATGGGGCACCGTGTCCGACTTCTTGGTGAAGAGGATGTGGGGCCGGCCACCCCGGTCGGTGATGGGCAGCAGCACCGCGGCGGACACGAGGTCGCTCCGGTCCAGCGCGACCCGGGGATAGCGGGACAGCGCGCGATCGAGCCGACGGCGCAGCGTCTCCAGGTCCACCCTACCGGGCCTGAAAGTTGGGCTTGCGCTTCTCCGCGAAGGCCCGGGGCCCTTCCACCGCGTCGGCGGTGCCGCGCAGCGTCCCGGAGAGGAAGGCCTCGAGCCTGAGCCCGTCTCCCAGAGACATCGTCAGCCCCCTGATCGTCGCCTCCTTGGCGGCGCGCACCGCGAGTGGCCCGCGCTCGCAGATCACATCCGCCCACTCGCGCGCCGTCCTCATGAGGTCGGGGAGCGGCACCACCGCGTTCACCAGGCCCCAGTGGAGCGCCTCTGCCGCGGTGAGGGTGCGCGCCATGAGGATGAGCTCCATGGCCTTGGCGAGGGGAATGGCCCGGGGAAGCCGCTGCGTCCCGCCCGCGCCCGGCATGATGGCCCAGCGCACCTCGGGCAGCCCGAAGGTGGCATGGGGCACGGCGAGGCGAAGGTCGCAGGCCAGCGCCAGCTCCATGCCGCCGGCGAGGCAGTGGCCGTTGATGGCCGCGATCATGGGTTTCCAGATCTCGAGGCCCCGGGTGATGCCGCCCAGCCCGGGGTCATTGTGATGGCGCCGGCGCCCCTCGCCGAACGCGGCGGGAATCATCTTCTTGAGGTCGGCGCCGGCGGAGAAGGAGCGCTCGCCCGCGCCGGTGAAGATGGCCACCCAGGCGGCGTCGTCGTCGCGGAAGCGCGTCCACGCTGCGATGAGCGCCTCGTGGGTCTCGGGGTCGATGGCGTTGAGCGCCTCGGGCCGGTTGATGGTGAGGGTGACGACGTGGCCGGACTGCTCGTAGAGGACGCTCATGGGCTTCTCCGATCCTAGGACATGACGAAGCCGCCGTCCACGTTCAGGCCCTGGCCGGTAAGGCCGTGGCTTTCGGGCAGGGCGAGGAAGACGGCGGCGCTGGCAACTTCCTCGGCCTCGATCATGCGCCGCTGCGGCACCCGACGCTTGATGTGTCGCTCGAAGATCTCCTCGCCGGGCACGTCGGTCACTCCGCCCTCGCGGCTCCGCGCCTTCTGCGGCGCCACTCCCATTCCCGCCCGGACGTAGCCGGGGCAGATGGCGTTCACGGTGATGCCGGGATAGCCCTGGCTGGCGACCTCAGTGGCGAGCGCCCGCGTGAGCCCGATGACGCCGTGCTTGCTCGCGGCATAGGCGCTCACAAAGCCGTAGCCCCCCACGCGGCCGAAGATCGAGGAGATGGTGATGATGCGGCCCGACCCCTGCCGCATCATGTGCGGCAGGGCGGCGCGGATGGCGCGGTAGGTGCCGTTGAGATTGACGTCGATGACGCGGGTCCAGTCCGCCTCGGGCTGCTCGGCGACAAGGCCTCCACCCGCGACGCCCGCGCACGTCACCAGGATATCGAGCGCGCCGAACGCCTCCACCGCGCGCGCCGCCATCGTCTCCATGTCGGCGAGCCGGGTCACGTCGGCGCGACACGCGACCGCCCAGCCGCCGCGCGTCTCGGCCTCGCGGGCGACCGCCTGCACCTCCGCCTCGACGTCGGAGGCGACGAGCAGCCCCGCGCCTTCCGCCACCAGGGCCAGCGCGATGGCGCGGCCGATGCCGCGCCCGCCTCCCGTGACCACCGCGGTCTTGCCGTGGAGGCGCACGTCGCGGCGATCAGACGAAGCGGCAGGAGACGGAGCCGAGCCGCGTGAACGAGGCGCGGACGGACTCGCCGGCCTGGGGACGCAGGATCTTCGAGATGGAGCCGGTGAGCACGACGTCGCCCGCGGAGAGCCCGCGTCCCATGCGCCCCAGCGTATTGGCGAGCCACGCGAGCGAGATGAGGGGATTGCCCAGCACCTCGGCGGCGGTGGCGGTGGCCACCGTCTGCCCGTTCTGCTCGTACACCACGCCCTCCAGGGCGAGATCGAGCGCGGCGACCGGGGTGAGCGGCCGGCCCAGCACGATGGCGTTCGTGTACACGCCATCCGATACCACGTCCACGCCGGTGGGCTTGCCGGAGAAGCGGAAGTCGATCAGCTCGAAGGACGGCATGGCGCCTTCCACCGAGAGGAGGGCGGAGACGGGCGTCACGCCCGGGCCGGCGAGATCGCGCTTGAGGAGGAAGGCGACCTCGACCTCCACCCCGAGCCCCGCGAAGCGGTGGACGGGGATGCTGTCGCCGCCCGAATACACCCCCGAGCCCAGCATGAATCCCAGCACGGGCTCGGAGACGCCGTAGCTGGCCTGCACGGTGGCGTTGGTGAAGCCCGCTTTCCAGCCGATGACCCGCTCGCCGCGCAGGACCAGGGCCTGCTCGAGCGCACGCTGTATCGCGTACGCCTCGTCGAGCGAGAGGTCCGGGTACTTCTCCGTGAGCGGGGCCACTTGCCCATGCCCCAACCGGCTCATGAGGAGGTGATTGACGGCGGCGTCGATGGCGATGGGCATCGGGATATGGCTCCTCAGCGCTTCTTCTTTTTTCTCTGTGTTCTCGACGTCTTGGCAGCCCGATGCTTCGGACGGGCCTTCACCTGGGGCCGCCGGCTCGCGCGGGCCGCGAGATGGCTCTCGTTCCGCGAGCCGACGGAGCCGCGTACCACCGGCCCCGACCGGATGGCGGTGATCCATCCGGTCAGCTCCTGGGCCAGCTCGGGGTAGCAGCGGTCACGATACGCGATCAGGGCGGACAGCGCGGCGGGATCCTTCCATGGCTTGAGCACGAACGGGGCGTCCGGATCCTGGAGGTCGAACGGACCCTCGGTGCTCATCGGCATCACGATGTACCGTCGCGTCAGCTCTGCCATGGCTCGCCTCCCGGTTCACGGACCGCGGAAACAGGTGGAAACCGCGGAGGCAGAGTACGACGGGCGGGGGCGGCTGCGCAACGGCGGGAGAGAAGAAGGCGGGAGCGCCGAGGACCGGCGGCGCTCCCCCTACGCCTAACGGGACCGCGAGCCGCGGCGGGATCGGCCCTTGCGGGGAATGCGCGCCCCACTGCGGCGCGCCTCGCTGAGCGCGATGGCCACCGCCTGCTTGCGCTTCCGGACCTTGCCGCCGGAGGAAGAGCGGAGCTTCCGGCGCTTGTATTCACCCATCACCTTCGCGACCTTGCCGCGGCCGCGGCTCTTGCGGCTGGAACCTTGTCCTCTCGACCGTCGCGCCATGTTCGCTCCTCCTCCGGTTCGTCAGAACCGCTCGGGCTTCCCGGGGAACACGGGCGGAAGTGGAGCCGGGCCGTCCGGACCGCCGCCCCGGCCGTCGCGGCGGGACGTGACCCCGCCCGTCGGCGTGGCGAGGATCTGCACCACCACGAAGCCGGGCGCGCGGAAGGCGCCGTTGATCTGGACCTGCTCGAGCCCCATGGCGGAGGCGCCGCGTATCGCCCGTTCCAGCGCCTTCTTGAGCGCGGCGTTGACGCCGCCGTCGGAGTCTTCCTCGATGGAGGCCCGCGTCTCGATGACTGCCATCTCTTCCTTGTCGGCCGTATCGACCTTGTCGGCCGTCTCAGCCCGCACCGACGGCGTCACGAGCGCCACGCCCATGAGCGCCGCCCCGAGGACGGTCGCCAGCCTCAGGGTGTTCCACGCCTGCCTCGGCCAGGTCTCCATGTGCTGCTCCCTTCCCGGGTCGCTCTAGCGCCCGGATCCGCCCTTGCACTGCGGCTCGTGCTCGTTCAGCTCGCGCTCCGAGTTGAAGCTCTTCCCGCACTTCCCGCACCTGAACTGCGCCATGTCGCTTTCACTCCTTTCTTCTCCGATCGGGGGCGCGGGCGACCGTCGCGCGCGGCCGGTTTCCCGCCCCGCCCCAGGCTCTTCTGGAGCGCGTCCATGAGGTCGATCACCTTGCCCCGCGGGGCCGAGGGCTCGGGTGCCGGCGCGGCCTTGCCCGTGGCCTTGCGTCGTATCGCCTTCAGGACACGCTCCCGATACTCGTCTTCGTATTTCGAGGGCTCGAAGCGGGGCCGCGCCAGCTCGTCGACGAGCCGGCGCGCCAGCTTGAGCTCGGCGGGCTTCACCGCCGCCGCCTCGCCGCGCGGGATCGCGCCGGCGTCGCGGATCTCGTCGCCGAAATACATCGTGTGCAGCAGCATCGGTCCGCCCTTGGCCGCGCGGATCAGGACCAGGCTCTCCTTGCCGCGGTACACGAAGCGGGCCACGCCGGCTCGCCCGCTCTCCGTCAGCACGGACTCGAGCAGGCGATACGGCCGCCCCGCGCCCCGGTCCGCCCCGAGGTAGTACGCCTCGTCCAGGTACACCGGATCCACCGACTCCAGCGGCACGAAGGCGCTCAGCTCGATCTCCTTCGACGCCTTCCCCGCGAGGGCGTCCAGCTCCTCGTCGGTCATCCGCACGAACCGGCCCTTGGCCATCTCGTAGCCGCGCACGAGCTCGTCGCGCGTCACGACGCGCTCGCACACCGGACAGAACCATTGGGTGCGGACACGGCTCCCGCACTTGGCGTGCAGGAAGTGAAAGGACACCCGGCGCGGCACCGCGGCGGGATACAGGCGAACGGGAATCGCCACCAGCCCGAGTGAAATCGTTCCGGATCCGAGCGCGCGCGGCGCCATGAAGGACCGGGGCAGCAAGCGATGTGCCACGCGCGTCCCCTCAGCGATTGCGTCCGTTTGCGCGGCGCGCCGGGGCGGCGGAGCGCCCGGGTGGGTAAGAAGGGACAGGGGCCGGCCGCCGAATGCCCACCCGCGCATGGCACAATGCGCGCGAGCGTTTCATGCGCGCCATGCGACTCGAGGCTCAGGCTCCCATCGCGTCGGCGCCTCTGCGTCCGGTCGAGATGCCGGCGCCGGAGCCGGGCCCCGGCGAGATCCGCGTGCGCGTGCGCGCCTGCGCGCTGTGCCGCACCGATCTCCACGTGATCGAGGGTGATCTGTCGCCGCGACGCCTGCCGCTGGTGCCGGGCCATCAGGCGGTGGGGGTGGTCGAGGCGCTGGGGGCGAACGCGGCGCGCTTCCGCCGAGGAGATCGCGTGGGCGTCGCGTGGCTCCGCTCGAGCTGCGGCGTGTGCCGCTTCTGCGCGGCGGATCGGGAGAACCTGTGCCCGGCGTCCACCTACACCGGCTGGACTCACGACGGCGGCTTCGCGGAGGCGTGCTGCGTGCCCGAGGCGTTCGCCTACGCGGTGCCGGCCGTGTGGGACGACGCCGAGGCCGCGCCGCTGCTGTGCGCCGGCATCATCGGCTACCGCGCGCTCCGCCGCAGTCAGGTGGCGCGCGGCGGCACGCTCGCTCTCTACGGCTTCGGCTCCTCGGCGCACGTCACGCTCCAGATCGCGCGGCACTGGGGCTGCGAGGTGCTCGTGAGCACGCGGGACCCGGCGCATCGCGCGCTGGCTCGCGATCTGGGCGCGCTCTGGGTCGGCGGACCGGGCGAGCGGCTCCCCGCTCCGGTATCGGCCGCCATCGTGTTCGCGCCCTCGGGGGCGCTCGTGCCGGCGGCTCTCCGCGATCTCGACCGGGGCGGCACGCTGGCGCTGGCGGGCATCCACATGTCCGACCTGCCGGCCATGAGCTACGAGCCGCATCTCTTCTGGGAGAAGACGGTGCAGAGCGTCACCGCCAATACGCGCGCGGACGGCGAGGCGCTCCTGGCCGAGGCCGCGTCGATCCCGCTGCGGCCGCGCGTGGCTCGTCATCCGCTGGAGCGGGCCAATGAGGCGCTGGCCGCGCTCCGTGAAGATCGGGTCCAGGGGTCGGCGGTGCTGATGGTCGCATAGCCGAGGCGCCCGCTCCGCTGGTAAGATCAGGCTCTCGCATGGCACGCCACCTGTGTATCGTGGCCCGGGAGAACTCGCCGTTGTATGGCTATCTGACCATCGCGTTCCGGGACCGTCCGTCCGGGGCCCCCACCCTCGACATCGTGCTGGATCGCCGGCAGCCGGACGCCAAGGACCACGCCATGAACGGCGGCGGGCCCGATCGGCGCCGGCACTTCGGAGTGGACGAATCGATCCGGACGAAGGGCTACGCCATCTACACGGGCCCCGGAGGCGGCGCGCCGAGCCGGAGCGACGAGGCGTTCATCGAGCGCGCCATCGGGCTGCTCGCGGACGTGGAGCGGCGCGGGCCCCTCGCCCTCCGTTTCAACGCGCGCCGGCGCGCCCTCGCCGCGGGCCTCCGCCGCGGCGTCGTGGTCGCGCTGGCCCTCGCGCTCGTGATCGCGGCGGTGCTGCGCGTGGGCGGCATCGGCCGCATCGTCGACGAGGCCGCCGCGTGGACGGACGCCACCGTGCAGCGGCTCGAGGAAGCCTGGGTCGCGATTCGCGGCGA
>DATEDO010000126.1:0-10836 GCA_035281625.1 Candidatus Methylomirabilota bacterium
ACGCGCCGATGCTCGCCTTAGGAAATATCCGGAAGAACGCAGCGTTGGCGCTGCGAATGCGATCCTCCTCATCGATCGCCGCGCCGGCGCCGGCCGGCACGGTGTGCGGGCGCTGCAGCACGCGGCTCGAGCGACCCAGCAAGTTCTGCCCCGAGTGTGGGAACGCGCTCGGCTAGATGGCGCTCGCCTGCCCGGGCTGCCGCGGGGAGATGACGCAGCGGACGTTCGAGACGAACTACGCCGCGCCGGTCACCGTCGAGCTCTGCCTTCCCTGCGCGGCCTTCTGGTTCGACGGCATGGAGAGCCTGGCCCTGGCGCCCGGCGCGGTGCTCGATCTCTTCGTCCTGATCCACGAAAACAAGCGAAGCCCCACGCCGCTGGGGACGGCGCTGGCCTGCCTCCGCTGCCGGGCGCCCCTCGCGCGCACCGCGAACATGCAGCGGAACACCCGCTTCTCCTACTGGCGCTGTCCCGCCGACCACGGACACTTCATCACCTTCCTCGAGTTCCTGCGCGAGAAGAACTTCGTGCGCCCGCTGAGCCCCCTCGAGATCGAGGATCTGAAGCGCAACGTGCGGAGCGTGACGTGCTCGTCGTGCGGGGCGCCGGTGGACCTCACCAAGGACACCGCCTGCGGCTACTGCCGCGCGCCGCTGTCCATTCTGGACGCCAAGCAGGTGGAGACGGTGGTGGCGTCGCTCAAGCAAGAGGACACCCGGCGGGAGTCGGCGCGACAGGGCCGCGTCGATCCCCTCGTCGCCGCCCAGCTCATGCAGGACCGCGCCGCCGTCGCGCGCGACTTTCGCAAGATGGAGGTCGACGCGCCGTTTCTCCGCTACGATCTCGCGTCGGGCACGAACCTCGTGGAGGAGGGAATCTCCGCGCTGGTCGGCTTGCTGGGTCGGCGCCGGTGATGCGCCGCGCCGCCGCCCGCTACGCCAGCGCGGCGTAGACGGAGCGCGCGAGGCCGGGCAGGTCGGGGTCGCGCGCGCCCATCAGCAGCACGGTGTCGCCGGGACGCGCCTCCCTGGCCACCCACTCCGCCACCGCGCCGTGGGTCGGCGCGTAGCCGCAGGCGATCGACGGCGGCAGATCAGCCGCGAGCATCCGGCTCGTCACGTCCTTGGTGACGGTGCCACCCGCGTAGAACACCTCCGCGTAGCAGAAGCGGTCGGCGGGACGGAGGACCCGCGGCAGCATCTCGCGCAGCTCGGGCCGGAGGAAGCGGGCCGGGCCATAGCCATGGGGCTGGAACACCGCGACCACCCTGGTGGCGCCGCCCTGGGCGGTGGTGAGGGCGGCGCGGATCTTCTCTCCGTTGTGCGCGTAGTCGTCGATCACCCGGACACCGCTTCGGGTGACGCCCACCAGCTCGAAGCGCCGCGCCACGCCGGGGAAGCGGCGCAGCGCCTCCTCCAGCACGCGAGGCGCGATGCCCAGCTCGAGCGCGATGAGGGCGGCGGCGGCCGCGTTCTCCAGGTTGTGGGCGCCGGGCTGGGGGATGTCGAGGGCGAGCGGGCCCGCGGGCGCGTGGAGCGTGCCGGTGCCCCGCGTCGGTCCGACCGCGGCCACCTCCAGACGCGCATCGGCGTGGGCCGCCGCGCCGTAGGTTCGCGCGCCGACCGCGCGTCCCAGCGCGGCCGCCTCCGCCGAGGCCGCGTTCACGAGGAGCCGGCGCGACTGGCGCGCGAAGGCCTCGAACTGCGGGCGCAGCGCCTCCACTTCACCGTGATCGCGGCTGACGTTGTGGATGAGGCCGATGCCCGCGGCGTAGCCGGTGAGGGTGCCGTCGGACTCGCACGCCTCCGCGGCCACCGGCGCGCCGTCGGGGGCGGTGAGCACGCAGCCGCTGACGCCCTCGCCCACGAGCGCGGCGCCGCCGAGCACCGTCGCGGGCAGCCCCGCCTCCCGGGTAAGCCAGCCCACCATGCCGGTGATGGTGCTTTTTCCACTTGTTCCGGCGATAGCGACGCCGGGCCGCCCCGCATTGACGATCTCCGCCAGCAGCGCGGGCCGCGCGATGCGCTCGATGCCCAGCTCGCGCGCGGCCTTCATCTCGGGCGTGTCGGACTCCACCGCGGTGGAGTAGACGAAGCGATCGAGGCCGGACGCGATCGCCGAGCCATCCTGGGGGAGCAGGCGGATGCCGAGCGCGCGGAGCTGGGCGGCGAGGTCGGCGCTCTTGCCGCGGTCGAAGGCGCGGTCGGAGCCCTGCACGTCGTGACCGCGGGCTCGCATGAGCCGCGCGAGGGGATTCATGCCCGCTCCACCGATGCCGGAGAAGTGGTAGCGGACCATGTCCTCAGGATAATAGGATGCGGCCTGAGATCCTAAGCCACCAGGGTCCGAGGAGGCCGCGCGTGCCGTGGGAACGCAGCTCGGGGCGGAAGCTCATGACGGCGGGGGCCATCGTGACCCTCATCGGCTTCGGCATCGTCGGCATTCGCTGGCTCACCGCCGGTCGCGACTGAGCGCGGCCCGCCACCCGAGGAGGTATCCATGGCCCGCAAGCCCGCGATCGTTGAACCCCGGCCGGTCTCCCTCGACGGCATCGACCCCAAGCACCGCTGGGACCGACCCCTTCAGGCCCCCGGCCGTATGCAGGTGGACTTCGAGGAGCGCGTGGACTTCCGGCGGCTGCACGCCTATCGCCTGGGGCGCACGCGTCAGGCCCTGGCGCGCTCCGGCCTCGGCGCCCTCCTCATGTTCGACCAGTACAACATCCGCTACATCTCCAGCACCGTCATCGGCGAGTGGGCGCGCGACAAGCTGATCCGGTACTGCCTGCTCACCGGCAACGGCGAGCCCTGGGTGTGGGATTTCGGCTCCGCCGCGCGCCACCATCGCCTCTACTCCCCGTGGCTCGAAGCCACCCATTGCCTGGCCGGCATGGTGGGGATGCGGGGCGCGGTGTCGCCCAGATCCGGGCTCTTCGAGCAGGCGGCGCGCGAGATCAAGGACATCCTCGTGCGGGAGGGTGTGGCAGGGATGCCGGTGGGGATCGACATGGTGGAGCCACCGTTCCTCTTCGCGCTGCAGAAGGAAGGGATCGACGTGCGCGACGGCCAGCAGGTGATGCTGGAGGCGCGCGTGATCAAGAACGCGGACGAGCTGACCCTGCTCAACATGGCTGCCGCCATGGGCGACGGCGTGTACCAGGCCATCTACGAGGCGCTCAAGCCCGGCGTGCGCGAGAACGAGATCGTGGCGCTGGCCAACCAGCGGCTCTACGAGATGGGCTCCGACTGCGTGGAAGCGATCAACGCCATCTCCGGCGAGCGCTGCTCGCCGCACCCGCACAACTTCACCGACCGGCTCATCCGGCCCGGCGATCAGGCCTTCTTCGACATCATCCAGTCCTTCATGGGCTACCGCACCTGCTACTACCGGACGTTCAGCGTGGGCCGCGCCACCGGGCCCCAGCAGTCGGCCTACAAGAAGGCGCGCGACTGGATGGACAGCGCCATCGAGCTCATCAAGCCCGGCGTGAGCACCGACCGCATCGCCCGCTGCTTCCCCAAGGCGCAGGACATCGGCTTCGAGAGCGAGATGGCCGCCTTCGGCCTCAACTTCTGCCACGGCCTGGGGCTGGGCCTCCACGAGCGGCCCATCATCTCGCGCTTGAATTCCATGGAGGAGCCGATGGAGCTTCAGGCCGGCATGGCGTTCGCGGTGGAGACCTACTGCCCGGCCACGGACGGCGTCTCCGCCGCCCGCATCGAGGAAGAGGTGATCGTGACGCCGAAGGGCGCGCAGGTGATCACGCTCTTTCCCGCCCAGGAGCTGCCGGTGGCCAACCGCTACTAGCGCCGTGCGAGAGCACCTCGGCTCGATTTTCCGGATCTTCCTCGCCCTGGGCCTCACCTCGTTCGGTGGGCCCATCGCGCATCTCGGCTACTACCGCCGCGAGTTCGTGGAGCGCCGGAAGTGGCTCACCGAGGCGGCCTATGCCGACCTCGTCGCGCTCTGCCAGTTCCTGCCGGGGCCCGCGTCGAGTCAGGTGAGCTACGCCCTCGGCGTCTCGCGCGGCGGGATCGCCGGCGGTCTCGCGGCGTGGATCGGCTTCACGCTGCCCTCCGCGGTGCTCATGGTCGGGTTCGCCTACGCGTCGGGGCGACTGGGGGGCCCCCTGGCTGCCGGCCTGCTCCACGGTCTCAAGCTGGTCGCGGTCGCGGTGGTCGCGCAGGCGGTGTGGGGGATGGCGCGCACCCTCTGCCCGGATCGCGAGCGCGCGAGCATCGCCGTGCTCGCCACGCTGGTCGTCACCGTCGCCGCCACTGCGGTGGGGCAGATCGCCGCCATCGCGCTCGGCGGGGTGCTCGGCCTCTGGCTCGGCCGCGCCGAGCCCACCGATGCCGCGGGTCGCTTGCCGGTGATGATGTCGCGGCGCGCCGCCTGGATCGCCCTCGCCGCGTTCGGCGTGCTGCTCGTGGGGCTGCCTCTCGCGGTGAGCGGGGGCGCCGGCCGCGGGGTGGCGGAGGTCGAGGCCTTCTATCGCGCCGGCGCCCTCGTGTTCGGTGGTGGGCACGTGGTGCTGCCGCTGCTCGAGGCCGCGGTGGTGAGCCCAGGCTGGGTGAGCCACGACGCGTTCCTCGCCGGTTACGGAGCGGCTCAGGCCGTGCCGGGACCGCTCTTCACGCTGGCCGCGTACCTCGGCGTGGTGATGAGCGAGCCGCCGAACGGCGTGGCCGGCGCCACGCTCTGTCTCGTGGCGGTGTTCCTGCCGGGGCTGCTGCTCGTCACCGGCGCCCTCCCGTTCTGGGACGCGTTCCGGCGACGGGCCGCGGCCCAGGCGGCCATGCGCGGCGTCAACGCCGCGGTGGTGGGGATTCTCCTCGCCGCCCTCTATCAGCCGGTGTGGACCAGCGCGGTCAAGGGGCCGGGTGACTTCGTGGTGGCGCTGGTGGCCTTCGTGCTGCTGGTGGTGTGGGCGCTGCCGTCCTGGTCGGTGGTGCTGCTGACGGCGCTGGGTGGGGTGCTGCTGGCGGGGAGGTGAGGGCGGGTGCCCCCACCTCCCCGCCACGGCGCTAGACGATCGAGTCGAGCTTCTTCTGGAGGGCCGCCCTGGGCAGCGCCCCCACCGCCTGATCGCGTACCTTCCCGTCCTTCACGAACAGGATGGTCGGGATCGAGCGCACGCCGAAGCGCGCGGCCAGAGCGGGATGCTCGTCCACGTTGACCTTGGCGAGGGTCACCTTGCCGGCGGACGCGCCGGCCAGATCTTCCAGCACGGGCGCCACCGCGCGGCACGGCCCGCACCACTCGGCCCAGAAATCCACCATGAGGACGCCCTCGGTGGTCGCCAGGGCCTCATCGAAGGTGTTTTGATCGAGGTGAAGCACACCGGGACCCGCCATGTTGTTCTCTCCTTCCGCCCTTGTGATGTCCCCGGGGGGCCTACGGATTCGGGGGGATAGCCCCCGTCCGCTCCAGGATCAATCGGTAGTGCTCGGGCCGCCGGTGCCGAGCGAAGTTGAACACGGTGTCCTTGTAGGAGCGGGTGAGGTCGAGGTCGCACCGCGCGGTGGCGAGCTCGTCACCGAGCGTCGTGCACTGCGCGACGATCTCGCCCGACGGCGCGATGATGGCGCTCTGGCCGATCAGGTCGCAGCCCTCCTCGCGCCCGCATTTGGCCACGCCCACCACCCAGGTGCTGTTCTGGTACGCGCCCGCCTGCATCACGAGGTGATTGTGGAAGGGCCCGAGCAGATCGTGCTCGGGCGCGGGCGGATTGTGCACGGGCGTGTTGTAGCCCAGGCAGATCAGCTCCACGCCCTGGAGCCCCATCACCCGATAGGTCTCCGGCCACCGGCGGTCGTTGCAGATGCACATCCCGACGATGCCGTCGAAGGCCCGCCACACGGGGAAGCCCAGGTCGCCCACGTCGAAGTAGCGCTTCTCGAGATGCTGGAAGGGCCGGGCGGGCTCGTGCTCGGCGTGGCCGGGCAGATGGATCTTCCGATAGCGCCCGACGATGCTTCCGGCGCGGTCCACCAGGATGGAGGTGTTGAAGCGGCGCGTGCGGCCGCCCTCGGTGGTCAGCTCCGCGTAGCCCAGGCAGAAGCCGATGCCGAGCCGGCGGGCCTCGTCGAACAGCGGGCGCGTCTCCGGGCCCGGCATCTCGCGCTCGAAGAAGGCGTCGATCTCGGCCTGGTCCTCCATCCACCAGCGGGGAAAGAAGGTCGTGAGCGCGAGCTCCGGAAAGACGACCAACTCGCAGCCGCGCGCGTGCGCCTGGGCGAGGAGGGCGAGCAGGCGCTTGACCACCTCGCCGCGCCCCTCGCGGCGCGCGATGGGGCCGAGCTGCGCCGCGCCAATGGTGAGCACTCGAGCCATCGCGGCGCGAGATTAGCACGCCCCGACGCGCGGTTGAAGGGCGATCGAGTCGGGCCAGACCGACCCGGCGTCAGGCGGCCGCGATCACGTCCGCGGGATGCCGGGCCAGGTGCTTGACGATGGCGGCGTTCACCGCGGCCGAGTGGGTCAACGGTGACATGTGTCCCGCCCCCGCGATCATGCCCAGCACGGCCTCGGGCAGTGTGGCGGCGAGCCGCTCGGTCACGCGACGGGCGGGCCGTGGCCCGTGGTCGCCGGCGAGCAGCAGCGTGGGGACGGGGAAGGCGGAGAGATCGGCGAGCGTCATCCCGTCGCCGAGGACGGCCTCCCAGTGGCGCGCCACCGCGGGGATGGAGCGCTCCACCACCGCGCGCGCGTGGTCGGGCAGCCCGGCCCACGCTCCCGCGCCGCTCCAGTAGTCGACGAAGAGCCGCGCCGCCGCCGCCGGCTGGCCCGCCCGCACGGCGCGCACCGTATTCTCCGCGATCTGGCTGACCTCGAGATAGTCGGACGGATCGTTCTGCGGATCCAGCAGCGCGAACAGCACGGGCTCGATGAGCGTGAGGCTGCGAAGCCGCGCCGGGGCCGCGAGCGCCAGCTTCAGCGCCACCGCGCCGCCGTAGGAGTGCCCGATGAGATGCACGGGCGAAGGCAGGGCGGTCAGGAGCGGCTCCACCAGCGCGACCTCGTCGCTGAGACGCAGCGGCCGCGCGTACGGCCACGGCGAGGTGCCGCCGTGTCCATGCAGATCGGGCGCGAGCACGTGATAGCGGGGCGAGAGCTCGGCGCCCAGCCGCTTCCACTGCCCTCCGGAGCCGCCGGAGCTGTGCAGGCAGAAGACGGGCGCGCCGGTTCCCGTATGCACGAAGGAGAGCGTCACACCGTCGGTCGATATCGCAGGCATGCCCGGCCCGGGAGCGAGATCCGTGCCACTACTGGGTGCAAGGTGAGATTGCGGCGGCTAAGCGTGTGTTCCACGAAGCGATTCCTCGCGCCCGGCATGGCCCGCTTTCCGCCACGTGGCGGGGCGGCTGCCCGATGCCCCGTGATCGCTCGGGAGGAATGCCATAATTCCTCCATGACGATCGGTTCCGGTATGCGGTGCCCCCGCTGCCAACAGGAAAGCCCTTCCGGCGCGCGGTTTTGTGTGGCCTGCGGGGCGCGACTCGGCGGGCGCTGCGCGGGCTGCGCGGCGGAGCTGCCGGAGGGCGCGCGCTTCTGCCCGGCATGCGGGCGCGCCGTCGAGGCGCCGGGGGCGGCGCGCCCCGGCCCCGAGTCGTACACGCCCCGGCACCTGGCGGAGAAGATCCTGGTGTCGCGGGGCGCGATGCAGGGCGAGCGGAAGCCGGTCACCGTGCTCTTCTGCGATCTCGTCAACTCCACCGCGCTTGCGGAGCGCCTGGGGCCCGATCGCATGCACACGCTCCTGAGCCGCTTCTTCGAGACCGCGCTCGCGGAGGTGCATCGCTACGAAGGCACCGTGAACCAGTTCCTCGGCGACGGATTCATGGCGCTCTTCGGCGCGCCGCTGGCCCACGAGGACCACGCGCGGCGCGCCGTGCTCGCCGCCCTCGACATTCGCCGCGCCCTGGACGCTCGGCCGATCGCGCTCGACTCCGGTGAAGGGGTGCGACTGGTGCTGCGCATGGGCCTGCACACCGGCTTCGTGGTGGTTGGCGCGATCGGCGACAACCTACGAATGGATTACACCGCGGTGGGCGACACCACGCATCTCGCCGCGCGCCTGCAGCAGGCGGCCGAGCCCGGCCGCATCCTCGTGAGCGACGCGACCGCGCGGCTGGTGGAAGGCTATGCCGCGCTCACGCCGAGAGGCCCCATGGCGCTGCGGGGGCGCGCCGAGCCGCTGGTGGTTCACGAGCTGACCGGGCGCGGCGCGCGGCGGTCACCGCTCGACGCCGACGGCGGCCGGGCGCTGAGCCGCTTCGTGGGCCGGGAGCGCGAGATGGCGGTGCTCACGGAGCTGCTGGGCCAGGTGTGCGCGGGGCGCGGGCAGGTGGTGGGGGTCGTGGGAGAGCCGGGCACGGGGAAGTCGCGCCTGGGGCTCGAGCTGCGCCGCGCGGTGGACGAGCACGGCGTCACCCTGCTCGAGGGGCGTTGCCTCTCGTACGGCGCGGCCATTCCCTACCTGCCGGTGCTCGACCTGCTGCGCGCGGCGTGCGGGATCGCCGATACCGACGCGCCGGACGCCATGGCGGCGGCAGTGCGCGCGGCCCTGGGCGCGGCGGGGCTCGCCGACGCCGAGCGCGAGGTCTTCCTCCTGCACCTCCTCGGGGTGAAGAGCGAGGGCGATCCGCTCGTCGGGCTCGGCGCGGACATCATCATGGCGCGCACCTTCGACGCCCTGCGCGAGCTCCTCCTCGGGATGGCCCGGCGCCGGCCGCTCGTCCTCTTCGTGGAGGACCTCCACTGGATCGACCAGACCTCGGAGGCCTTTCTCGCCTCACTGGGGGATCGCCTCGCCGCGGCGCCGATGCTGCTCTTCACCACGTATCGGCCCGGCTACCGGCCACCCTGGCTGGATCGCTCGTACGCCACGCAGCTCGCCCTCCGTCCGCTCGGCCCCTCGGAGAGCCTCGCCATCCTGCGCGGGCTCCTGCCCGAGGTGGCGGCCACGGAGCCCTTGGCCGCGCTCATCCTCGACAAGGCGGAGGGCAACCCGTTCTTCCTGGAGGAGCTGGCGCGCGTGGTGAGGGAGCAGGGGGGCGCGCGGTCCGGGCTGGACGTGCCGGACACCGTGCACGGCGTGCTGACCGCGCGGATCGACCGGCTGCCGGAGACGCCCAAGCGGGTGGTGCAGACGGCGTCGGTGCTCGGGCGGGAGTTCTCGCTGCGCCTCCTCCAGGCGGTCGACGAAGCGGGCCCCTCGGCCGATCTCCGGTCCGCGCTGGCGGAGTTGGCGCGGCTCGAGTTCGTGTACGAGCGGGTCGAGGGCGGGGAGTCCGTCTACGTGTTCAAGCACGCCCTGACGCAGGACGTGGCGCGGGCCACTCTGGTGGCGCCGCGGCGGCGCGCGCTCCACCGGCGCGCCGCGGACGCCCTGCTCGCGCTGGAGCCGGGGCGGGCGCGCGAGCTGGCGCCCGTGCTCGCGTATCACTACGGGGAGGCGGAGGCGTGGGAGCCGGCGGCCCGGCACGCCCGCGTGGCGGCGGACGCGGCGCGGCTCGCCTTCGCGAACGCGGAGGCGCTGCTTCACTACGACCAGGCGATCGCCGCCACCGAGCGAGCGGGCGGCGCCGCCGCCGCGCTGCTCGAGTCGCGCGCGGAGGTCCATGCCATCCTGGGTGATTTCGAGCGGGCCCGCGCCGATCTTGAAGCGGCCCTCGCGCACGCGGAGGCGCGCAGCGACGCGGTGGCGCAGGGACGCGTGCTCGGCGCGCTGGCCGGACTCTGGGGCGGCCACCGTGACTACGCGCGGGCGCTGACCTTGGCCCAGGAGTCCATCTCCGCCCTCGATCGCGGCGGTGACCGGCGCGCGCTCGCCGAGGGCCGCGCGCGCCTCGGCATCATGCTGCTCAACGTCGGACGAGGTCGAGAGAGCCGCCGGGAGCTGGAGGTCGCCCATCGCCTCTTCACCGTGCTCGGCGACGAGCTCGGGGAAGCGCGTGCTCTGGACATGCTGGGCATGTGCTCGGCGATACTCGGTGATCTGGAGGGGAGTCTCACGCATTCGGAGGAGGCGGCGCGCCGGTTGCACGCGCTCGGCGACCTGGTCAGCGAGTCCTCCTCCCTCGTCAATTGCGCGTTTGCCTTCGGCTTTCGGGACGGCTGGCGGGCCGCCGAGCCGTGGATCCGGCGCGCGCTGGATCGAGCCCTCACCAGCGGCGCGCGGGCGGCGGAGGCGTTCGCCCGCGGCGCCACCGCCCAGATCGCGCTCCCGGTGGGCCTCTTCGACGTGGCCCACCGGGAAGGCCGGGCGGCCCTCGAGACCGCGCGCGGGATCGACCATCGGGAGTGGACGGCGCTGGCGCTGTCGGTGCTCGGGCGCGCTCGGCTGGGGGTTGGCGACGCCGCCGAGGCGCTCCGTCTTCACGAGGAACAGCTCGCGATCGCGAGGCTCCTGGGCACCACGGTCTGGATCGCGGAAGCGCGCTGCAATGTCGGCGAGGATCTGATCGCGCTGGGCCGTCGGGACGACGCGGTGGCCGCCCTCGATCAATCCATCGTGGACTGCGGGGACCTCATGTTCTATGTGATCCCGCCGCTGACCCTGCGGGCCTCGCTGCACCTCGACGCCGGCGATGCTCCCGCCGCGCTCGCGATGGCCCGCGAGGCGCTGACGCGGGCGCCGCGCATGCGGGTGTTCGTGGGCGACGCCCGCCGGGTGGAGGCGGAAGCCCTCGCCGTCCTCGACGGCCTCGACGCGGCCCTGCCTCGGCTGCGCGAGGTCGAGGCCCTGGCCGCCGAGGTCGAAGCGCCGCCGATGGCGTGGCGAGCCGCCCTGGCCGCGGCCCGGCTCCTCGGCGCCGCGGGCCGTCGTCC
>DATEDO010000127.1:0-2140 GCA_035281625.1 Candidatus Methylomirabilota bacterium
CACCGCGGCCGCCGCGCCCTGATCACCACCGGATTCGCGGTGGGCCCCGGCCTCCCGGAGACGGACGGACCGCCCGGCGCCGCGTCGCTCGGGCGCGCGCTCCGCCGGCTGGGACTGGACGTGCTGTACGTCACCGATGCGGTGACGGTGCCGCCCCTCGAAGCCACGCTGAAGGTGCTGGGCGAGCCCGCCGACATCGTCACGTTCCACGGCGGCCCCGCGCGCGCGATGGAGACCGCTCGTCGCCTGCTCGCCGAGCACGCGCCCAGCCATCTGGTCGCCGTCGAGCGGCCCGGGCGCAATCGCGCCGGCGACTATCTCAGCATGCGCGCGGAATCCGTGCGCGAGTGGAACGGCCCGCTGGACGCCCTGTTCCTGGCGTCGGGCGGCCGCGGCCGTCGTCCCGTCACCATCGGGGTCGGTGACGGCGGCAACGAGATCGGCATGGGCAACGTACGGACCCGCGTGGCCCGCGTGAGTGACAAGGCGCGGCGCTTCGTCTCCGTGGTCCGGGTCGATCATCTGGTGGTCGCCGGCACGTCCAACTGGGGCGCGTACGGCGTCGTGGCCGAGCTCTCGCGCCTCGCCGGCCGTGACCTCCTCCATTCCAGCGAGGAGGAGCACGCGATGGTCGTGGCCTGCGTGCAGGCGGGCGCGGTGGACGGCGTGACGCGACAGGCGGAGCCGACCGTGGACCGCTTGCCCTCGGGCGCGCACACAGGCATTCTGGAGCTGCTGCGAGTGGCGGCGACGGCCGGCTCGAGCGGCGTGACGCAGAAACCGAAGCGGAGAATGGGAGGCAGGGGGAGATGAGCGAGGCGAGCATGGACGGGACGGTGATCCAGACGTACCGCGCACGGCATCCCAAGTCGGCCGCGCTCTACGAGCGGGCCCGCGCGGTCATTCCCGGCGGGATCACCCACGACGGCCGGCACCTCAAGCCCTTCCCCATCTACGTGGAGCGCGCGCTCGGCCCGCGCAAGTGGGACGTGGACGGCCACGAGCTGATCGACTACTGGATGGGGCACGGCGCCCTCTTCCTCGGTCACTGCCATCCCGCGGTGGTGAAGGCGATGCAGGAGCAGGCCGCCCGCGGCACGCACCTCGGCGCCTCCCACGAGCTGGAGGTGCGCTGGGCCGAGCTCGTCACCAAGCTGATTCCTTCCGCGGAGATGGTGCGCTTCACCATGTCGGGCACGGAGGCCACGCACCTCGCGATGCGCATCGCCCGGGCCTACACCGGCCGGCCGCGCGTGCTGAAGTTCCAGGGCCACTTCCATGGCTGGCACGATGGCGTGGTCGCGGCGGTGAATCCGCCCTACGACGTGCCCATGTCCGCGGGCGTGCCCACCGCCACGCTGGACCAGCTCCTGGTGGCGCCGCCCAACGACATCAAGGCGGTCGAAGTGCTCCTCCAGCGGGGTGATGTTGCGGCGGTCATTCTCGAGCCCGCGGGCGGTCAGTCCGGCACCACGCCGACCATCCCCGGCTATCTCCAGGAGCTGCGCGCTCTCACCGAGCGGATGGGCGTGGTGCTGATCTTCGACGAGGTGATCACCGGCTTTCGCTATTCCCCGGGCGGGGCGCAGCAGTACTTCGGCGTCACCCCGGACATGACCACACTGGCCAAGATCGTGGCCGGCGGGCTGCCGGGCGGCGCGGTAGTGGGCAAGAAGGTGCTCATGTCCATGATGGCTCATCGCGGCGACCCGACGTGGGATCGCAGCCAGCGCGTGGCGCAGAACGGGACGTACAACTCCAACCCCGTCTCCGCCGCCGCCGCCATCACCACGCTCGAGCTGGTGTCCGACGGCAGCCTGCACGCGCGCGCCAACAAGGCGGGCGACGAGCTGCGCGCGGGTCTGACGGATGCCATGAAGCGCGTGGGCGTGCCCGGCCTCTGCTTCGGCGAGGCCTCCATCTTCCACGTGTCCTTCGAGGGCAAGCCCGGGCTGGCCGGCTTCGACCGCCCGCGCCGCCACGACCTCTATCAGCTCCTCCGCTGTGCCCTCTTCAACAACGGCGTGGACTGCGCCAGCCACCACGGCTGGATCTCGGCCGTGCACACCGACGAGGATCTCGCTCGCTCCATCCGCGCCTACGAGCAGGCCTTCAAGGACATGGCCGCGGACGGCGTCTT
>DATEDO010000128.1:0-18437 GCA_035281625.1 Candidatus Methylomirabilota bacterium
TCGTCGCCCTGCTCGCGTGCGCGCTCGCGATGTCCGTCCCTTCCGCGCCCGCCGCCGAACCCGCGCCCGCCGGCCAGATGACCTGGGCGGTGCACTTCACCCTGGCCCCGCGCTGGCTCGATCCCGGCGAGAACGAGGGGACGATCACCCCGTTCATGATCTTCTACGCCGTGCACGACGCCCTCGTGAAGCCCATGCCCGCGGGCCCGACGACGGGAAGCCTGGCCGAGTCCTGGACGCTGTCCCAGGACGGTCTCGTGTACGACTTCATCCTTCGCGGCGACGCCCGGTTCCACGACGGCTCCCCGGTCACCGCCGAGGACGTGAAGTTCTCCTTCGAGCGCTACCGGGGCGCGTTCCGGGAGCTCTTCAAGGAGAAGGTCAGCGAGGTGCGCGCGGTGGACCCGCGGCGCGTGCAGTTCCGCTTGAAGGAGGCGTGGCCGGACTTCCTCACCTTCTACGGCACCACCGCCACCAGCGCGGGCTGGGTGGTGCCGAAAAAGTACGTGGAGAAGGTGGGCGAGGAAGGCTTCAAGAAGGCGCCCATCGGCGCCGGGCCGTACCGGGTGGTCAGCGTGAACCCGGGCGTGGAGATCGTGTTCGAGGCGTTCGAGGGCTACTGGCGGAAGACGCCGCGGGTGAAGCGGCTCGTCCTCCGCAGCCTGCCCGACGAGACCACGCGCGCGGCCGCGCTGAAGCGCGGGGACGTGGACATCGCGTACTTCCTCACCGGCCCCGTCGCCGAGGAGGTGCGGCGCACGCCGGGCCTCAAGCTCATGGCGGTGCGCAGCAACGCCATCTTCTTCCTGGACTTCCGCGACCAGTGGGATGCGGCCTCCCCATGGCGGGATGCGCGGGTGCGACGCGCGGCGAGCCTGGCGGTGGACCGCGTGACGTTGAACCAGGCCGAGCAGCTCGGCTACGCGGGGCTGACCGGCAACGTGGTGCCGCGGGGAATGGAGTTCGCGCTGCCCATCGAGCCGGATCCCTTCGATCCCGCGCGCGCCCGGCAGCTCCTCGCCGACGCCGGCTTCCCCCGCGGCTTCGACGGGGGCGACTTCACCATCGCGCCGCCGTACGAGGGGGCGGGCGAGGCGATCGCCGCGAATCTCGCCGCCGTCGGCATCCGCACCAAGATCCGGACCATGGAGCGCGCGGCGTTCTTCACCGCCTGGCGTGAGGGCAAGCTCAAGGGCGTCGTCTTCGGCGGACTCGGGCCCGCGGGCAACGCCGCCTCGCGCATCTCCATCCTCGCCGTGAACGGCGCGCCCTACGCGGCCGGCGTGCTCCCCGAGGTGCAGGATCTCTTCCATCGTCAGGCGCGCGAGCGCGACCCCCGCCGGCGCGAGGAGTTGTTGCACCAGATCCAGCGCCTGCTCCACGAGCGGGCCATCTTCGCGCCCATCTGGGAGAACGGCTTCATCCGCGGGGTGGGCCCGCGCGTCGAAGAGCCGGCGCTGTCCTTGATCCCGTACTTTCCCTACTCCGCGCCGTACGAGGAGCTGAGGCTCAAGCCATGAAGACCCTCGCCACCACCCGCTTCCCCACCATCACGCCAGAGGCCCTCGCCGAGCTCCAGGGCCGGCTCGGCAAGCCGGTGCGCCGGCCCGATCCCTACATCGAGGTCGCCACGCGCGACGCCATCCGCCACTGGGCGCACGGGATCGGCGACCGCAACCCCTACTGGCTCACCGCGGGGGTGGCGCCGCCGACCATCCTCTTCGCCATGGACCGCATCGTGTCCGGCTACGTGGGGGGGCTGCCGGGGATCCACGCGATGTACGCGGGCACGGACTTCCACTGGGAGCGGCCGATCAAGCTGGACGACAGGGTCGTGGGCGAGAGCGTGCTCCACGCGCTCGTCGAGAAGCCGTCGAAGTTCGCCAAGCGCGCGATCCAGCAGATCTACCGCACCACGTTCATCAATCAGCGCGGCGAGCGGGTGGGCGAGGCGGACTCGTGGTGCTTCCGCACCGAGCGCGAGACCGCGCGCGAGCGGGGCAAGTACAAGGCCGCGGGCCCGCACCGCTACGCGGAGGAGGAGATCGAGCGGATCAAGCGGGCCTACGCCGCCGAGACCCCCCGTGGCGCCACCCCGCGATACTGGGACGACGTGAGCGTGGGCGAGACGCTGCCCGAAGTCGTGAAGGGCCCGCTCACCGTGACCTCGGTGGTGGCGTTCGTCCAGGGCTGGGGCAGCCTCTACGTGCGCGCCCACGGCCTCGCCTTCGACCTCTTCGAGCGCCACCCCGCGCTCGGCATCCCCAACGACTTCGGCGTGCCCGAGCCGCCCGAGCGCGTGCACTGGGACGAAGCCCTCGCCAAGGCGGTGGGCGTCCCCGGGCCCTACGACTATGGCCCGGAGCGCGTGGCCTGGCTCGGCCACGCCGTCACCAACTGGATGGGGAACGCCGGTTTCCTCCGCCGGCTCAACGTGATGGTGCTGCGCCACAACCTGATCGGCGACACCACGTGGTGCCGCGGCCGCGTCACCGGCAAGTCCGCCGGCGGATTGGTGACCCTCGCCCTCGACGGGACGAATCAGCGTGGGGACGTGATCGCCGCCGGCACGGCCGAGGTCGTACTCCCCACCCGATGAAGGGCGGGCGGTGACCTCCATCCTCGGCCTCCGGCGCTACCCGGACGTCCGCGATCGCTTCCGCTGGGACGCCCTGTGGGAGCTGTTCGACGGCGACCGGACGCGGCTCAACCTCGCCCACGAGTGCGTGGACCGGCACGTGGGCAAGGGGACGGCCCTGCGTATCCAGCTCGCCGACGGCCGGCGCGAGGAGCACGACTTCGGCGCGCTCGCCGAGTGGTCGTCGCGCTTCGCCCACGTGCTGGAGGAGGCCGGGGTGGCGCGCGGCGACCGCGTGGCCATCATGCTCGAGCCGTCGCTCGCCTTCTACGGGGCGCTGTTCGGCACCATGAAGCGGGGCGCCGTCGCCGTCCCGCTCTTCACGCTGTTCGGCCCCGACGGGCTCGCCCTGCGCGTCGACGACTGCCACCCGCGCCTGCTCCTCGTCGAGCGCGAGGCCGCGCGCTGGCGCGAGCGCTTCCCCGCCGTCACCGTGCTCGCCATCGACGCGCTGCGCGAGCGGCTCCGCGCGGCCTCGCCGCGCTACACGCCCGAGACCGCGCCCGACGATCTCGCCCTCTTCCAGTACACGTCCGGCACCACGCGCGCGCTGCCGGAAGCCGTGCGCCACACCCATCGCGCGGTGGTGACCCTGATGGTGGCCGCCCTCTACGGCATCGGGCTCGCCCCGGGTGACCGCTACTTCTGTCCGTCCTCGCCGGCGTGGGGCCACGGGCTCTGGCACGGGACCATCGCGCCCCTCGCCCTCGGCCTCGCCGTCGGCGCCTACGCCGGCAAGTTCGACGGCCGCCGAATCGTGGACGCGCTCCACGCCTTCGGCATCACCAATCTCGCCGCCGCGCCCACCGTGTACCGCATGCTGCGCGAGTCGGGCGTGGCGGACGGCCGGCGCTTCGCGCCGCGCAAGCTCTCGTTCACCGGCGAGCCCATGGACGGGAAGACCTGGGACTTCGTGAAGGACGCGTTCGGGGTTTCCCCGTGCAGCATGTACGGGAGCACCGAGGTCGGCGTGATCATCGTGGACTACCCGGGCTTCGAGGGCCACGAGGTGCGGCGCGGCGCGCTCGGCAAGGCGGCGCCGGGCTGGGAGGTCGCGGTGATCGGCGATGCCGGGCCGCTGCCGCCCGGGGAGCTGGGCGAGATCGCGGTGCGCCGCCGCGGCGAGTGGTTCCGCGTGAAGGATCGCGGCTGGATGGACGCCGACGGCTACTTCTTCCACGCCGGGCGCTCGGACGACGTCATCATCTCCGCGGGCTGGACGATGAGCGCGCTCGAGATCGAGCAGGCGCTGCTCGCCCATCCCGACGTGCGGGAAGCGGCGGTGATCGGCGTGCCCGACGAGCTGCGCGGGCAGATCCCGAAAGCGTGCATCGTGGCCCCGGGCAAGGGGCCGGCCTTCGCCGCCGAGCTCCGGGAGTTCGTGAAGACCCGGCTCAGCCAGCACGAGTACCCGCGCGCCATCGAGATCGTGGGCGAGCTGCCCAAGACGCCGGCGGGCAAGATCGACCGGAAGACGCTGCGCGACCGCAAAGGAGCGTGAGATGAGCGAGCCCGTCCGAGTGTCCATGCGCGTGCCCGGCACCGCGCCCATGCCGGAGCTGATGCGCCTCATCCAGTCCATCGAGGCCGCGGGCTTCGACGGCGCCGGCATCCTCGACAGCCAGCTCCTGAGCCGCGACACCTTCGTGGTGCTGGGCCAGGCCGCCACGCACACCTCGCGGATCACGCTCTTCCCCGCCGTCACCAATCCGTTCACGCGGCACGCCTCGGTGCTGGCCAGCGCCATCCAGACCGTGGAGGAGCTGGCGCCGAACCGGGTGCGCTTCGTCATCGGCACCGGCTACACCTCGGCCAGCACCATCGGCCGCGCGCCCGCCACGCTGGCGGAGATGCGCGACTGCATCACGGCGGTGCGCGGCCTCCTCGCCGGCGAGCGCGTGACCTTCGGCGCCGCGTCCGGCCGGCTCCCGTACGCGTCGAAGCGGCGCATTCCCGTGATCATGGCCGCCTCCGGCCCCAAGGCCATCGAGGTGGCTGGCGAGGTGGCGGACGGCGCGCTCCTGCTCGTGGGCTTCAACCGCGGCATCGTGGAGACGGCGCTCGGGCACCTCGAGCGGGGCGCCCGGCGGGCGGGGCGGCGGCTCGAGGACCTCGAGATCGTCTGGGCGGTGCGCACCTCGACCATGAAGAGCCGCGCCGAGGCGCTGCGCATGGCGCGCCCCACCGCCGTCCACTGGGGCATTCTCCGCTGGGGCGGCTACTGGCTGGGGCCCGCGGGGCTCCGCCTGCCGCCCCTGGAGATTCCCGAGGCGGTGAAGCAGGTGTATCCCGACCTCTCGCATGCCCACGACTGGGAGGCCGCCATCACGGCCACCGCGTTCGTCCCCGACGACATCGTGGCCCAGCTCTGCGAGGCCATGGGGTTGATCGGCACGCCGGAGGACGCCGCCGCGCGCGTCGCGGAGATGACCAAGCTCGGGGTGCGCAATCTCTATCTCATGCCGCTCTTGACCTTCGCGCCGCCGGAGGGCGAGGTCGCCGCGTTCCGCGACACCGTGTTCCCGCGCCTGGCCGCGGCGGGTCTCCGCGCCAGGTCCTGAGGAAGCGGGCTAGACCCGCGCGGGCCGGAGGCGCGCGGGGTCGAAGGCCTCGAGGTCCAGCGAGGCCCGGCCGTCGACGATGAGCTCGGCCAGCGCCCGGCCGGTGGCGGGCGCGTTCAGCATTCCCCAGGGGCCGTGCCCCGTGGCCACGTAGGCCCCGCGCATCCCGGGCACGCGGCCGATCAGCGGCAGGCCGTCGTCGGTGACGGGACGGTAGCAGGCCTGGCGCCGCGTCACCGCGGCCCCGGCCAGCGCGGTGGACACGCGCGCCCCCGCGCGGGCCAGCACGTCGCAGGCGGCCGGGCTCACCGTCACCTCGTCCGGCGAGGCGGGGAGCGGCGCGGGGTCGGCCATGCCGCAGATATAGACCTCGCCGTCCGGGCGCGGGAAGATCTCGGGCTCGAGCGCGCGCCCCTCCGCGGTGCGGTAGTCCACGAAGCAGGCGTGCGCGGGGACGTCGCCGGCGGCGAGCGTCACGCTGTAGCCCTTGAGCCCGTACACGCGTGGCAGCAGCGCACCCGCGACGTGACTCGTCCACGGGCCGAGCGCCAGCACCACCGCGTCCGCGGTCAGCGTCTCCCCGTCCACCACCACGCCGGCAGCGACCCCGTCGCGCGGCGCCAGACGTTGAACAACGCCCGTATGAAGGATTGCCCCGCGCGCCTGCGCCGCCGCCACCAGCGCGCCGGTGAAGCGCGCGGGATGCACCTGCGCGGTGGTCTCCGGCGTGCCGAGCGCGGCGGTGACCACGCCCGCGCCGTCCAGCCAGGACGGCGGCCGCACGCGGTGGCCGCCGCGCACCGCGCCCTGCTCCCGCGCGGCCAGGGCGAAGGTGTCCATGCGGCGATAGCCGTGATCGCCGGGCAGCTCGCGCGCCAGCTCGGCGTGGAGCGCGAAGCTCGCGCGGGCGATCGGGCCGAGCGGAGAGCCGTCGCACCAGTCCAGGGCGAGGAAGCCGCCGGACTTGCCGGAGGCGGCGCACGCCACGCCGGAGCGCTCCACGAGCGTCACGGTCACGCCGCGCTTGGCGAGGAAGTAGGCGGTGCAGGCGCCGACCACGCCGGCGCCGCAGACGATTACGTGGCGGGGGGACGCGATGGCAGGAGATCCGACACGGCGATGGGGCGATCGGGAAACGCGAGCGGCGTGACGGCGGCCGTCGGGCCGAGCCGCTCGACGGACGCGTATCGCCAGCCGTACGGGGCGGTGGGCTCTGGGACGGGCGCGCGAAGGACTTCCAGCACGTGATCGACCAAGTTCACGATCCAGTAGTCGGCCACGCCGGCACGCGCGTAGAGGCTGCCCTTCTCCTCGCGATCGAAGGCCAGGCTCGAGTCGGCCACCTCGACCAGCAGCGCAGGGCGGGAGGGATGCGCGCCGAGATAGTCTGCGCGCCGACCAGGCACCACGGCCAGGTCAGGCTCGGGCTCCGACTCATCGTCCAGCGACAGCGGCGCCTGGCATCGAACCAACCAGCCCGCTGGAAGCATCGCGCGGAGCGCGTCGTCCACCATGCCGACAGTGGAGGCGTGATAGGCCCCCTGGGGCTCCGCCACCAACAGCTGGCCGCCGATGAGCTCGATGGGCTCCCCCGCGAAGACGCCGAGGTCCACCAGCCGATCGTATTCCGCGCGCTGCCAGCGCCGGAGGGTGAGGGGCACTTGGGCCATGCGACTCACGGTAGCCCCGGGGCGGAGCTGCCGTCAACGTCTCCGGCCGGGTACATCGCGCGAACGCCCGATGCTATGATCGTCTCGCGGCTCAGCTCATCCAGGAGGTCTCGCCAATGGCCCTCGCCACCCGCCCCCTGCATCCGCTCTTCGGCGCCGAGATCCTGGGCGTGGACGTCAAGCGCGTGGACGAGCCGACGTTTCGCGAGATCGGCGCCGCCTTCGACGAGCACTCGGTGCTGCTGTTCCGGGGGCAATCGCTCACCGACGAGGAGCAGATCGCCTTCAGCCAGCGCTTCGGGCCGCTCGAGACCACCATTCGGAGCATCAACACCCAGGACCGCACGCTGCCCCAGATCGCCAACCTCGCCAACGTGGACGCCGAGGACCGGCTCATCCCCAAGGGCGACAAGCGCAACGTCTTCAATGCCGGCAATCAGATGTGGCATACCGACAGCTCGTTCAAGCGCGTGCCCGCGCTGGCGTCGCTGCTGTCGGGGCGCGAGGTCCCCCCGGAGGGCGGCGAGACGCAGTGGGCGAGCATGCGGGTGGCCTACGAGCGGCTGCCTCGGGATCTCCAGGCCGCCCTCGAGGACAAGGTGGCCATTCACAGCTTCGCCTACTCGCGCGGGCTCATCGGCGACGACCTCCTGCCGCCCGAGCATGCCGCCCAGGTGCCGCCGGTACCGCAGGCCGTGGTGCGGGCCAATCCCGTGAACGGGCGCAAGGCCTACTACGTGGCCTCGCACGCGTGCGAGATCGTGGGCATGCCCACCGCGGAGGCGCGCGCGCTCATCCGCGATCTGCTCGAGCGCGCCACCCGGCCCGAGCTCGTGTACACGCATCGCTGGCGGGCGGGCGATCTCGTGATGTGGGACAACCGCTGCACGCTGCACCGCGGCCGGCCGTGGGACGAGAGCCGGTATCGCCGCGTCATGCACCGGACCACGGTGGCGGGCGAAGGGCCCACCGCGCCGGGGCCGCTGGACGCCGCGGTCCAGCCCGCGAGCGCCCTCGACGTGGCCTGGGGTCGCGCCCAGCTCGAGGGCGTGCCCGCCTAGCCCCGCCCGCTAGCGAATCGCCCGCAGCCGCGGCGAGGCCAGGAGCAGCAGCGCGTTCGCCGCCACCACGCCGCCGCCCGCCAGCACCGCGAAGCGCGCGTCCACCGCCGCTGCGAGCACGCCGGCGAGGAGCCCGCCCAGCGGCATCAGGTTCCAGCACAGCGAGTAGAGGCTCATCACGCGCCCGCGGAGCTGATCGGGCACCTGCTGCTGGAGATAGGTGCTCACCTGGGTGAGGTAGAAGGTGTTGCAGAAGCCCACGCCCACCAGGAGCGCCACCGCCAGGCCGATCATCGGTGCGTAGGCGAAGGCCATGAGCACCAACCCGAGCGCCGTCGCGCCCGTGAGCACCGCCACCCCGCGGCGGCGGATCAGATGCGCGAAGGTCGCGACCGTGAAGGTGGCGGTGAGCGCGCCCGCCCCGTGGGCGGCCTGCAGCAGCCCGTAGCCGGTGGGGCCCATCTGGAAGTACGTGTCCGCGAAGATCGGCAGGAGCGTCAGGTACGACATCGCGAAGAGGCTGTTGAAGAGCGCCAGCGCGATGAGGCTGGCGAAGACGAAATTCCTCGCCACGAAGCCGAGCCCGTCGGTGAACTGTCGCAGCACGCGCTGCCCGTCGCTGCGCGGCGGGGTGAGGCTGACGCGCATCTGCCCGTAGAGCGCGAGCGCGGCGCAGGAGCCGGCCAGCGCCATTCCGAAGCCCACCGAGCCGCCGAAGGCCGCGATGAGCAGGCCGGCCAGGGACGGCCCGATCATGCGGCCCGCCTGCCAGGGAATGGACCCGAGCGCGATGGCGTTGGGCAGCCGCTCGCGGCCCACGAGCTGCGGCACCAGGGCCATGCGGCTCGGCTCGTCGAAAGCGCGGAAGGTGTTGGTCAGCACCGCGAGCACGAGCAGGTGCCCGAGCCGCATGCGCCCGGACACGGCGAGGGCGAGCGTCACCGCGAGGGTGAGGGAGAGCCCGACTTGAGTCGCGATGAGGAGGCGCAGCCGGTCGAGCCGATCGGCGAGCACGCCACCGAAGAGCTGGAACACCACGAGGGGCACGCCCTGGGCGAGGCCGAGATAGGCCAGGGCCAGCGGATCGCGCGTCAGCTCCCACGTGATCCACGCGAAGGTGACGTACTCCGCGCGATGTCCGAGGACGTAGCAGACCAGCCCCAGCCAGTAGAGGAGATAGTTCCGGTCGGAGAAGGCCGAGAACGTGGAGGGCCGGGCCGCCCTCGTCGACGCGCCGGCGGCGGGGCTAGGCGCGGAAGGCGGCGTGATCCACCGTCCACTTCGCCAGGAGGTCCGGGTCCGGCTCCTGCGGAATACCGGGGACCTTCGACGTCGCCACCTCGCCGGGCCCGCTCAGCACGATCTCGGGCTTGCCGAGGTCGTTGGTGTAGAAGTACGACGATGGGAAGATGTCGCCGGCATAGGTGAAGTTCGGCAGCGTGGCCAGCTCGGCGCAGATCTGCCCGCCGATGCCGCTCTCCAGCATGCCGCCCACCCAGCACGGGATGCCGTGCTCGGCGCAGAGGGCCTGAATGGCCCGCGAGGCGGTGAGCCCGCCCACCCGCGCCATCTTGATGTTGATGACGCGGCAGGCGCCCAGGCGAATGGCCGCCTGCACGTGCTCGAGGCTCTGCGCGCTCTCGTCGAGGCACACCGGCGTCTCGATCGATCGCTGGAGCTCGGCGTGGTTCACCAGGCTCGCCCCGTCGTCCTGCAGCGGCTGCTCGATCATGGCCAGGTGATAGCGGTCGAGCGAGCGGAAGAGATCGACGTCGGCCAGGGTGTAGGCCGCGTTGCAGTCGACGTGGAAGGTGTGGGTGGGGAAGGTCGAGCGCACCGCGTCCACCATCTTCACGTCCCAGCCCGGCCGGAACTTGAGCTTGACGCGCGGGAAGCCGGCGTCCACCGCGCCCTGGATCTTGGCCATCAGCTCGTCCAGCGTGTCCTGCACGCCGAAGTCCGCGCCCACCTTCACGGTGTCGCCCTCGCCGCCGAGCGCCTCGTGCAGCGGCACCCCGCGACGCTTGGCCTCGAGCACCCACCAGGGAATCTCGAGCGCGGCGCGGGCGAACTGATTCCCCTTCACGTAGGCGATACGCTCGAGCAGGGCCTCGGCGGAGTCCAGCCGTTGCCCGATGACCTTCGGGGCCATGTACTCGCGCACGGTGAGAAAGCTCGCGCCGGAGTATTCGGACGAGTAGCCGGGGAACCACGGCGGGCAGGACTCGCCCCACGCGTGCACGCCGCCGGACTCCATGCGGACGAGCAGGGTGTCGGTGGCGAGGTGGTCCCCGTACGAGGTGCGGAAGTTGATGGCGGTGGGGATCCGCGCGCGGTAGACGTCGATTCGCTCGATCAGCATCGGGAGCCTCCCACCTCTAGATCACCTTGTCGCGCCGGAGCGCGTCCAGATCCGCCTCGGAGAGGCCGAGGTGCTTGCCGTACACCTCGGCATTGTGCTCGCCCAGCAGCGGCGCCCGTGTCACCTCGGTGGGCGACTCCGACAGGCGCACGGGGTTGCCGGGCATGGGATAGCGCCCGCGCCGCGGATGCTCGAGCTCGGTGATGAAGCCGCGCGCGCGGAGATGCTTGTCGCTCAGGACCTCGCGCGAGTCCAGGACGGCGCCGCAGGGGATGCCCTGACCGGCCAGGATCTCCAGCACCTCGTGCTTCCCGCGCGGCCGCGTCCACGCCTCGATGGCGGCGTCGATGTCGTCCATGAACTGCACGCGGTCGCGCCGGTCGGCGTACCGCGGGTCGTCGCCCAGCTCGGGCCGCCCCACGATCGTGCAGAGCGTCCTCCACATCTCCACGGTGGCCACGTGGATGAAGACGTAGTCGTCCGGCCCGTCGCCCTTGCAGCGGTAGAGATTCGAGGGCGCGGCGGTGGCGGAGCGGTTGCCCTGCCGCGGCGCCGCTCGGCCGGAGGCGTAGGTCTCACGCAGGTGTATGCGGAGGAGGTTCACCACCGAGTCCTGCTGGGCCACCTCGATCTGCTGCCCCACGCCGGTGGACTGGCGCTGGATGATGGCGGCGAGGATGCCGATGGCGGCATGAAGCCCCGCGCCGGTGTCGGCGAGGCCGCCGATGGCCTTGGTGGGCGGCCCGTCGGGATGGCCCGTCATGCTCATGGCGCCCGCCATGGCCTGGGCGATCCACTCGAAGCTCTTGTAGGTCTCGTAGGGCCCGCCCGCGCCGAAGCCCTTCACCGACACGCTGATGATGCGCGGGTTCAGCTTCCGGAGCGCCTCGTAGCCGAGGCCCAGGCGGTCCATCGCGCCGGGGCCGAGGTTCTCCACCACCACGTCGGCGGACTTCGCCAGATCCTCGAACATCGCGCGGCCGCGCGGCGACTTGAGGTTCAACGTCACCGCCTTCTTGCCCGAGTTCAGCAGGAGGAAGAACCACGCGTCCTCACCACGCTTGTCCGACAGCGCGGTGCGCCCGGGCTCGCCGTCGGGCGGCTCGATCTTGATCACCTCCGCGCCCAGCCAGGCCAGCATCTGGGTGCAGGAAGGCCCCGCCTCGTACTGCGTCAGGTCCAGCACGCGGATCCCGTCGAGGGCCTTGGACATGGTCGTCGCTCCGCGCTACGTGGTGTACGCCGAGAAGCGCACGGTCTGCGCGCGCGCCTTCCCATCGGTGATCACGTTCACCACGGCGGGCTTGCCCGAGGCGAAGGCGCGCTCGAGGGCGGGGCGCACGTCGTGGGGCTTCTCCACGAACTCCCCGTGCGCGCCCAGCTCCTGGGCCACGCGGTCGTAGCGCGTGTGGCCGAGGTTGCGCCCGGGCTTGGGGAGCGGCCGGGTCCAGGGGGCGTCTGCGGTCCAGCCCCCGTTGTTGCTGATGACGACCACCACCGGGATCTTGTGGCGCACCGCGGTGTCGATCTCCATGGCATTGATGCCGTAGGAGCCGTCGCCGTGAAGCACCAGCACCTGCGTGTCCGGCCTGGCGACCTTGGCGCCCACGCCGAAGGGCAGGCCCACGCCCATGGTGCCGAACGCGCCCGAGTTCAGCCGATGCCCGGCCGTGAACGTCGGGATGGCCTGGCGGCCGAAGTTCAGGATCTCCTGGCCGTCGACCACGAGGATGCCGTCGCGTCGCATGAAGTCGCGCACCTCCTTGCAGAGGCGCAGGGGATGAATGGGCGTCTGCTCCACCGACATTGCCTTGTCCTGCTCGGCCGCCTTCTCGGCATCCAGCGTCCGGAGCTTGCCCGTCCAGGCGGTGTAGCGCGCGGGCGAGAGCTTCCCCTCCGCCTCGGCGCGGAGCTGCTCGAGCACGGCCTTGGCGTCGCCCGCGATGGGGATGTCCACGGCGCGGTTATGGCCGAGCTGGGTGGGGTTCACGTCCACGTGGATGACCTTGAGGTCGGCCGCGAAGCGCGGCGGCCGGCCGAACTGGACCACCCAGTTGAAGCGCGTGCCCACCGCCAGCACCACGTCGGCCTCGGTGAAGGCCTTGCTGCGCGCGTTGAGGAAGGCGAGGGCGTGATCCTCGGGGATGAGGCCGCGCGAGATCGGCGTGGTGTAGAACGGGATGCCGGTGGCGTCCACGAACGCCTGGAGCGCGGCGGCGCCGTCCGACCACCACACGCCGCTGCCCGCGACGATGACCGGCCGCTCGGCCTTGGCCAGGAGGCTGACGGCCTCCTTGATCGCGCCGGGATCGCCCAGCGAGCGAGGCGCCGGCTTCCACGGGCCGGGGTAGCGCATCTGCTCTTCCTCGATCTTCTCGCCGAGGATGTCGCCGGGCATGTCGATGTAGACGGGCCCCGGCCGGCCGGTGGTGGCCTGGCGGAAGGCGGTGTCCACGATCTCGGGAATGCGCTTGGCGTCGTAGATGCGCTCCGCCCACTTGGTGATGGGCTTCATGAGCGCGACCTGATCGACCTCCTGGAAGGCCTCCATGCCGAGGTAGACGCGCGGGCTCGAGCCGCCGATGGCGACGAGGGGAGCGCAGTCCGTCCAGGCGTTGGCCACGCCGGTGGCGAGGTTGATGGCGCCGGGGCCCGAGCACGCCATGGCCACGCCGGGCCGCCGCGTCACCCGCGTCCACGCATGGGCGGCCAGCGCGGCCGCCTGCTCGTGCCGCGTGTCGATGGCGCGGATGCCGAGCTTGATGCAGGCGGCTTCCGTCTCCAGCATCGGGCCACCCATGAGGTAGAACATCGTGTCGACGCCTTGCGAGCGCAGAGACTGCGCCAGCACCTCGGATCCCGTGATCGTGGCCATGAACCGGTCCTTTCAGGTGGACGGGGCACCGCTCGGACGAGGGCGATTCTACGGGGGCGGGCGGCGGGGGTCAATGCGCGGGCGCTTCGGATTCGCGTACACTCGGCGCGGGAGGACGTCATGGAACAGCGCACCCACGGGAAGATCGCCGCCCATCTCTGCGGAACGCCGCTGGAGCTCACCGAGGGGCGGGCCCGCGTGGCCCTGGACGTGTCGGCCGAGATGGCCGCGGACGGCCGCGGTCTCGCCCACGGCGGCTTCACCTTCGGCCTCGCCGACTACGCGGCGATGCTGGCCGTCAACGAGGCCACCGTGGTGCTGGCCGGCGCCACCCTGAAGTTCCTCGGCCCGGTGGTGGTGGGCGACCGCGTGGAAGCGGAGGCCACCGTCGATCGGCAAGAAGGCAAGAAGCGGTGGGTGAGGGTGGTGGTGAAGCGCGCGGGACAGCCGGTGCTCGAGGGCGAGCTGTTCGCGGTGGTTCCCGACCGCCACATCCTGGACGCCGGCGGCCGATAGACGCGATGCCGGCGCGGACGGGACGGGCGTACCTGCAGGGCCTGCGGGAGCAGGAGCGGCAGGTCTGGCTGGGCGGGGAGCGGGTCAAGGACGTGACCGCGTACCCTGGGCTCGCGAACGGGGCCCAGGCGGTCGCCGCGCTCTACGACATGCAGCACGATCCGGCGCTCCGCGACGCGATGACGTTCGCGTCGCCGTCGAGCGGCGAGCCCGTCGGGCTCTCGTTCATCATTCCGCGCACCCGCGAGGACCTCGAGCGCCGGCGCGGCATGATGCTCCGCTGGGCTCGGCACACGTGCGGGATGATGGGCCGCTCGCCCGACTTCATGAACGTCACCTACGCGGCCTGGGCGGGCGCGGCCCCGTACTTCGCGCAGAACCGTCCCGAGTTCGCGGACAACATGCGGCGCTACCACGAGTACATCCGCGAGCGGGACCTCACCCTCACCCACGCGTTGATCAATCTGCAGCGGAGCCGCAGCGCGTCCGGCCTGAATCTCCAGGAAGGGACGGCGCTCGGCGTGGTGCGCGAGACGGGCGCCGGCATCGTCGTGCGCGGCTCGCGCATCCTCGCGACGCTCGGCCCGCTCGCCGACGAGATCGCCGTCTACTCCCCGCGCATGAGTGACATGGGCCGCGGCCACAGCCCGTTCGCGCTCAACTTCGCCATCCCGTGCGGCACGCCCGGCCTCCGGTTCCTGTGCCGGGAGAGCTTCGACCTCGGCCGCTCCCACTTCGAGCATCCCCTCGGGTCGCGCTTCGAGGAGATGGACTGCGTCGTGTTCTTCGACGACGTGCTGGTCCCGTGGGAGCGGGTGTTCCTGCTCGGCGACGTGGGGCTCATCAACGGGACGGGCGCGCGGACCCACTCGATGGCGCACACCGCCCACCAGGGGGCGGCGAAGAACATCGCCAAGTGCGAGTTCGTGCTCGGCGTCGCCCTCCTGGTGGCGGACACGCTCGGCAACGCGCAGCTGCCGCATTCCGAGGAGCGGCTGGCGGAGCTGATCCAGTACACCGAGCTGATGAAGGCGTGCACGCGAGCGGCCGAGGCCGACGCGCAGCTCGACGAGTGGGGCGTGATGTGTCCGGCGGAAGTGCCCATCGAGATCACGCGCAATCTCTTCATGACCGCGTACCCGCGAATGGTGGAGATCCTGCAGCTCCTGGGGTCGAGCAGCTTCATGATCACGCCGACCGAGGCGGACTTCGGCGGCCCGCTGGCCGCGCACATCGAGCAGTATCTCGCCACCGACACGACGGCCGCCCGCGACCGGGTGAAGCTCTTCCGCCTCGCGTGGGACATCGCGGGCACGTCGTTCGGGAGCCGGCAGGTGCTCTACGAGCGGTTCTTCGCCGGCGATCCCCTCGCCCGCGCGCGGTTCGTGAACGGGATCTACCCGAAGGACGAGGTGATGGCGCGCGTGCGGGCGTTCCTTCGCGATGACGCGGACACGGAGCGCTGATCCTCGGGAAGGCTGGCCTCCGCCAGGACCGTCTGCTAGGATATCGCGTGCTCTCGTCGAGGTCTTCACTCGGGCGTTCCACCCATGAAGGAGGTGTCGTGCGCCAAGCGACGCGAGCCCTCGTCGTGTTCCTCCTGGCCGCCGTGGCCGCCTCACCCGCCCTCGCGCAGACGGTGAAGATCGGCTTCATCACCACACTGTCGGGGCCGCAAGGCATCATCGGCGAACACATGAAGAGCTCCGTCGAGCTGGCCCTCGACCACCTGGGCGGCAAGGTGGGCGGACTGGACGTCGAGGTGATCTACGGCGACGACCGGGTCAGTTCCGACGTGGGGAAGCAGGTCGCCGGCGACATGCTCAAGAAGCATCGGGTCCACTTCGTGAGCGGGGTCATCTGGTCGAACGTGATGCTGGCCGTCGCCCCAACCGTCACCCAGGCCGGGACCTTCATGATCGGCACCAACGCGGGACCCAGCGAGCTGGCCGGCAAGATGTGCCACGAGCTGTTTTTTTCGACGTCCTGGCAGACCGACCAGACGCCCGAGGCCATGGGCAAGTACATGTCCGACCGCGGCATCACCGGAGTGTATGTGATGGCGCCCGACTACGCCGCCGGCAAGGACGCGGTCGCCGGGTTCAAGCGCTACTTCAAGCGCAAGGTCGTGGCCGAGGTGTACACCAAGCTCGGCGAGCAGGACTATCGGGCCGAGATCAGCCGGCTCCGCGCGGCGAAGCCCAACGCCGTCTTCGTGTTCTACCCCGGGATCATGGGGATCCAGTTCCTCACGCAGTACGACGAGGCCGGGCTCCGCGAGCGGATCCCCGTGTTCTCCGTGTACACGGTGGACGAGATCTCGCTCCTCGCCTTGAAGGAATCGGCGGACGGCCAGTGGGAGACTCGCTACTGGAGCCCGGACCTCAAGAACGAGGCCAATCAGCGCTACGTTGCGGACTTCCGGAAGAAGTACGGCAAGTCACCGGTCTTCTACGGCGCTCAGAGCTACGACGGCATCATGCTGATCGACTCGGCCGTCCGCGCGGTGAACGGCGACTTGTCGAACAAGAGAGGCATGATCGCCGCCATGCGGAGGGCCGACTACCGATCCCTTCGCGGCAAGTACACGTACAACGTGAACCACTTCCCGATCCAGAGCTTCTATCTGCTCAAAGCCGTCCCCGGCTCGAGCGGAGCGCTCGAGATGCAGATCCAGCGGACGGTCTTCGAGAACCACAAGGACGCCTACTATCAGGAATGCGGGATGAGGTGGTAGGAGCTTAGAAGCCCGTAAACTTCATCGCGAGCTCCACGATCTCGTTGTCGCGGAAGATCCGGACCCGCAGATCGTCTCCCGTCTTCAGGCCCTCGAGCTCCCTGAGGACTCTGGCGCGGTCGCGGGCGCTGGCCATGGTGATGCCCTGGATCGCGAGCAAGATATCGCCCCCCACGACGATGCGCTGACCTTCCACGACGGCGACGCGGTTTCCTCCCCTGAGCCCGAGCCGGTCGGCCACCGAATCCGTGGCCACCTGCTTCACCAGGAACCCGCCCGACTGCGGGACCTTGAGGGCCTGAGCCATTTCCCCCGCCACCAGCATGGCGTCGAAGCCCCAGAACCTGCGGTTCCGCTCCACCAGCAGGCGCTTCACGGTATTCGAGGTCACCGCGAAGCCGAGCCCTTCACTCCCGCCCGACTTCGAGATGTTGTGGCTGACGAGCCCGATCACCTCACCGGCCCGGTTGAACATCGGCCCGCCGGAGTTGCCCGTGTTGATCACGGCGTCGGTCTGGAAGAACTCGGCCAGCGGGAATTCCTTGGTGACCGTGTCGGGCGCCCACCGTGCGCTGACGACCCCCTGGCTCAGCGAGTAGCTCAGACCATAAGGGGCGCCGACCAGGAAGACCGGATCGCCGATGAGCACGGGCTCGGAGTCCGCGACCTTCGCCACCGTCGCGCTGGGAGGCACCGCCGAGAGCTGGAGGATCGAGATGTCGGCCCATTGCTCGGACGCGTAGACGCGCGCGGCTACCGGCTCCTCGCCGAGGAACTCGACGGTGATGTCCGCCATCTGTTGCACCACGTGCGCCGCGGTCGCCACCTTCCCGTCGGCCGAGATCAGCACGCCCGAGCCGATCTCCTTGAAGCGGACGAGTCCGTCCTCTGTCACCTCCTGACCGCGGGCACGAATCACGACCACCGACGTGCTGACGCGCCGGTACACGTCGCCTAGCGACTCGCCCTGTCCTTGAGCCAGCGCGGGTGCCGCGAACAGAGGCGCCATGACTAGCAGCACGGCGCAGATCGCGAGGTCGGCCACTCTTGGCGAGATGCGCTCACCGCGGGGTGACATCCCGTTCCTCATTATTTCACCGGCCCGACTTCAAGGGTGATCCTGTTGATCGTGCCGGTGAAGCGGGTCTCCGGGCCGATGCCGATCCCCTCGGCCACTGGGGTCTGGTTGTCGACTCCGACGTCGGCGGTCTCGTCGGCCGAGAAGATGTTCGGCTGCGTCCTCTCGATGCGTCCCTCGGCGACGGGCTTCCCGTTCACGGAGAGCGTCGCCTTGCCGCCCTTGCCGAGTCCGCCCCCGTCATAGACGAAGTCGAGGACGACCGTGGTCCGGCCGGGCGCCAGCGCGTCCGGCGCGGCGACGGTGTAGCGCGCCAGCCCGAGGAAGTTGTAGGTGTAGGCCGGCTTGCCATCCTTCACGTACAGTGACCACCCGCCGAAGCGTCCGCCCTGCGAGAGGATCGCGCCGCTGGCGCCCGCCGCCGGGATCTCGAGCTCGGCGGTGATCTTGCTCGACCGGTTCTTGATGTTCATGAAGGTGTTCTCCAGCATGCCCTGCATCCCCTCGTAGAGGGTCAGCGACGTGCGCGCCCCCAGGACGTCCGGCCGGCCCGCGAGAGTCGGGTTCGTGCGCTCGATGGTCCGGTCGTCGAGGGGCAGCACGTGGTGCTTCTGGGCCTCCTTCATGAAGAGCGCCTGCATCTGCTTGAGCCGGGCGGGCTGCTCGCCGGCCAGGTTCCGGGTAAGGCTGAAGTCGTTTTTCGCGTCGTAGAGCTCCCAGACATCGGACGTCAGGGGCGGAAGGTTGGTCACCTGCCACGGCGCGCGGTGGATAGTGCGCGCGAACCAGCCCTCCTGGTAGATCGCGCGGTTGCCGAACATCTCGAAGTACTGCGTCTTGTGGCGCTCCGGCGCCTTCGCGTTGTTGAAGGCATAGACCATGCTCGTGCCCTCGATGGGCGTCTGGACCACGCCGTTGACGCTCCGGGGCTGAGGCAGA
>DATEDO010000129.1:0-46571 GCA_035281625.1 Candidatus Methylomirabilota bacterium
ACCGCGGCCCGGAAGGCGGCCTCGGCCTCGGCGGATCGCCGGAGCTGCGTGAGGGCGGCGCCGAGCGCGGTGTGCGCGGCCGCGCGCGAGGGATCCCGCGCGATCACCTCGCGCGCCAGCGCCTCGGCCTCGCCGTGACGGCCTTCCTTCCGAGCGAGGTCGGCGCGCTGGAGCAGGCGGATCAGCTCGTCCACGGCCCCACGGTAGGGACCGGGGCCGAAGGTGTCAAGCAACGCGCGCGGTGAGGGTCAGCCGGTTGTGGCAGCGGGGGCAGTCGAGCGCCTGCTCGCCATGGAAGCGCCCGCCGCCGGGGAACTCCTGGTCCACCCCGCAGCGGGGGCAGCGACCGTGCGCGCCGAGCAGGCGCATGTCCTCGCGGCTGCGAAGGGCGGCCACCACCGCCCCGATGAGCAGCAGCGACGGCACGAGGATGAAGTGGGCCACCGGCATGAACACGGCAGGGATGGCGAGGCCCCAGAAGATGCCGAGCGCGGTGAGCACGCGGCGCATGCGATCGGCCGGGGTCTGGCGCGCGACGCGCGCTGTCGCCGGCGCCGGCGGCGCGCCGAAGACCGCCAGGGTGGCGGGAACGTCGGTGGTGGTCATACGTTCAGGGTAGCACTCGCATGACCGCCCGACGAGCGCGGCCGGGGTACACTCCCTCCATGTCGCGCCCGGCCATGGAGCGGCGCCCGCTCGGCGGGAGCGGCCTCACCGTGCCGGTCATCGGCATGGGCACCTGGCAGACCTTCGACGTACGGGACGCCGGGCGCGTGCGCCCCGTCACCGATGCCGCCGTGGCCGGCGGCGCCACCTTCTTCGACAGCTCGCCCATGTACGGGCGCGCGGAGCAGGTGCTGGCCGACACGCTCGGCCCGCGCCGGCGGGACGTGCAGATCGCCACCAAGGTCTGGGCGGGCAGCCTCCGCGAGGGCCGCGAGCAGATCCGCCGCGCGCTGGGCTGGTACGGCGGCGTCGTGGACCTCTACCAGATCCACAACCTCTCCGCCTGGCGCGAGCACCTCCCCTATCTCGAGGAGCTGCGCGCGGCGGGACAGATTCGCGCCATCGGCGTCACGCACTACAGCGCCTCCGCCTTCGGCGAGATGGCTCGCCTCGTCGAAAGCGGCCGCGTCACCGCCATCCAGGTGCCGCTGAACCCGCGCGAGCGGGACGTGGAAGAGCATCTGCTGCCGCTGGCGGCGGATCGGGGCGTGGGCGTCATCGTCATGCGGCCGCTCGGCCAGGGTCCGCTCGCCCGCCGCTCCCCGCCCGCGAAGGAGCTGAGCTTTCTCGACGATTATGGGCTCCGGACGTGGGCGCAGGCCCTGCTCAACTGGGGCGTGAGCGATCCGCGCGTCTCCGTGAGCATTCCCGCCACCGCCAATCCCGCGCACATGGCGGACAACTGCGGGGTGGGCGGGGCGCGGCGCTTCGACGCGGCGGCACGGGAGCGGGTGGCCGCGCTGGCCGGGCGCGTCTAGAGCCGGCGCTCGCCCAGCAGGCGCGCCAGATCCTCCACCTCCTCGTCCACGCTCCGCCCGGCATCCGTGCGGTACGTGAGGTCGGCGGCGCGGTAGAGGGGCTCGGCCGTCGCCCAGATCGACGCGAGGTCGTCCTCGAGCGAGACGCCCGGGTTCACGCGCGGGCGGTCGGCGGCGCGAACGCGGGCGGCGAGCGTGGGGAGCTCGGCCTCCAGGAACACGAGCACGCCGGTGCCGCGCAGGGCGTCGCGGTTCCATTCGTAGCGCACGGTGCCGCCGCCCAGCGCGCAGACCACGCCGGCGAGGGCGGCGAAGCGCTTCACGATGCGGTACTCCCGCTCGCGGAAGGCGAGCCACCCTTGCTCGCGCACGAGGTCGTGGAAGCTCCGCCCGAGGGCGGCATCCAGCTCGCGGTCGAGATCGAGGAAGGGGCGGCCGAGGCGCGCGGCGAGGCGCTCCCCGAGCGTGGTCTTCCCCGAGCCGATCAGGCCGGACAGGTAGACATTCACCGCGCGGCGGCGTCGTGCGCGGCGCGGATGAGCTCGGGGAAGGCGTAGCTGGGGAGGGCGCAGCCGGGGGCGAGGAAGAGCTTCTCGCGCCCCGCGGCCTCCATGGCCTGGCGGATCTGCTTGCGGATGTGGGCCGCCGACTCGTAGGCGAAGCGGACGTGGCTGATCCCGCCCATCAGCGGCAGGTCGGTGCGGCGCCGCGCCTCGGCCAGCCCGGGACCGGCATCCTGATCGGCCCACGAGATCGCGTGAACCGGGTAATCGATCATCCGGTCGAAAAACACGTGATTGCCGTGGGCGTGGAGCACGTGGAGGGTGCCCCGGCCGCGCACCGCTTCCAGGAGCTCCAGGTCGAAGGGGCGCATGAAGCGCTCGTACTGCTCGCGGCTCACGAACTCCGTGGAGGCGGGGACGGAGAGGAAAATGCCGGCCGCGCCTCGGGCCAGCGCGGCCTGGGCGTACTGGATGAGCGTGGTGTTCACCGCGTGGAGCGCGCGGGCGAGGCCGGCGGGGTGCTCGCGCATCATCTCGTCGATGGCGCCCTTCACCACGTTGCGCCGGAGGGTGTTCCACGCGTTGAAGAGGGTGTCCACCACCAGGGCCCGGCCGGACAGGGCCCGCGCCACCTGCTCCACGACGCGGAGCTGAGCCGCCAGCGGGGTCCGCTCGATGTCGAGCGCCTCGATTCGGTCGAGATCGCGGGCGTGATCCAGCGTCTCCACCCCGGGGGGCATGGGGTAGGAGTAATCGTTCATCAGCTTGAGCCAGTCGAGATCGTAGGCCTCGAAGAAGTCGAGATGGGCCTGGGCCATGCGCTCGGCCGGCGCGTGCTGGAGGCCGAAGTGGTACCACACCGTGAACGGGGGATGGTCCACGGGGCCACCCGACAGCGCCGCGCGCACGCGCTCGATCTTGTTCATCGCTTCTCCAGGGTAATGGGCTCGTCCACGTAGATGGTATACGTCCGCGGCCGGCTGCGCGCGGCCTGGGCGGGATCGACGTAGACGATGGACGATTGCCCGCGGATCTCGGCCGGCAGCACCGCGCAGCGGACGAACGAGGTGTCCTCCGCCTTCGATGCCTCGGCCACCACCGGCTCGCGCCCGCTCTCGAACCAGGCGTCGCCCGGGCGCATCAGCCGGCCGGGCGGGTCGCCCACGGTGACGCGCAGGGCGCCGCGCAGGAGGCAGCGGATGCCGCCCCCCATGTGGCCGTGCGCGGGGGCCACGCCGCCCCGCGCGAAGTCCACGCGGTCGCAGCGCATGAGCCAGGGGCGCGCGGGATCCAGGGCCACGGGATGCTCGAGGAGCACGCGGCCCCGGGCCGGCGGCACCGGCTGGCGCGCGAGCTCGAAGACGAGCACGGTGAGCGCCTCGCGATAGGACTGGACGCCCGCGGCGCCCGCGGCGAACACCGCGGCGTCCTGGAAAATCGGCGCGCCCTCCTCCCCCGCGTGGGCGCCCACCACCCGCAGCGCCCCCGACCGCACGAAGACCACGCGCGGCCCGCCCGTGAAGGACAGGAGCGCGCCGGGATCGAGCCGATGCTCCACGAGCCGAAGCGACCAGGCCACCGCCGAATCCTACTCGCCCCGGAGGGTGGGATCGAGGAGGTCGCGCAGCCAATCGCCGGTGCGGCTCACCACCACGGAGGTCGCCATGAGGAGGAGGCCGGGAAAGGTGGCGATCCACCACGCGGAGTCGAGGTACTCGCGCCCCTCCTGCACCATGCCGCCCCAGGACGGCGTGGGCGGCTGAATCCCCAGCCCGAGGAAGGACAGCGTGGCCTCGAGCACGATGGCGCGCGCGAGCTCGAGGGTGGCGATCACCACCAGGGAGGACAGCACGTTGGGGAGCACGTGCTTGCCGATGATGCGCAGGACCGACCCGCCGAGGGCGTGGATGGCGTCCACGAACTCGCGTGACCGGAGCCCCAGCACTTGCGAGCGCAGGATGCGCGCGTAGGACACCCAGCCGGAGAGCCCGATGACCACGATGAGCGTCGAGAAGCTCGGCCCCAGCACCGCGATGATGCCGATGGCGAGGAGGATGAAGGGGAAGGCGAGCTGCGCGTCGGCAACCGTCATGATCGCGGTGTCGAACCACCCCCCGCGGAAGCCCGCCACGAGCCCCAGCGCCGAGCCGATGAGCCCACCCACGAGCACCGCCGCGAAGCCCACCAGCAGCGACACCCGCGAGCCCACGATCATCCGCGAGAGCACGTCGCGGCCGAGGTGATCGGTGCCGAGCACGTGGGCGCGGCCGTCGGCCGCCTCCCACGTGGGCGCCACGAGGCGCGCGCGGAGCGACTGGCGCGTGGGGTCGTGGGGCGCGAGCCAGGGCGCCGCCGCGGCCACGAGAGCGAGAAACAGGACGAAGCCCACGCCCGCGGCGGTGAGCCGCCGCGCCCGCCGCGCCCGCCGGCCGGCGCGCGCCGACGCGGTGGCGATGGCCTGGTCAGCGGACGCGGATGCGGGGATCGAGAAGGCCATAGATCGCGTCGATGGCGAGGTTCACGACGACGAAGAGGGCGGCGGAGAGCAGCACCACGCATTGCACGACCGGATAGTCGCGGTTGTAGATGGCCTGGATGGCGAGGCGCCCGATGCCCGGCCAGGCGAACACCGTCTCGGTCACCACCGCGCCGGCGAGCAGGCTGCCGAACTGGAGCCCGGTGATGGTGACGATGGGGATGGCCGCGTTCTTGAACGTATGCTTGGCGATGACGAGCGTCTCCGCGAGCCCCTTGGCGCGCGCCGTCCGGATGTAGTCGGCGCGCAGCACCTCGAGCACCGCCGAGCGGGTGAGCCGCGCCACCGAGGCCATGCCGAACAGGCCCAGCGTCACCGCGGGCAGCAGGAGATTGCGCCAGTCCCCCCGCCCCGAGGTGGGCAGGAGGCCGAGCTTCACCGACACCACCAGGATGAAGAGGATGCCGATGAAGAAGGTGGGTGCGGACTGGCCGATGAGGGCCACGCCCATCGCCGCGTGGTCCAGCGGGCTGTTGCGGTACACCGCGGACAGGAGGCCGATGGGGACGGCGATGAGCACGGCGAGGCCGAACGACGTGAGCCCGAGCTCGAGGGTGGCGGGCAGCCGCTCGACCACCACCCCGATGGCCGGGCCCTTGAAACGAATGGACTGCCCGAAGTCACCGCGCAGAAGATTCCCCATGAACACCGCGTACTGCACCGGCAGCGGCCGGTCCAGGCCCAGCTCGGTGCGCAGGCGGAAGATCTCGCTGCGGGGCGCGTCGGGCGGCAGGAGCAGCGGCGTGGGATCGCCGGAGAGGCGCATCACCACGAAGACGACGGTCGAGACGAGCCAGAGCGCGACCACCGCTCGGCCCGCGCGCGAAGCCAGGAAGACGAGGAAGGTGCGCATGACGGCTGTCAGCCCCCCTCACCCGGGAACGGGTGAGGGGGGAGACAGACGCGGGGCTAGGCCCGGCGGAACTTGAAGTTGAAGCGCCGGATCTCGAGCTGCTGCAGCGGATCCGGATTCCACTCCACGTACTTCTGGAGCCCGTAGTCCTCGTAGGGCTGGATCACGGGAATCCAGGGGAAGTGCTCGAGGAAGATCTTGGTCATCTTCTTGTAGGCCTCGCCGCGGAACTTCTCGTCCACCGAGAAGCGGGCGGCGTTGCCCAGCTCGTCCCACTCGGCGTGCCGCCAGTAGTCCTGAGGCCCGCCGGGGCCGAGGAGGCGCCACATCATGCCGTCGGGATCGCGGAGGGTGGACGTGGGATCGGACCACCAGAGCCCCTTGAAGGACTTGTCACGGTTCTTCTGGGCCCGCACCGAGTACTCGACGATCTCGACCTTGCCGTTGATGCCGGCATCCTTCCACATCGCCTGCACCGCTTCCGCCATGGGCTTGTCGCCCGCCATGTAGCCGGCGGTGGTCTCGATCACGATCTCCTCGTTCTTGTAGCCGGCCTTCTTGAGGAGCTCGCGGGCCTCCTTGGGGTTGTAGGCGAGCGGGGGCAGGGACGGGTCGAAGTGGTTGTCGCCCCGCGCGATGGGCCCGCTCGGCGCCACGCCGCGCCCGCGCCAGAGCTCCTTGATGATGACGTCGCGATCGATGGCGAGGGAGAGCGCCTGCTTCACCAGAGGATTGTCCAGCGGCTTCACCTTGCTGTTCACCGCGAGGACGTAGAGCCCGCCGTAGAGCGCGCCCGCCACCGTGGTGCTCGCATTGGCCTTCACCCGCTCGCCCTGGTCGGGCGGGAGCTGGGTGGCGATGTCGACCTCGCCCTTGAGGAGCGCGGCCACCCGCGGGGCCATCTCCGGCAGCGCCCGGACGATGAGGCGGTCGAAGTCGGGCTTGCCGCCCCAGTAGTCCGCGTTGGCGTCCAGCACGACCTTGTCGTCCTTGGTCCACGACACGAAGCGCACGGGCCCCGTCCCCACCGGAGCCTGATTGAACTTCTCCTGGCCGACCGCCTCGAGGTACTTCTTCGGCACGATCTGGCCGCCGTAAAAGCCCAACCGCGCGGGGAGCAGAGGGTCCGGCTTCTTGGTGTGGACGATCAGCGTGGTCGGATCCGGCGCCTCGATCCGCTCGATGGTGGTGAAGACCGTGTTCACGCGCGTCTTCGCCGCGGGATCGTAGGTGCGCTCGAGGCTGAACTTGGCGTCGGCGGCGGTGAAGGGATCGCCGTTGTGCCACTTGACGCCCGAGCGGAGCTTGAAGGCCCAGGCCTGCTGCCCTTGCAGCTTCCACTCGGAGGCAAGCCCGGGGGCCAGCTTGCCGTCGGGCCGGCGGCTCGTGAGGTTGTCGAAGATGTTGTACGAGATCCGGATGTCGTTCGACGACGTGCTCATGTGGGGATCGAGGTGGGCGATGTCGCCGCCCTGCGCCACCACGAGCTCGCGCTTCTGCGTGGTCTGCGCCGTGGCCGGGCCGGGAAGGCCGGCGGGCAGAGCGGCGGCGGCGCCGGCCAGGGCGGCCCCCTTGAGGAGCTCTCGACGGGTCACTGTCATGCCACGTTCCTCCTTGCCGATATGTGGGATTGCGCGCTGGCCTGGGCTCGCGACGCTGCGTGCATCCCGGGTCTCAGACGCCGGGACCGAAGGGTTCGGGTGGTCCCCCTTATAGGGCCTTCCCCCTGCCCTGTCAAGCATGCGAAACTTCGGGCCTATGACACGAACGGCGGACGTGGTGGTCATCGGCGGCGGGGTCAATGGGTGCAGTACGGCCTTCCACCTGGCGAGCCTCGGAGTGAAGCGCGTGACCCTGGTGGAGCGCCGGCATCTGGGGGCGGGGGCCAGTGGAAAATCGGGCTCCCTGGTGCGGATGCACTACACCAACGAGCACGAGTCGCGCCTGGCCCACGAGAGCCTCAAATACTTCCACGACTGGAAGCACCGGGTGGGGGGCGACTGCGGCTTCGAGCGCACCGGCTATCTCAAGCTGGTCGCACGGGGCCATGGTGACCGGCTGGAGCGCAATGTCGCCACCCAGCGGAAGATCGGCATCAACACCCGGGTGGTCACGGCGGACGAGATCCGCGAGATCCTTCCCGGCGGCCGCGTGGACGACATCGGCGGCGCCGCCTACGAGGCCGACTCGGGCTACGCCGATCCCAACGCCACGACGTTCTCGCTGGCGGACGCGGCGCAGCGCCTCGGCGTGGAGATCCGCACCCACTGCGAGGCCACCCGCATCGCGACCGATCGCGGCCGCGTGGCCGCGGTGGAGACCACGGCGGGCCGCATCGAGACTCCCGCGGTGGTGCTCGTGCCCGGCGCGTGGGCGCATGCGCTCCTCGAGCCCCTCGGGCTCAGCCTGCCGCTGCAGCCCTTCCGCATCCAGGTGTCGATCTTCCGCTGGCCGGCCGGCTTCACCCGCCGCCACTGCGTGATCAGCGACGATACCCACGAAGCCTGGATACGGCCGGAGGGCGCCGCCTCCACCCTGATCGGCGTGGAGCTCGGCGTCTCCCACGGCGACCCGGAGAAGTATCACGAGGGCGTCGATGCGGACTACGTCGCCCTCTGCCGCGAAAAGCTCGCCGCGCGGCTGCCCGCCTTCACCGAGGCCACCATGCGCGGGGGCTGGGCGGGGATGATCATGATGTCCGCCGACGGGCGCGCCATCATCGACCAGGTCCCATCGGTGCCGGGACTCTGGGTCATGCTGGGCGACTCCGGCACCTCGTTCAAGACCGCGCCCGCCATCGGCCGCTGCCTGGCGGAGTGGGTGACGCAGGGCAAGCCGAGCCTGATCGACCTGACGCCCTTCCGCTCCACGCGCTTCGCGGAGGGCAAACCCTGGGTGGACGCGGACAACTACGGGCGCGAGCGGCTGACCGTCTCGCGGTAGGCGTCAGTGCGCGCCGGCGCCCGCGCGGTAGGTCGGCGCGGGGACGCCGTCGATCATCACGTTGATCACCGCGGGCCGCCCGGAGGCGACGGCGCGGGCGAGCGCGGCATCCAGATCCCCCGGGGACTCCACGTGCTCGCCGTGAGCGCCCAGCGCCGCCGCCACCTGGTCGTAGCGCAAGGGGGCGAGCTCGCAGCCCACCGTGCGCTCGGCGCCGTAGTGCTGGAGCTGGAGCTGATGCTCGGCGTTCCAGCGCGCGTCGTTCCCCACCACCGCCAGGATGGGCAGGCCATGGCGGGCGGCGGTGTCCAGCTCGAAGGCGTGAAAGCCGAAGGTGCCGTCGCCGAGCGCCGCGATCACCAGCCGGTCGGGGTGCGCCGATTTGGCGCCGAGCGCCATCGGAATGGCGCTCCCGATGGAGCCCGAGGGGCCGTTGATCAGCCGCGTGCCCGCCTCGCAGCCCGCCTGGATCCACTGCCCGAACTCGCCGCCGTCGGCGACGAGGATGGCCCCGCGGTCCAGGAACGGTTGTAGCGCGGCACAGACGCGCAGGGGGTGAATGGGGCGCGCGGTGCCGCCGCGCAACGCGGCCCACGGCGCGGGGACGGTGTCGCGCGCGGCGCGCACCTCGTCGCCCCACGCGGCATGCTTCCACGTCTCGCCGGCCGCGAGTTCCGCCAGGCGCGCGGCCACGCGGGCGGGATCGTCCACCATGGACGCGTGCGTGCGCGCGTCACCGGCCAGGGCGGACGCCTCCCAGTCGATCTGGATCACGCGGCGGTCGGGCGCGAACACGCCCGGATCGCCGAAGCGCAAGGTGTAGTCCAGCCGCTTGCCGAGGAGCAGCACGACGTCGGCCTGAGCGAAGACGCTCGCCGCCAGGTGGAGCCACGGGTCGTTCAGACCGCGCGGGCTCTCGACCGGGAGCACGGGAATGCCGGTCGCGTGGCTGAGCGCGGCGACGGCCGCGCGTCGCGCGCTTCGCGCCATCGCCGGGCCGACCACGATCAAGGGCCGCCGCGCGGCCTGGAGGTCGGCCAGGATGCGCGCAAGAGCGGCGTCGCGTACGGGGGACACGATGGGCGTATGCGCAGGGGGCGTCGGAGGCGGGACGCCGTCGGGCACCCTGGCGTCGAGGAGATCGCCGGGGAGGCTCAGGTGCACGGGGCCGGGCCGGCCCGCCGTCGCGAGGGCGAGGGCCCGCTCCATCTCCTCTCCCATTCGGGCGGCTTCCTCGACGCGCCAGGCCGCCTTGGTCACCGGGCGCGCCGCGCCGACCTGATCCATCTCCTGGAAGGCGCCGCGCCCCGCCTGGCCTTTCGGCGCGTGACCGGACAGCAGCACCACGGGCGACTCGGACATGAGCGCGCCGTAGAGCGCGGACACCGCGTTGAGATGCCCGGGCCCGGCGGTCACGAGGGCGACCCCCGGCGTCTCGGTGAGCCGGCCCCAGGCATCGGCCATGTGGACGGCGCCGGCCTCGTGGCGCGTGTGGTAGATCGGCAGCGGCCGTCCGATGGTGGCGTCGTAGACCGACAGGATCTGATTGCCCGACAGCGAGAAGAGCTGGCGCACGCCGGCCGCCACCAGCGCGTCGACCAGGAGCGCGGCGCCCGTCCGCATCGTGCGCCTCCTAGCGCACGCGGCCGCGCGCGGCGACCGGCCAGACCACCTCGACCGCTCCCCCGCGCACGCCGTGCAGCTCGTCCACCATGTTCGAGACCACGCAGCAGTGGTTCGGGACCACCTCCACCACGTCGCCCACGTTCGGGCGCTCGGGACAGGCGGAGAGATCCACCACCGCGTGCTCCTCGGAGAGATGCACCACCGCGGCCTCCGGATACTCCATCACGTGGCCGAAGCCCTTCATGAAGTACTGATCGGACGTGAGCACCTTGGAGCCCGCGTCGAGCACCGCGCGCTCGGGCGTGGGGCGGCTCACCACGGTGGCGCGCACGCGCATGGCGCAGTCGTCCCAGCCGGCGGTGCCGGTGGAGACCACCATGGCGTCGTTGAACACGCAGGTGCCGGCGCGGTGCTCGGTGAGCATGGGGAAGCGGTCCACGGTGGCGAGCGCGGGCGTGCCCCCGCCCGAGACCACCGGCACCGGAATGCCCGCGGCCTTGAAGAGGGCGAGGGCGGCCTCGAAGAACAGGCGCGTGTCGGGATCCTTGCTGGGGAAGGTCATGAGGCCCTGGAATTCGAGGCGCGGCCGCGCCATGGCGGCGCGGGCGAGGTCGAAGGCTTGCTGCGGCGTCTGCACGCCGGTGCGGCCCATGCCGGTGTCGCACTCGACGAGGAAGCGAAGATCCTGCCCCGCGCGCTGGGCGGCCTCGGACAGCCCGCGCGCCACCACCTCGTTGTCGATGGACACGGAGAGCTTCTTGACCCGGCGATTGGCCGCCATGAGCCGCTCGGCCTTGGCCGCGCCCAGGATGTTGTAGGTCAGGAGCACGTCGTCGGCCACGCCCGCGTCCGCGAACACTTCCACCTCGCCCAGCTTCTGGCACGTGATGCCCATCGCCCCCGCCGCCATCTGCTGCTTGCCGATGGCGGGCACCTTGTGGGTCTTGATATGCGGGCGGTTGCCCACGCCGAGCGCGGCCAGGCGCGACTGTACGCGGCGAATGTTCGCCTCCATCACGTCGAGGCGGATGGTGACGACGGGGGTGTCGAGCTCGTTGACGCGGGTCATGGCTGTCTCCTCGTGGCGCTGGATTCCCGTACCGGGCGACATTCTATATCGCCTGTGGGAGAATCGGACACCATCCGGTCCCGAGCGGCTCGGCGAGGACGCCGGCCAAGGAGGCGAGGCATGAGCGCCGGCAACGCGGTCAAGGATTCGAGCCATCTCTACGAGGTCGAGCGCCGGGCGCGGCACGCCGAGCGCCCGGGCTTTCGCATCTCGGAGCTGCAGATCTCACCCACCCAGCAGGTGCCCTGGCACTATCACACCCGGGTGCAGGACACCTTCTACGTGCTGGAGGGGCGCCTCCGACTCTTCCTGCGCGATCCCAAGGAAGACGTGCGGCTCGCCCCCGGGGAGACCTACACGGTGCGCCCGGGCCGGGCGCACCTGGTCACCAACGGGGGCGAGACCTCAGCCACCTTCCTCGTGCTGCAGGGCATCGGCGAGTACGACTACGTGCCGCTGGTCTAGCGCCTCGGCGCGTTAGCGCACCGGCTTCGGGAAGCTCTGCACGGCCCGCTCCCCGACCTTCCGACCGAGGTCCGAGCCCACCTCGGCGGAGCTGCGGTAGTGCACGCCGTCCAGGATGCGCGCCAGCGCCACTTCCTGGGTGAAGGCGTCCACGGTCGTCCACGTCCGCTCCACGCCGCCCGCGGTGTAGCTGCTCGAGCGGAGCGTCGGCATCGAGCCTGAGCCGACCTCGGCCCGGAGCACCGCGCCGAGCGCGCCCGACACCACACAGTGCGCGCAGGGATACTCGGGATGCATCGGGGTGTCGATGAAGGGCGTCCACCCCGCCTCCCGCTCGGTCGCGTCGTTGCCGTCGTTGTCCCCGTTGCGGATGGCGGTCACGGGACGCCAGAAGTTGTAGGTGTACTTGGCGTCGAAGACGGCGATGAGGGCGTCGTCCATCGCCATGGCCGCCACCGCGAAGAACCGGGCGTTCTCGGTCACATCCCGGTTGGGCGCGGCCGCGATCGAGCGTGGGATGGGCCAGTAGACCGACGGCAGGGTCGCTTCCCAGAACTTGGCGATGGCCGTCTGCTCGGCGGTGCGCACCGTGCTGTTCTTCCCGCCGAGCGCCTTGATCTCGTTGTAGTCGCGCGCCCACGTCTCGCTGGTGAGGGCGGGCGGGGGGCCGGGACGGAACTGGTCGCCGCGGCTCATGACCCAGGGGCGCCGCTTGCCCCAGTGCGACACCGCCGGGACGATGGTCGGCACGTAGACGCCGGGCGCGGCATGCGGCCGGTACCCGTCGGCCGCGGTCACGCCATCGTCCGCGCACATCGCCACGATGGCGTTGGCCGCCTGCTCGCCCACCGCGATTCCCGCGGCCTTCGCCGGCCCGTCGGACACCTTCGCGAGCAAGGCCTGATAGTCGGCCTCGATGGCCGCCTGCTGGGCCGGCATGAGCTTGAGGAGCGCGGTCCGCGTCGCCGACGCGACCGCGGCGTCCACGGACGCGCCGGGCGCCGGGGTCATCGCCACCCGGTACTTCGGGTAGCGCGCGGTGATCGCGTTGACCGCCTCGAAGACGGACACCTGCACGATGGCCATCGTGCGGACGGTGAGGGGCGGAGCGGGAAGCCGCGAGACGACGTCGGCGGCTCGCGTGTTCGCGTCGGTCACGACGTCGGCGCCGGCCCAGGGGGCGGCGGCAAGGACGAGCGCGGTCAGCAGGGCGAAGCAGAACGAAGCAGTCGTCATGGGTCGATCCTCCTTGTCCGAGCACTACCGGGGCGGCGTCCGGGCCACGTTATCGGAGGCGAAAAAAAGCGTTAGACTCGGTGCGGAGGCCCTCGATGCCGGAACTGACCTTGACCCTCCTGGGCGGCTTCCGGGCGCAGCACGCCGGTCGAACGCTGACGCTCTCGAAGAAGGCGCAGGGCCTCATGGCTCATCTCGCCCTCACGCCGGCGCAGGCCCAGACGCGCGCCCACCTGGCCGGGCTCCTCTGGGGGGACCGCGGGGAGGAGCAGGCGCGGAACAGCCTCCGCCAGACCTTGTTCGAGATCCGCCGGGCGCTGGGGCCCTCGGGTGAGGCATGCCTCCGCGTCGATCACGAGCGCGTCGCGCTCGACGGAGGCCGCGTCGTGGTGGACGCGCTCGAGCTGGAGCGCCTGGCCGGCGCGGACACGCTGGAGGGGCTGGAGGCCGCGGCGGCGCGCTATGGCGGCGAGCTGCTGGCGGGCCTCACGGTGAAGGATCCCGCCTTCGAGCTCTGGCTCGACGGGCAGCGCGAGCGCCTCCGCGAGCTGGGCCTTCGCGTCCTGAACGCCTTGCTCGTGCGGCAGGGCGCGGCGGGACAGACGGAGCGCGCCATCGAGACCGCGCTCCGTGTGCTCGCGCTCGACCCGCTCCAGGAGGCGGCGCACCGGGCCCTCATGCGCCTCCATGCTGCCCAGGGGCGTAGCGCGGCCGCCCTCCGGCGCTACCAGATCTGCGTGGAGGCGCTGTGGCGTGAGCTGCGGGTCGAGCCCGAGCCGGAGACGAAGCAGCTCTACCGGGAGATCCTCGCGCAGCGCTCGACCCAGACGCCCTCCCGCACCGCCCGTGCCCCCGCCGCCACGGGGGAGGCCTCCGCCCGACCGCTCCTCATCGGCCGCGAGGCCCAGCTCGCCAGCGTGCGCGCCGAGCTCGACCGGCGCGGCCGGGAGGGCGCGCGCGTCATCGCCATACTGGGCGAGGCGGGAATCGGCAAGACCCGACTCGTGCAGGAGATCGTCGCGGAGGCCGGCCGCGACGGCATCCGCCTCATCGAGGGCCGCGCCCACGAGAGCGAGCGCATGTTGCCGTTCGGCCTCTGGGTGAGCGCGCTCCAGGCCAGTCACGTGCTCGGCGACGGCGAGACGCTCAAGTCGCTCGGCGCGCCGTGGCGTCAGGAGCTGGCCCGGCTCTTTCCCGAGATCGACGCGCGTCCCGGGCCGGCCCGCGCGGGCGTCGACGATCACCTGCGCATCTTCCAGGCGGTCGGCGAGCTCCTGCAGGCGCTCGGGCGAAAGGGGCCGCTGGTCATCGTGCTGGAGGACGTGCACTGGGCGGACGAGACGAGCCTGCGCCTCGTCGCCTTCCTCGCCCGCCGCCTCGCCGGCTCGGCGACCTCCTTCGTGCTGACGGCCCGCGTCGAAGATCTGGACCTCCTGCCCTTCACCCGCGGCATCCTCGCCGAGCTGACCCGCGAGCCGGGGCTCGCGGAGGTACGTCTTCTGCCCCTGCCGCGCGGAGAGACCATCGAGCTCGTGCGGGTCCTGGCCGGGCGCGACGATCCCCCCCTGGAGGAGCGCGTGTGGCGGGCCAGCGACGGCAATCCGCTCGTCGTGGTCGAGACCCTCCGCACCCTCCACGAGCGCGGCGGCGCCAGTGTCGAGGGGGAGCTTCCCCTGCCCGACGGCGTGCGCCGCATTCTCCGTGAGCGGCTGGAGCGCCTGGGCGGCCGCGCGCGCGAGCTGGCGGGCGTCGCCGCCGTGATCGGACGCGAGTTCGAGCTCGGCGTCCTCCGCGAGGCCGCCGGCCTCGACGCGCGCGAGCTCGCGAACGCGGTGGAGGAGCTGGTGCGGCGCCGCCTGCTCCACCAGATCGGCGAGCACTTCGACTTCACCCACGATCGCGTGCGCGACGTCGCGTACGACGACGTGGGCGAGCCCCGCCGCCGGCTGCTCCACGCCGCGGTGGCGGCGGCCATCGAGGGGCAGCATGCGCACGATCTGGACGCGCACCGCGCCGCGCTCGCCGTCCACTACCAGCGCGCCCTCATCTGGGACAAGGCGGTCGAGCATCTGCTCGCCACCGCGAGCCAGGCCGCGGAGCGTGGCGCCTACCGGGACGCCGTCGCGCTCTTCGACCGGACGCGCGAAGCGCTCGCGCACCTGCCGCCGTCGTCCGACGTCATGGCGCGCGTGGTGGACCTCCTGCTGGAGACGCGGGATCTCCTCGTCACGCTGGGCGAGATCCCACGCACCGCGGAGCATCTTGCCGACGCCGAGCGGCTCGCGCGGGCGGGCGGGGACCAGCGCCGGCTCGCCCACGTCCTCCACCGGGTCGGGCACAACCACTGGCTCCTCGGCGACCAGGCGCGGGCCCGCGAGGTGAACCGGCAGGTCATCGCCATCGGCGAGCAGGTGGGAGACGCGAACCTCATCGCGATGGGCCTCTTCAAGCTGGGCCAGGCCGAGCACGCCCTCGGCGACTATCCGCGCGCCATCGCGTGCTTCGACCGCGCGCTCCGCGGGTTTCTCGACACGGCGCCGAATCCCAGCCGCTCGCTGGGGATCCCGGCGATCATCGCGCGGACATGGCTCGCCACGGCGCTCGCCGACGTCGGGCGCTTCGACGAGGCGGTGGTCGAGGGGGAGCGGGCGCGGGCGCAAGCGGAGACCGCGCAGCAGATCTACACCATCTTCTACGCGATCTTCCAGCTGGGGCGCGTCTATCTGACTCGAGGCGCGGGAGATCGGGCCGTCGAGATGCTCGAGCAGGGCGCCGCCCTCGCCGAGGCCTGGCACATCGGGCTCATGCGGGGCGGATGCGCCGACCATCTCGCGTACGCCTACGTGCTGGCCGGACGCCCGGAGGCGGCGCGGGCGATCCTTCAGCCCATCACGCTTCCCGCGCGCTCCTACGCCGCCCTGCGGGCGGTCTATCGCGGTGAGACCCACCTCGGCCTGGAGGAGCCGGATGCGGCGCACGCCGAGGCCCGCCAGGCCCTCGAGCTTGCCCGGCAATTCGGCGAGCGCGGCCAGGAAGCCAGGGCGCTCGCGCTGCTGGCGGCCATCGCCGCCCGTCGACCGGACGGCGCGGCGGAGGCGGAACGCCTCTACGCCGACGCGCTGGCCCGCGCCGAGGCGCGCGCGATGCGCCCCCTGGCCGCGCGATGCCGGCTCGGGCTCGGATGCCTCGCGGAGCGGCGCGGCGACGAGGCCGCGGCCCGGGGCGAGATCGGGGCCGCGGTCGCGGTCTTCCGCGAGCTCCGCATGCCGTACTGGCTGGCCCAGGCCGCGCGCTAGCGGAGGCTGAGATAGCCGGGCGCCGCGAGCGCGGCGAACACGAGACCCGGCGCCGCGTCCTCCTCGCCGTACCAGCCCGCCTCGTGCAGCAGGTTGAGCGTGCCCAGCACGCGTCCGTCGAAGGCCACCGGCACGTTCAGTACCGACTCGCAGCCCAGCGAGATGATGAGGGCATGGTCGAAGAAGACTGATCGGATGTGCTCCGCGGTGGTGCCGATGTACGGGCGCCGCTCCCCGAACAGCTGCCGCGACCATGGGCTCTCCGTGAAGGGCTTGCGCCCGCCCACCGGGTACGCGCCCGGCTGATTCGTGTAGCACCGCTCGGACTCGCGGGAGTCGGCGTGGAAGCGCAGGACGGTGAAGAGCTTGTGACCGATGACGGCGCCGAGCGCGGCGTCGAGGGCCGCCCAGAGCGGCGCGGGCTGCCCGGGCTGGGCGAGCGCCTGGGCGACGCGGGCCAGATGCGGCGCCGGGTCCACGCGGGGCGCGCGGCTCATCGGGTGGCTCCCGCCGGCGCGGGGGCGGACGCGGGGGGCGCGTGGCGCGGGATGCGCTCGGGCAGGAGGCCGCTCGGCCGCACGCGCAGGATCAGGATCAGGCTCGCCCCCACCAGGAACTCGCGCACCGCCGCCACCTGCACCGGCTTGAGCCCGGGCAGCCACGCGGTGGCGAAGCGCGTGGACTCGAGGAAGAACACCACGAGGAAGGCGCCGACCACCGCGCCGGTGTTGCTGCCGGTGCCGCCGGCGGTGAGGGCGAGCACGATGTAGATGGAGATGAGCGGCACGAAGCCCTCCGGGGCGATGTAGGACGTGTAGTGGCCGTAGAGCGCGCCGGCCAGTCCCAGCACCGCGGCGCTCACCGCGAACGCCTCCACCTTGAAGGCGATGACGGGCTTGCCCGCCACCGCCGCCACCTGATCGTCGTCGCGGATGGCGCGCAGCACGCGCCCGTACGGCGAGTGGCGCACACGCTGCATGGCGAGGTAGACGATGAGCACCGCGATCGCGGCGAGGCCGAGATAGATGAGGTTGAAGGTGGCGGGCGGCACCCGGCCGCGCCAGGGGCCGGGGATGCCGGAGATGCCGTCGGTGCCGTTGGTGAGCCAGATCTCGTTGCTGGCGATCAGGCGGACCACCTCGGAGAAGCCCAGCGTGATGATGGCGAGATAGTCCCCGCGCAGACGCGCGGTGATGAGCGCCAGCACCATGCCCGCCACCGCGGCCAGCAGCATGGCCGCGACGAGGCCCGCGGGCATCGGCCAGCCCGCCTTCTTGGTGAGCAGGGCTGAGGCGTAGGCCCCCACGGCGAAAAAGCCCACCAGCCCGAGGTTGATCATCCCCGTCATGCCCCACACGAGGTTCAGCCCCAGCGCCATGAGGGCGTAGAACGCCGCGAAGGTGGCCATGGCGACGAGATAGCCCTCCACGTCAGCGCCTCATCTCAGTACGCCCGCTCACCGAGAATCCCGCGCGGCCGGAGGGTGAGGACCACGAGGATGGCCACGAAGCCCACCGCGGTGCGGTACGCCGGGGCGAGCGAGAGCAGCGACAGCTCCTCGGCCACGCCGATGGTCAAGGCGCCCACCACCGCGCCGGGGATGCTGCCGAGCCCGCCCACCACCGCGGCCGCGAACACGGAGAGGATGACGCGAAAGCCGGTGAGCGGATCGATGCTGGTGTCGAGCCCGAGCAGCATGCCGCCGATGCCGGCCAGCCCCATGCCCACGAAGTTGACGAGACGCGCGACCATGTCGGCGTTGATGCCCTTGATGCCGGCCAGCATGGGATTGTCCGCGACGGCGCGCATCGCCTTGCCGGTGCGCGTGAACGCGAGGAAGAGAAAGAGCACGCCCATGGAGACGACGGCGGTCATGAGGTTCTCGACCTGCTGCGGTCCGATGCGAATGCCCGCCCACTGCCAGTCGCGGCGGATGGGAAGATCGTAGCCGCGGAGGTCATTGCCCCAGATGAAGCGCACCACGTTCTCCAGCACGATGGTCAGGGCCACCGCGGCGATGGCCGCGGTGAGGGCGCCGGAGGGGCGCAGGGGCTTGAGGATCAGCTCGTCGTTGACCACCCCGGCGAGGCCCGCGACCAGGAAGGCCACGCCCACGGCCGCCCAGGCGGGGAAGCCCCCGGCGGTGTTGGCGACGTAGCCCGCGAACGCGCCGATGGTGGCGTGCGAGGCCACCGTGAAGTTCGGGAACCGGAGGACGGCGTAGATGGCGGTGAAGCCGATGGCCGGCACCGCGAGAATGGTGCCGGCCACCAGCCCGTTGACGAGAAGCTGCGCGACCTCGCTCACGCGCTAGAGAATCGTCACGTGCTTGAACTTCCCCTTCTCGGCCTGGTCGTAGCGGATCTTGCAGTCGATGATGTCGCCGGTGTCCGTGAAGTCGCAGGGCCCGCTGGCGCCCTCGTAGTTGATCTCCTTGCCCTGGGCGAGGAGCTTGAGCCCGTCGACGGCATTGTCCACCTTCGTGCCCCCGCCCTGCGAGATCCTCCGCACGTGCTCCTTGATCGCGGTGCCGGTGGCCTCTCCCTTGGCGCGGGCGACCGCGAGGATGACCAGGCTCGCGTGATCGTGGCACTGGCAGGAGTAGGGGTCGAGGTCGGAGCTGCCGAGGAACTTGGCCAGGCGCTTGTAGCCCGCCGAGTCCACCGCGGGGGACGGCGTGGCGGTGTAGGTGCCGTCGGAGACCTCGTGCGGCATGGAGTCGAGCAGCTTCTGGTTCACCGCGTAGCCCTGGGCGATCTTGGCCCCGGTGTAGCCGGCCTTGAACAGCTCCTTCATCACCACCGTCACGTCGGGAGTGTAGCCGTTCAGATAGATCATGTCGGGCCTGGCCTTGAGGGCCTGATCGATCTCCGACCGGAACGTGGTCTTGTCCTTGTCGTAGATCACGCCGCCGACCATCTCCGAGCCGCCCTTGGTGAGCACCTCGGTCAGCCGCTTCTGCGAGGGCACCGCGAAGGGCGTCTGGGCGGCGAGCACGAAGACACGCTTGGACTTGAGGGTGAGGATGAAGTCGCCCAGCTTGCCGATCTGGAGATGCGTGTTGGGCTGGGTGCGCACGAGAAAGCCCTGGTGCGGGAGCTGGGTGATGCTGTCCGAGCCGGACACGGTGGTGAGGAAGGTCTTGGACTCCCAGCAGAGGGGCGCCACCGCGGTGGTGACGGCGGAGGCCCAGGTGCCCATGACCGCGGCCACCTTGTCCACGTCGATGAGCTTCCGCGCCGCGCGCACCGCCGCCTCGGGATTGGTCTGATCGTCCTCGCTGGCCAGCTCGATCTTGCGCCCCAGCACGCCGCCCGCCGCGTTCACCTCGCTCACCACCCACTCCATGGCCCGACGCATGGGCGGGCCATAGGGGCCGCCGGCGCCGGTGAGCGGGGTGAGCGTGCCGAGGCGGATGGCGCCGCCTTGGGCGCGGGCGACGCGGGGCGCCGCGGCGAGAGCCCCGAGCGCGGCGGCGCCGGTCAGGAGGGTGCGGCGTGAGATCGAAGCGGCCTGGTCGCTCATCGTGGAGTCTCCCCGTGGCTCAGTAGAGATTCTTCCGGTAGCCGTCATGGAGGCGCTGCTGCATCCCTTCGACCGTCATGTTCGTGGGCCGGGCATGGTCGTGGAGCATCTGGGCGGCCGAGGGCAGGCCCGTGAGATCGGGCCACTTGTCGATGTCCCAGAGGCCGGAGCGCTTCACGCACTTGGCGCAGTGGAGAAAGCTCTCCTGCACCTCGACCGCGATGGCGAGCTGCGGGAGCTTCCCCTGCACCGCGAAGCGGGCCAGCACCTCGGGGTCACGCACGACCTGCGCGCGGCCGTTGACCCGGAGGGTCTCCTCGCTGCGGGGCAGCAGGAAGAGCAGCCCGATGCCGGGATTCTCGATGAGGTTCCGGATCCCGTCGTAGCGCTTGTTCCCCGGCCGGTCCGGAATGACCAGGTGCCGCTCGTCCAGCACCTCCACGAAGCCGGGCGCGTCCCCCTTGGGGCTCACGTCGCAGCGGCCGGACCGATCGGAGGTGGCCACCAGGACGAAGGGCGACCGCGCGATGAAGGCGCGGCAGTGCTCGTCGAGCCGTCCGATATCCTTGCGTAACGCCAGCTCGGAGGGCTCCCCCATGAGGGCGCGCAGCTCCTCCACCGTCGTCACCACGTCCTTGAACGTCATATTGCGCTCCCATCCGGGCCCGCCCTCGCTCCGCTCGGACCCCATCATGTATCCGCTCGCCTCGCCTGCGGCTGCGGCTCGCCCCCCCTCGCTCCGCTCGGGACCCCATCATGTTTCCGCTCGCCTCGCCTGCGGCTGCGGCTCGCCAATCAGCCTCCCAAGAAGATGCGCCGGACCTCGGCGTCGCGGGCCAGGTCGGCGGCGGGCCCGGTCCGGCTGTTCCGGCCGTCCACCAGAATATAACCGCGCCGGGCGATGGCGAGGGCCTCGAGCGCATTCTGCTCGACCATGGCGATGGACACCCCGTCCGCATTGATGGCGCGGATGGTCTCGAACAGGCGCTCGGCAGCCTGCGGCGCCAGCCCCGCCGAGGGCTCGTCGAGGAGCAGCAGCGCGGGGTCCACCATGAGGGCCATGGCCATGGCGAGGATCTGGCGCTGCCCGCCGGAGAGCGTGCGCGCCGCGTGCCGGCGCTTCTCGCCCAGCGCCGGGAAGCGCTCGAAGATGGCGTCGATCTTCCGCCGGGCGCCCGCGGGGTCGACGTAGCCGCCGATCTCCAGATTCTCCCGCACCGACATGGTGGGGAAGATGTTCTGCTCCTGCGGCACGAACGCCACGCCCAGGGTGGAGATCTCCCGCGGCGGCCGCCCGTGGATGGGCCGATCACCCAGGCGCACCGTGCCGCGTGTGGGCACGAGAATCCCCGCCACGACCTTCAGCAACGTCGACTTGCCCGCGCCGTTGGGGCCGATGATGCTCACGATCTCCCCGCGCTCGATGGTGAGATCCACGCCCTTCAGCACCTCGTCGGCGGCGGTGTAGCCGGCCACGATGCCCTCGCAAGCGAGCAGCGTCACGCCGGGATTCTCCGCCCCATGTAGGCTTCCTGCACGCGTGGGTCGGCCGCCAGCGACGCGAACGACCCTTCCGCCAGATGACGGCCCTCGGCGAGCACCACCACCGGATCGCAGAGCCGGGCGATGACGTCGAGGTGATGCTCGATGATGAGGAACGTGAGCCCGTCGTCACGGAGGCGCTCGAGGTGCCGGGCGATCTCCCCGGCGAGCGTCGGGTTCACACCCGCGATGGGCTCGTCGAGGAGGATGAGCTTGGGATCGGTCATGAGCGCGCGGCCCAGCTCGAGGAGCTTCTTCTGGCCGCCGGAGAGGTCGGACGCCGGGGCGTTCACCACCGCCATCAGATTCAGGCGCCGGGCCACGTCGAAGGCGCGGGCGCGCAGGTCCCGCTCGCGCCGCGCCACCGCGGGCGGGCGGGCGAGCGCGCGCCAGAGCGCCTCGCCCGGCTGGGCGGCGCCGTAGAGCATGAGGTTCTCCAGCACCGACAGGCGCGGGAATCCCCGCGCGATCTGGAAGGTGCGCACGAGGCCGCGCCGGGTCACGCGATCCGCGCGCCAGCCCGTCACGTCCTCGCCGTCGAACACCACGCGGCCCGCCTCCGGCGGGACGAGCCCGGACACGCAGTTGAACAGCGTGGTCTTACCCGCGCCGTTGGGCCCGATGAGGCCGGTGATGGTGCCGGCGCTCACGCGAAGATCCGCGCCGGTGAGCGCCTGCACGCCGTAGAAGCTGCGGCGCAGCCCCATCACTTCCAGCAGCGGCGGGACGGGCGCGGCTATGCTCGGGCGCTCCGCACGGTGTCCACCACCGCCTGCAGATGCGCGTCCGGCACGTCCAGCGGCAGCACGCACCCGGTGGTGAGGATGTGCCCGCGTCCGCCCGTCTGGGCGATGGCATCCGCCGCCTCCGCGCGGATCGCGGTCAGGGGTCCCTTCTGGAGCGTGCCCGCCTCGCCCAGCCCCGCCGCCACCGCGCCGCGGCGCCTGCCCTCGGCGAGCGGGGGTCCGGTGAGCCGGTCGTGCCAGTTGAGAACGGTCGCGGGCAGGTCGGCGCAGGCGTCGAAGAAGATGTCCCGGCCGTGGAGATGCAGCACGGTGAGGCCTCCGCCCGCGGCGAGCCCCTCGAGGATACGCCGGAGGTACGGGAGCTCGTAGCGGCGGAACCCCTCCTCCGCGATGGCGTCGCGGCTGGCGTGCTGGGTGGCGAAGAAGAAACCGTCCGCGCCCGCCTCCCGCGCCGCGCCCGCGTAGCGCGCGACGGTGGCGGCGATGACTTCAAGGGCGGCCTCCACGGCGGCGGGCGCGGCGGCGAGATCGGCGTCGAGCCGGTCGCCGGCGAGCTTCCGGGCGATGGTCAGCGGCGAAAAGATGGTGTGGAGCGCGGGCGCGTCGTCGTGACGCCCCTTCACGATCAGCCGGAGGGCCTCGAGCTCGCGCCCCAGCGCGCCCGCGCCGGGATCGAGGGCGCCGATGCGGCTCCAGTCGGCGGTCGCCTTCACCGCGTGCGCGGTGCACGTCTTGGCGCCGTTGGGCGAGCCTCGATAGGCGACGGTACAGCCCCAGTCCTCCACGCAGTAGACGCCGCTCGACATGATCTTGATGAGGTCGAGATCCCAGCGGCGATGGAAGGCCAGCATGGCGTCGGCGAGGCCCTTGGCGGTGTGATCCACCTCGGGGACGTGACGCCAGAAGGCCACGGGCACGCGGTCGACGGGCTGACCCGCGATCGCGGCGGAGACACGCTCGCGCTTCGTCATGGATGGCATGGCGGGCAGTGTAGCATCCGCCCCCGGGGGCCGGGTCAGCGGCCGCGCAGCTCGGCGAGCGGATCGCCAGTCACTGGAAGGGCGTGGCCACGCAGCTCGGCGAGCTGAGCCTGAGTCAGGAGCCGGCGGACCCGCGCGTTCTGGGGATCGACCGCGGCCGCGCGCTGAAAGAATGCCAGCGCCTCCGCGGGCGCGTTCACGCGAGACGAGGCCAGCCCGGCCAGCACGAGCGGTGTCACGCTTTCCGGCTCCCGTTCGACGGCCTTTCGCGCGAGGCGCAGGGCCTCCTCTCCGTCGCCCCGAGCCAGGTGGATCGCGCTCGCCTCGATCAGCGAGGGCGTATGACCGGGGTCCAGCTCGAGCGCGCGTCGAAAGTGGCCCAGCGCGCTGAGGACGTCGTGCCGCTGCTGAGCGCCTTTGCCGATCCAGTAGCGGGTCTCGGCGGCGTCCAGCTCGGGACGGCTCTCCGGTGTCACCGCGGGCAAGCCGCCGCTCCCATGGGACTGCACCATCCGCAGATTGGCCACGCCCGTGTCGAGATGGAGCGCCCGGGGCGCCGAGAACTCCAGCGACAGCCGGTCATCGGTGTTCAGCGGTCCCATCCCGGCCAGACGTTCCGTCTCCACCTCGGAGAGCAGATAGAATCCGAGCACGCCCGCCCACTGTCCGACCCCCAGTCGATCCAGGTCTCGAGTCATCCCGGGGCTCAGCCGATCGAATCCCTTGAGGCGGCGCAGATCGACGGCGACCGGCGCGGCCGCTCCCAGGAGCAGGAAGTCGCCGCGCCCCATGGTCCAGACCGTCGTGGCCGGAAACGCGGAGCGGAAGGTCCGGACGACCATCCGCAAGTCGTCCGGCGAGAGGCCATAGGCCTGCAGCCACTGGAGCATCACCCCTCCGGGGCGAAGGCGCTCCCGCGCGAGGCGGAAGAACTCCTCCGAGAAGAGCGAGGCCACGCCGCCGATCCACGGATTGGAGGGCTCGGACACGATGACGTCGAAGCGCGGGGACGATGTCAGCAGAAAGGTTCGGCCATCCGCGAACACGGTACGGACCCGGGGGTCACGAAGGACGTCGTCGTTGACCTCGGAGAAGAACCGGACGGCCTCGACCACCGCCGGCTCGATCTCCACGACGTCCACGCGCGTCACCGGATAGCGCGCCACCGCCGCCACCGTCACGCCCGATCCCAGGCCGATCACCGCAACTTCCTTCGGCTCGGGGTGCACGAGCAGCGGCAGATGTCCGAGCATCAGCTGGGTCGGCATGTCCTCCGCGGTCGACGCGTCGGTCTTGCCATTGATGCGGAGAAAGACATTGCTCCCCTCTCGGTGCACGGACACGGTGGCGCTGGCGCCGTCCCGGTAGTAGACGACCTGCTGCGTCCCGGGCAGCCGTGGGCCCGCCGTCAGACCTCCGTGAGACGCCGCCCGGAGATAGCTCTTGGCGTAGATGGCGGCTCCGCTCGTCATCACACGCGGGTCCCACGGCGGGAGCGCCCAGACCCCGATCGCGAGCACGATCGCCGCCGCACCCGCGCCCCACCGCGGGGCGCGGGCCCGCCCCGGCGCGGCCGCAAGGAGGGTCGCGGCGACAAGCAAGTTGACGACAATGCCCACCTTTGCCGCCGCGTGCGCGCCGAGTGCCGGGATCAGGACGAATCCCGCAAGCACCGTCCCGGCGATGGCGCCGGCCGTGTTCACCGCGTATACCGTGCCGACCTCCCGGCCGGTCCGGGCGGGGTCGGGCGCCACCACCGATACCGCGCAGGGAAACGTCGCGCCGATCAGCAGGGTGGGAAGGAGCATGGCGGCGACGCTGACGCCGACCTGCACCGTCTCCACGAACCGGGGGGCGTCGGACCAGCTGAACCCCAGCAGGAACAAGCCCGGTACCAGCCCGAGGGCCAGGAGGGACAGCGTTGCCGCGATCCCGATCAGCCCCTGGATCAGGGCGAATTCCGCCATCCTCACGCGGCGATTCCCACGCAGCCACGAGTAGATCGCGCTTCCCCCTGCGATCCCCACCAGGAAGGCGACGAGCATCGCCGTGAACGCGTAGGTGGAGCTGCCGATGGCCAGGGCGAGCGCGCGGGACCAGGCCACCTCGTAGAGCATCGAGACGGCCCCCGAGATCCCCAGCGCGACGATCGTGGCCCGGATCGCCCAGCCGGGCGCGAGCGGCTCGTCGTCGACGGCCTCGGGGTCCACCACAGGGAGGCCCAGGACCGGATCCGGGACCCGCTCGGCCGTCGTGCCGCGGGCGCTCGCCCCATACACCAGGGCCACGATCCCGATCGCGAGATTCCCGGCGACGCCAACGGCGACGGTCAGACGATTGCCCAGGGCGGGAAGCAGCGCGTAGCCGGCCACGGCGACGCCGAGCACCGCGCCGAAGGTGTTGGCCGCATAGAGACCGCCGATGGTGCGGCCCGCGGAAGACCCGCGCCGCGCCAGGGCTTGGCTCAGCACCGGGAGGGTGCCCCCCATGAGGGTGGTGGGGACGAGGAGGATCAGGAAGAGCATCAAGAACTGCACGAGGCCAAGGGCGGCGGGCAGAGGCTCGAGCAGGCGATGAAGCCAGAGATAGAGCGGCCCGAAGAGCCAGAGGAGCCCGGGGACGGCCGCGCAGCTGACGGCGATGCCGATCTCCAGCCAGCCGTAGGTCCGGATGAGGTTCGGCATCGAGGCGACGCGACGGCCCAGCAGAATACCCCCCAGGGCCAGGCCGGCCATGAACGCGGCCAGCACCGTCGTGATCGCGTGCACGGTATGCCCGAAGACGAGCCCGAGCATCCGGAGCCAGACCACCTCGTAGACCAGAGCGGTGGCGCCGGAGAGAAAGAAGCAGAACCCGAGCAGCCAAACGTTCGACCGGGGGGGAGGCGGACTCGGCTCCAGATGGGGAGACGAGGCGGTCATGCGCTCGACCATACCATCGGAGGGGAGAGCGCCGGTCGAGGGCAGCGTTCGGAGACGCCAGTCGCGGATCCGGGCCCGGAGACGCCACGGGGTACCGACCTGACGGTCGGTACCCCGGCTCTACTTCGAAGGTCGGCCCCGCGAGCCTAGACGGCCCGGCGAGCCCGTCTCCACGCGAGCGTGCCCGCACCGATGATCGCCGAGCCGATCAGGGCCAGCGAGGCGGGGGCCGGAACCTCCGTCGTGGTCGAGATATTGCAGCGATCGCAGATCCAGAAGGTATCGGGTCCGTCGGTGTTGTTGAAGCGGAGCTCGAGGCTGAGCGTCGTGGCCCCCGACGCCAGCAGCGCCTGCAAGTGGGCCACCGTGTTCAACAGCGGGAACACCACCGCGAACTCCGCGGTGTTGGACCCGAGATTGTTCGACACGGGCCCGAAGTCGCCAGCGGCACAAGGCGGCGCGTAGGGCTGCCCGGTCGCCGCGGACACGCAGAAGTCGCCGGCGTTCTCGACATAGCTGGCGGTCAGCGCCGGGTAGCCCGTGCTGCCATCGGCGAGCTGCGTGATGGGGGCGCAGGTCGCCCCGTCCCCGGCGGCGCTCGTCACGTCGAAGCACCCACCGACATTGTTGCCATTCACGTCGAGAGCCTGGAGCCGGGCCCAGAAGAACTGCGTCTGGCCCTCGGCATTGCCCTCCTGGTTGGAGTCGGCGATGAAGACCAGATTGGACTGCTGGCCCGTGGTCGGGTCGGTCAGATAGGTGATCAGCGACGCGATGCTGACCTCCCAGGAATTGGTCTGATCCCCGGTGGGACCGTTGGTCGGCTCGGAGTCGCGGGTGTTGAAGAAGTCCCCCGCGCCGGACGGCGTGTTGTAGGCGTCGTCCGCCACGCCGGCCGTGTTCGTGGAGGATTGCCCCTTGGCGCCGGTGCCGATCACGATGAGGTCCTTGATCTGACCCTCGCCCGACGACACGTTGAACTGGCTCTGCTGGCTCAGCTTGTTGTTGTTCTCGATCAGGTTCAGCAGCTCGAGGGAGTAGACCTGGGCGTCCCCGAACACGGTCGGCTGGTAGAGGTTGGGGGCCGGAAGGGTGAGCTCGGTCGCCGAGACGCTTCCGGCGAGCGACCCCACGAAGAGGAACACGGCGGTGACTCCCACGGTCAGTGCGCTACCCACGGACTTCATTCTGCTAATCATTGCCCGAGTGCTCTCCTGGGTTGCCAGCGGTTGAACAATCGATCTGCCCTGGGGAGGACCCCAAGCACGTTCGATACCAGGCTCTGGACCGCTGAAATTCCACCCGCTTAGGAGGCACCTGGAATTCTGGTGTCATGCCGACCGACACTGCGCGGGGGCGGCTTCCGGGCTCCATCGGGGCGGCACACCAGAAACGCCTGAGAAATCACCTATTTGCCAATCCGGAGCTTCCCCTTCACAGGCGGGAGGAACTACAGGTTGTCGATCCCGTCAAACTGTCGGGGACGTTTACACGTTCTGGGAATCCCCATCGGATCTGAGCCTTATGCGCCTTGCTTGCGAAGCCTCCCCCCGCTCCGGGTGCACCGCTGTCCCCCATCGGGGAGGCTGTGTATACTCGGCACAGGGCGTACTCGCGTGACCCTCCAGCACCTGATTCTTCTTCCACTCGTCATTTCGCTCGCGCTATCGGCGTGCGTGCGGGACCCCGCCGTCAAGAAGCAACAGCACCTGGAGCGGGGCTCTCAGCACCTGAGCGCCGGGAAGTACAACGAAGCGGTCATCGAGCTCAAGAACGCCCTCTCGATCGACCCGAACTTCGTCCCGGCCCTCCATGCGCTGGGGCGCGCGTACCACGCGAAGACGTGGTACCTCGATGCGCGCCGCGAGCTGCAGCGGGCGGTCGCCCTCGACCCCGACTCGATCCCGATCCGGACGGACCTGGGACGGACGCTCCTGCCCCTGGGATTGTGGAAGGAGATACTCGCCGAAGCCGACTTCATCCGGGAGCGGGAGCCCGACAACCCGTATGCCCTCTACCTGGCGGGGGTCGCGCACAATGCGGGCGGAGACTCGAAGGAGGCTCTGCGGCTCCTCTCGCGGGCGCTCACCCTCAGCCCTGACGCCGCGGAATTCCACAAAGCCTACGGCGACGCGCTCGCGAAGGCGGGCCGGAAGGACGAGGCCGAGCGCTCGTACCGGACGGCCCTGGAGAAGAACCCCAGCCTCGCGGAGGCGCTCATCGCGCTGGCGGACCTGGTGCAGCGGGCCGGCAAGCGGGAGGAAGCCGACCGGCTGTATGTCCAGGCCAAGTCAGCGGATCCACAGAACCCGCGAGTCCGCCTCGCGCTCGGCGCGGCGCTCGCGCGACAGGGACAGCTGGCGGAGGCGATCAAGGAGCTCGAGGGAGTCCCCGCCTCGAACCGGCCCATCCCGATCGCGATCGCGCTCGCCGAGCTCTACATGCGAGTGGGGCGGCCCACGGCGGCGATGGACCTCCTCACGCCCATCAAGGAACGGTACCCGAACTTCAGGATCGCCCGTCACATGCTGGGTCAGGCCGCGCTCGGTGCCGGCCGGCCCGCACAGGCGGTGAGCGAGTTCACCGAGCTCCTCAAGCGCGAGCCGAACAACGTCTGGAACCGGTATAGCCTCGCCGTGGCCTATACCGAGGCGGGGCGGCCAAGCGAAGCGGTGGAGGAGTTCGAGAAGCTCGCCAAACCCATGACCGGCGTTCCCGCCTACCACCTCCAGGCCGGCCGGGCGTTGCTCATGGTGGGGCGCTGGCAGGACGCGATGAGGGAGGCCCAGACGGCGCGGCGCCTGGCGCCCACCAACGCGGCGCCGCTGGCCTTGCTGGGGCAGATCCACCTGGCGCGGAACGAGCTCGCCAGGGCGGAGGAGATGTACACGCGGGCGCTGGAGCTCAAGCCGGACTTCACTCCGGCGCACTTCGCGCTCGCCACCGTGTACGGGCTGCAGCAGAACACCGAGGGCGCGCTCCGGGAGTACGAGACGGTGCTCGAGAGCGACCCGGGCAACGCCTCGGCGATGGCCGCGAAGGTGGCCCTCCTCGCCCGCGACAAGCGGGTGGACGAGGCGGTGCGCTATCTCCAGGGCATCGTGAAGGCCGATCCCAGGAACGCCGCCGCCCTGACGCTGCTGGGCGGGCTCCACCTGACCCAGCAGCAGCCGCGCCGGGCGGAAGAGGAATTCCGGCGCGCGCTCGATGCCGACGAACGGTACGTGCAGGCCCGGTACGAGCTGGCCAAGCTCACCCTCGACGGCAAGCGTGATCCGGAAGGCATCGCGCACCTGCAGCGCGTCGTCAAGGATCGCCCGGGCCATCTCCCGGCGACGCTGCTACTCGCTCGCCGGTACTCGCGCGAGGGGCGCTACGACCAGGCCGTGCAGGTGCTCGACACCTCGATGCAGCAGGGCCGCGACGTGCCGGAGCTCGCGGTGCTCGCCGCCGAGATGCAGCTCCGGAAGCAGCAGTACGACGATGCCATCGCCCGGGGCCAGCGCGTCCTGGCCGGCAATCCGTCGCTCGTCAGCGCGCGAATGGTCCTGGGGATCGCGTACCTCGGGAAGCAGAATCCCGGCGAGGCGAGCAAGCAGTTCGAGGCGATCAACAAGCTGAATCCCAAGCTCGCGCCGAGCCACTACTATCTCGGGCGCGCCCGCCTCGCGCAGGGGGATAGCGCGGGCGCCCGGCGCGCGTTCGAGCAGGCGCTGGCCATCGACCCCCGCCACCGGGAAGCCCGGCTCGGCCTGGCCTCGCTCTCCGGCCAGAAGCCGGACGAGGCGCTCCTCGCCGGCCAGCTCCAGGACCTCCAGCAGCTCGTCGCCCGCGAGCCGGGCAACGTGGAGGCGCGCTTTGCGCTGGCTCGCGCCTATCTCGGGGCCAAGCGGACCAAGGAGGGGGAGGCCGAGCTGCGTCGCGTCCTGGACACGAACCCGGCCCATGCCCCCGCCAACATGGCGATGGCGCTCCTGCGGCTGCTGGAAAAGAAGCCGGACGAGGCCGCCGAGCACTTCAAGGCGGTGTTGCGGGCCAATCCCAAGCATCCGGAAGCCAACCTGCTGCTCGCCGACTACTACGAGAACCGGGGGAACCGGGTGCTCGCCACCCAGCACCTCGAGGTCGCCGTCGCGGGCATGAAGGGGCGCGACGATCTCAAGCTGCGGCTGGCCGCCCTCTACGCCCATCAGGGGCGCTACGATCAGGGTATCGCCCTGGCCCGCGAGGTCATCGCCGCGCGTCCCAGAGTCCCCCAGGGGCACTACGTGCTGGGCGATCTGCAGATGCGCCGCGGCCTGGTGCGGGAGGCGATCGAGTCGTTCCGGACGGTGGTGCGTCTCGACCCGAACATGGCGGTGGCGCACTACGCGCTGGGATCGGCGTACCAGCGCGTCGACGACTTCGACAAGGCGGTGGCCTCGTACAAGCGAGCCCAGGCCCTGGCCCCCGGCAATCCCCGCGCGTACAACAACCTCGCCTGGCTCTACGCCACCCGGAATCAGAGCCTGGACGAAGCGCTCACGCTGGCCCGGAAGGCGAACGAGCTGGCGGCGAGCTCCCCCGCGCTGAGCGCGATGGTCCCGGGCGTACTCGACACGCTGGGGTATGTCCACTATGTCCGCGGCGAGTACGCGCAGGCCGAACCAGTCCTGCGAAAGGCGGCGGATCTGGCCGCCAACGACGCCATGATCCAGTACCACCTGGGGATCACGTACTACCGGCTCGGCCAGAAAGATCAGGCGGCGACCTGGCTCCGGCGCTCGCTGCAGAACGGCGCCAATCTCGCCGAGGCGCCGCGCATCCGGGATCTGCTGAAGGAGCTCGGGGGCTAGACGGCGCCACTCGGCGGAGTGACGCGGGACGTTGACGAGCGTGCGCAACGACCCTCTTGACAGCGGCGCCACCCGGGCGCCAACTGGGCGCACCATGGAGACGCCACCGGACTCGATAGTCGCGTCACCGGCTCCGCGCTGATCTCCCGCATGCGGCGAGACCCCGGACCGGTGGCGCCTCGGCACGGCGAAAGCCGACACGCCCGACACTAGCCGGGCCGCGCGGAAGAGATCCGCGCAACAGCCAAAAGGGGGGTCGGCGGGAGCACGCCTCCCGCCCCCCCGAGTGGCTCACGCGACGACGCCGGGATCCACCCGCAGCACCACGTAACCCGCCACCGCTCCCGCCCCGAAGCCCGGAGCAAAGATCCGCATCGGCCGGTCGATCACACCTTCGAGCACCGCGTCGTGGATGGCGATGGGGATGCTCGCGGAGGACGTGTTCCCCACCTCGGCGATGTCGAAGTAGAGCCGCTCCGGCGGGATTCCCGCTGTCTTCATGATGTCCAGCACGAGGCTCCGGTTGGCCTGATGCGGCACGATCAGGTCCACGGCCTCCAGGAGCGAGCCCGCGCCGCCCTCGGTGTTGGGCAGCTCGCGCATCTCGTCGAGCATCTGACCGAGATAGCGCTTCACCAGCGCGCGCACCTCGGGCCCGGCCACGGTGATGTTGTTGTCGAACTCGGGATTGGGCCAGATGATGGAGTCCACCTCCGGCACCGGCCCCGAGGCGTAGGTCTGGTACACCTCGATGTCGCTGGCCCCGCCCGCCGCGGCGGGCGCAATGACGAGGGCGGCGGCGCCGTCGGCGAAGACCATCCGCGACGTCCGGACCGTCCCGATCTTGTCCGAGAACTTCTCGCCGCACACCAGCAGCACCGGCCGCTCCGTCTCCTGGAGCAGGCGCACCGCCTCGGAGAGCCCGTAGGGCAGCCCCGCGCAAGCCGCCACCATGTCGAGCGAGGCATGGGTCTGGAACATGCCGAGCTGGCCGGACAGCCACGTGGCCAGCGAGGGCATCATCTTGACGCTGGTGCAGGAGCAGAACAGCACCGCGCCGATCTCCTCGGGGCGGCGGCCGGACTTGTCCAGAGCGCGCCGGGCGGCGAGGAGGGCGATGTGGTCCAGGTCCAGGTCAGTGTAGAGGCGCTGGCGGATGCCCGTGCGCCGCTCGATCTCCTCCGCGGTCATGGGCGACCAGCAGTAGGCGGCGTTGCGGATCAAGTCCTCGTTGGAGCAGGGCCGCTCACCCTTGTAGACGGCGAGGGCTTCCAGCCGGGGCAGCACGCTGAAGCGCTTGGCCACCGTCACCGGGGGATAGGGAGCGACGGGGCGGCGCGACTCGGCGGCGGCGGGGCGCCGCACCCGCCCGCGGCGGCCCGACTTCACCCGGCGGATGAAGTTCAGCACGTCGTCGTTGCGGGGATGGAACACCACGACGTAGTCGTCGTCGTGGAGCTGCCCCACCTCGGTGAGACGCGTCCGCGCCCGGTCCCAGCGGTACTGGTTGTGGAGCACCATCGCCTGCCGCATCACCGCTTCCAGCTCCGGCACCCGATGGGCGTACTCGATGATGTCGTCGTAGCCGTAGCCGGGGAAGTCGGGGTTATAGGCGAGCAGGTGGTAGGTGAGGCTCTTCGGGGCGCCCAGGATCTCCGCCACCGTGGGCTTGATGGCGGGCAGCTCGGCCCCCGCCCCCTTCTTGTGCCGGAACACGTCGAGGAGGATGCGGAAGATCTTGTCCTCGGTGCCCTCGTCCCAGCTGGGGGCGAGCGCTCGATAGCCAGCCTCGATGGCGGCGGTGAGCTCGGCGCCGTCCCAGGGCTTGAACACGGGAAGGAACACGTCGTCGCGCTGCCGGGGCACGTCGCGCCAGCGCGTCGGTCGCTTCTCGTACATGGTCATCGCGTAGCGATTGACCCAGAAGAGGTTGAGCGCGAGGTCGCGCAGGAGCTCGTAGCGGCCCCCGTAGGCGCGCGCCTCGACCCGGGCGACGATGTCGGTCTCGCTGAGGGCCTTTTCCTCGAAGTCGCGCTTGATCACCGCCGCGAACTGCTCGAGCGTCTCGAACACCGAGAAGTCGAGCTCCGGAAAGAAGCTCTCCGGAAACACGATGCGGCCGTAACGGTTGACCACGAATGGCTTCATCCGACCCTCCCCGGCGCGTCTGCGGGAACCGTACCTTCGGCCCCCGGGCGTGTCAACGGCGCCCCTCGGCGCAGGAAAGGCCTTGCCTTGTCGGCCGGATGGGTGCGACTATCGCCGCGGGGTGCCGCGCGGCACCCCCATTGCTTGTTCACGCAGAGTCGAAGGGAGTGTAAGTGCGCGTGAGATCGGACGCCGCGGCGCCGGCCCGGCCGCGGATGGCACGTCGTCCCCTCGGGTTGATGCTGGGGCTGGTGTTCCTCGCGGGCGCCTTCACGCTCGGCGGCTGCGGCACCATGTCCGGCGGCCTTCACGCCGACACCCAGGCGCTACTGGTCGCCACCGTGACCGCGCCCGATGCGGCGGAAACGGCGGCCCCGGCGGCGGAGCCTGCCGAGTCCCTCGGCACGGTCTCGATACAGCCGCCCGACCTGGCCCGCGACGACCCGGAGCGCGAGCCCACCTCCGTCTCGGAAATCGTCCCGGCCGCGTCGACGGAACCCGTCGAGCTCCTGCCCATGGAGCCGATCACCGACGCGCAGATGACGCCGTATCTCCTGGCGCTGGCCGAGACGATGACGCTGGCCCAGGCCACGCGCGAGGGCGGGCCGCCGCTGGAGCCGCCGCTCGAGGAGTACGACCCGTGGGAAGCGTTCAACGAGAGGATGTTCATCTTCAACTACAACGCGGACAAGTACTTCTTCCGGCCGGTCGCGAAGGCGTACAACTTCGTCGTCCCCGACGAGCTGCAGCGCATGATCGACCGTGGCTTCCAGAACATCAACTTCGTGCCGCGGTTCGTGAACAACCTCCTCCAGGCCAAGTGGGGCGGCGCGGGGCGTGAGCTCGCGCGCTTCCTCATCAATTCCACCATCGGGATCGGCGGCCTCTGGGACATGGCCAGGCAGGAGTGGGGCATCGAGGCCAGCAAGGAAGACTTCGGCCAGACCCTCGGGGTCTGGGGAGTCGGGCCCGGCCCGTTCCTGGTCTTGCCGTTCATGGCGCCCATGACCGTCCGCGACGGAATCGGCATCGGGGTGGACGGCGCCATGGATCCGTTGAGCTACTTCATCCCCTTCATCTGGGAACGGCTGGTGATGAAGGTGGTGAACCTGGTCAACGACCGCTCGCTGAACCTCGAGTTCTTCGAAGGCGTGGAGGAGACGACGGTGGACCTCTACACCGCCGTCCGGAACGCCTACCTCCAGCGCCGGGCCAGACAGATCGCGGACTAGCGCGGCTCGAGGAGCCCCAGCAGGCCGCAGGTGTCGAGCTTCCCCAGCCCCGCCTCGCTCGCCCGACCGTAGAGCTCCCAGGCCGCCCGTCCCAGCACGCTCTCGCCGTTGGCCTCGGCCACCAGCTCCAGACCGAGCCCGAGGTCTTTACGCGCGAGGTCGACATAGAAGCCCGGGCTATAGTCGTGCTTCACGATGGCGGCGAGCTTGCGCTCGAGGATGAAGCTATTGCCCGAGCTCTTCCCGACCACGTCCCCCACGATCTGCCGCGACACGCCGAGCCGGTCGGCCAGCGCCATCGCCTCGCAGAGCGCGGCCTGATTGGTGAGGGCCACGTAGTTGTTGAGGAGCTTGAGGATGTTCCCCTTCCCCACCTCTCCGAGATAGAAGAGGCTCTTGCCGATGGCCCGGAGTACCGGGTCGAAGGCCTTCACGTCGGCCTCCGGGGCGCCGATCATCACGGCCAGCGTGCCCGCCTCGGCGCCGCTGACGCTGCCGCTCACCGGCGCATCGATCAACCGCACGTTTTGACGAAGCGCCCGGGCGGCCAGGGCGCGGGTGCTGCCCGGCCCCACGGTGGAGAGATCGAAGACGACGTCGCCGGGCTTGGCGCCCGCCATCAGGCCGGGCGCGCCGGCGGCGCCGAAGAGCGCGGCCTCGACCGCCCGCGCGTCCGGCAGGCTCATGAGGGTCACCCGCACCGCTCCGGCGAGCGAGGCCAGATCGGCGGCGCGCGTGGCGCCGGCGCGCTCCAGCGGCGCGGTCGCCGCCGCGCTGAGGTCGTACACGGTGAGCTGATGCCCGGCCTTCAGGATATTGGCGGCCATGGGCCGACCCATGTTTCCCGTTCCCACGAAGCCGACGTGCATGACGTCTCCTTTACCGGTCCAGGATCTAGAGTCGGGACTTGCCCAGGCGCCCGAGGGCGCGGGCGGCGGCGCGCTGCTTGCGGGGAAGCCGGCGGGGGTTGCCCTTGCGGGGCCCGGCGGGCCTCTCGGGCTCCTCGTCTTCATCCTTCATATGGGGCGTCGCGTCGGCCGGGCGACCGCCCCGGTCGGGCGCCTCGGCGCCCAGGCGCTCCAGGCGGGCCAGGAACTCGTCCGCGCTGATCGCGAGGGCGCCGGCGCGTGCTGCAGCGCGGCGAACCTCGCGATCGTTGGACACCACGGCGCCGCCGCGCGTGGCCATGCGCGCGAGCACGCGATCGGCCGACTCGCGCGCGCTGGAGAAGAGCACGCGCACCGCGCCGCCGCCCCCGGCGCCTCCATGGCCCGCGCCATCGAACACCACCGTGAAGCGGTCGCCCGAAGCGCGCGCGACCGTCATGAGTCGACGGCACAGCGCGTCGCGGCCTGCTTCGAGGCTCATCCGCTCGCGCGAGGCGAGCGCCGGATCGCGGCGAATGACGTTGTAGCCGTCGATCAGCCAGTGCATGGCGCGGTCATTGTACGCGGCGGCTTCCGGCTCATCCACAGCGGGGTGGCGCGAAAACACCCGCGATGGCGTCGTCCCTCGGACTGTCCACAGCTATCCACACTGTCCACAGGGCGCTGGGTTGAGAAGATGCTCACAAGCACTAAATAAAGGTTGACTCGTTCCCACGCACCACAATATCTTGGGCTTCGTTCCTTTTCACCCGTAACGTCCAAGTAATGTTCCGCGTGCCGTGAAGAACCGCCCGAGGAGGGTCGCATGAAGATCTCCCGTCGCTACACCAGGGAAGGCCTGAGCCCATACGCCGGCATCGAGTTCGATCTCCGCACCTCGGAGATCAAGAATCCGGATGGGTCGACGGTCTTCCGTCAGGAGGGCATCGCGGTGCCTTCGGGCTGGTCGGCGGTGGCGACGGACATCCTCGCGCAGAAATACTTCCGGAAGGCGGGCGTGCCGCAGACCGGCGCCGACGGCAAGCCGGTGCTGGATCGCGAAGGCAAGCCGGTGCTGGGCGGCGAGCGCGACGCGCGCGAGGTGTTCCACCGCCTCGCCGGCGCATGGGCGGACTGGGGGCGCCGGCACCGCTACTTCGACAGCGAGGCGGACGCGCAGGCCTTCTACGACGAGCTCTGCTACATGCTGGCGGCGCAGATCGCCGCGCCGAACTCGCCGCAATGGTTCAACACGGGGCTGCACTGGGCGTACGGGCTCACCGGCCCCGCCCAGGGGCACTATTTCGTGGCGCCCGAGACGGGTGAGCTGACGCGCGCCACGTCGGCTTACGAGCGGCCGCAGCCCAGCGCCTGCCAACCGCATCACGCGCTCGTGTCCACGCCGTCGGGGCCCATCGCCATCGGCGACATCGTGACGAAGAACCTCCTGGGCCTCGAGGTGTACGACGGCCGGCGGGCGGGCGCGGGGACGACACGTGTCCTGGCCGTGAAGCACAACGGGGACAAGGCCGTCTACTCGATTGCGCTCAAGAACGGGGTCTCTCTCGAGGCGACGGGGGACCACCTGGTGCTGGCGGCCTCCGCGCGCAGGACGCCGGCCGCGTGGTGTCGCGTCGACGAGCTGCGACCCGGCATGCGCCTGCAATTGTCCACGCGCACGTGCGTCACCGCGGAATCGGACGACCTGGCCGTCGCCGAGGCGGCCCTCGCCGGATGGCTCCAGGGTGATGGATTCGTGGGCCAGTATGCGTACGGCACGAACCGGAGCCTCACGCTGGAGTTCATGACGGTCAACAAGGAGGAGTTCGACTTCGTCCTGAATCGAGTCGAGCGTGTCTTCCCGGGCGTGCATTACCACGTCCGCCACGTCGACTCGAAAGCGTCCGGCCTCGAGATCCGGCGCATTCGGCTCTACGGAGAGCCGCTTCGGCCCTTCGTCGAGAAGTACGCTCTGCTCCGCGATACCGCCGAGCTTAGTGTTCCCCCGGCGATCCGAACGGCGGGTCGCCAGGCGCAGGCCGCCTACCTGGCCTCGCTGTTCCAAGCCGACGGGACGGTCACGCTGCGTACGCGACGCTGCCGCACGGCCGAGATCGGTCTGGCGACGACCTCCCGTGCGCTCGCGCGCGGCGTCCTCGCGCTCCTGCTCAACCTGGGCATTTACGCGCGGGTCCATCGCGGCGTCGATCGGCGCGAGCATCGGCGCATCCCCTACACGGTGCTGATCGGCTACGCCGAAGCTCGCGAGCGATATCGCTCGCTGATCGGCTTCATCTCGGACGAAAAACGCCGAAAGCTCGACGCCGCCTGTTCTGACCGCTATCCCGGCAAGGCGTTGCCGGCGGTGCGGGAAGAGTTGATCGTCTCCGTCGAAGCGACCGGCGTCGAGCCTGTGTACGACATCCAGACGGAGAGCGGCCAGTACCTCTCGAACAACGTGATCGTCCACAACTGCTTCATCCAGTCCGTGAACGACGACCTCGTCAACGAGGGCGGCATCATGGACCTCTGGACGCGCGAGGCGCGCATCTTCAAGTATGGCTCGGGCACGGGCTCCAACTTCTCGAACCTCCGCGGCGAGAACGAGCCCCTGTCCGGGGGCGGCAAGTCCTCCGGCCTCATGTCGTTCCTCAAGATCGGCGATCGGGCGGCCGGGGCGATCAAGTCGGGCGGGACCACGCGGCGCGCCGCCAAGATGGTCTGCCTCGACCTCGATCACCCCGACGTGCGCGAGTTCATCAACTGGAAGGTGCTCGAGGAGCAGAAGGTCGCGGCGCTGGTGGCGGGCTCGCGGCTCGGCAAGCGGCGGCTCGAGGCGGTGATGGCGGCGTGCCGGCCCAGCGCACTGGAGCCCGATCGCATCGACGCCGATCCCAAGCGCAACGCCGCCCTCCGCGCGGCGCTGCGCGAGGCGCGGGCGGCCATGGTGCCCGAGGGGTACATCCAGCGGGCGCTGCAGCTCGCCGCCCAGGGCGTGACCGAGCTGGTGTTTCCCGAGTACGACACCGACTGGGACTCGGACGCCTATCTCACCGTCTCCGGCCAGAACTCCAACAACAGCATCCGCGTGCCCAACGGCTTCTTCGAGGTGCTGGGCACGGACGGCGACTGGGAGCTGCGCCGGCGCACCGACGGGAAGGTGTCGAAGCGCATCCCCGCGGCCACGCTCTGGGACGAGATCGCCTACGCGGCATGGGCCTGCGCCGATCCCGGCGTGCAGTACGACACCACCATCAACGAGTGGCACACCTGCCCGGCGGACGGGCGGATCAACGCGTCGAATCCGTGCGTGACCGGGGACACGCTCGTCGCGACCGCCGAGGGCTGGCAGCGCATCGACTCCCTGGTGGGCCGCACCGTCCGGATCATCGGAGCGGATGGACAGCCCCATCTCGTCACCCGTATCTTCCCGACCGGCCGCAAGCCGATCTACCGGCTTCGCACCCGCGCCGGCTACGAGGTGCGGATCACCGCCGACCACAAGGTGCTGACGCTCAACCGCGGCGACATCGCCGTTCAGGACCTGCGGCAGAGCGACCGCATCATGCTGCAGGGCGCCGGCTTCGGCCGGCGGGTCCTCGAGCCCAACCTCGCTCTCGGGATCGGCATCGCGGTGGGCGACGGCTGCCTGACCCGCTCCACCATCGCCGGGCGCGAGCAGCAGACCATCATCCTGACCATGCACGCAGCGGAGGCCGGCGTGCTGGGCGCCGTCGCCGCCGCCGTCAACGTGGAAAAGGCTGCGCTCAAGGCCGTGGGGTCGGTGGGGCGGAACGACGGCGTCTCGGTGAGCCGCGCCGGCTCGGTGTCGCGCCTGGCCTTTGGCTCGCGTCCGGTGGTTGATGTGTTCCGTCAGTTCACGGTGCTCGACGAGGGCTCTCAAAACAAGCGGCTCACCCCGGCGGTGTTCGAGCTGGACCGCGCCTCCATGGCCGCGCTCCTGCGGGGCCTCTTCAGCGCCGACGGCACCGTCGCGAACTATGGGGACAAGTCGCAGTACGTCGCGCTCGACTCCTCCTCGGAGCTGCTCCTCCGGCAGGTCCAGCTCCTGCTGCTCTCGTTCGGGATCAAGTCCAAGCTCTACGGTGATCGACGTGCCGGGACGACGGTATCCGTCCTCCCGGACGGGAGGGGCGGGAGCCGCCAGTATCCCGTTCAGCCGATGTTCTCGCTCCGGATCAGCCGTTCGTCGCGGTTCGTGTTCGAGCGCGAGATCGGCTTCCATCCCGAGAGCCCCAAGGCGGCGGCGTTGACGCGGATGAATGCCGGGATCGGCACCTACCACGACGATCTCACCGACACCGTGGCCGCGATCGAGTCGGTGGGAATGGAAGACGTGTTCGATCTCACCGAGGAGGCCACCCATCACTTCGTGGCCGCCGGCATGGTCGTTCACAACTGCAGCGAGTACATGTTCCTGGACGACACCGCGTGCAACCTGGCCTCCATCAACCTGGGCAAGTTCCTGCGCGCGGACGGGGGCTTCGACATCGAGGGCTTCCGCCACGCCTGCCATCTCTGGACGCTGGTCCTGGAGATCAGTGTGCTGATGGGCGCCTATCCGAGCCGCGAGATCGCGCAGCGGAGCTGGGACTACCGGACGCTCGGCCTGGGCTACGCCAACATGGGCACGCTGCTGATGCGCCAGGGCATTCCCTATGACTCCCCCGAGGCGGTGGCCATCTGCGGCGCCATCACCGCCATCATGCACGGCCAGGCCTATGCGACCTCCGCGGAGATCGCGCGCGACCTCGGTCCCTTCCCCCGCTTCGCGGCCAACCGCGAGCCCATGCTGCGGGTGATCCGCAATCACCGGCGGGCCGCGTACAACTCGGCGCCCTCGGTATACGAGGGCCTCACGGTGAAGCCGCTGGGCATCGATCCCTCGCACTGCCCCTCGGCCCTCGTGAAGGCGGCGCGCGAGACGTGGGATCGGGCGCTGACCCTGGGCGAGGCGCACGGCTATCGCAATGCCCAGGTCACCGTGCTGGCGCCCACCGGGACCATCGGCCTCGTGATGGACTGCGACACCACCGGCATCGAGCCCGACTTCGCGCTGGTGAAGTTCAAGAAGCTGGCGGGCGGCGGCTACTTCAAGATCATCAACCAGAGCATCCCGATCGCGCTGCGCTCGATGGGCTACACCGCCGACCAGATCGACGACATCGTCGGCTACTGCGTGGGACGGAAGACACTGCGCGGCGCCCCCGCCATCAACCCCGAGAGCCTGCGGGCCAAGGGCTTCGACGACGCTGGCCTGGCCCGGATCGAGGCCGCGCTCGAAGGCGCCTTCGACCTCACCTTCGCCTTCAACCCCTGGACCCTGGGCGAGGGGTACGTGCAGCGCCAGCTTGGCCTCAACGAGGCGCAGCTCGCCGAGTGGAACGGCAATCTCCTCCGCGCGCTCGGCTTCACCGCCGCCCAGATCGAGGCGGCCAGCGACTACGTGTGCGGCACCATGACGGTGGAAGGCGCTCCCCATCTCAAGGACGAGCATCTGCCCGTCTTCGACTGCGCCAACCGCTGCGGCAAGAAGGGCCGGCGCTTCATCGCGGTGGACGCCCACATCCGCATGATGGCCGCCGCCCAGCCCTTCCTCTCGGGCGCCATCAGCAAGACCATCAACATGCCGTCCGATTCCACCGTCGAGGACGTCAAGCAGGCCTATCACGCGGGCTGGCGGGGCATGCTGAAGGCGGTGGCCCTCTACCGCGACGGCTCCAAGCTCTCCCAGCCGCTGAACACCACCACCGACGAGGACGCGGCGGCGGCGGCGGACGTGGAGGCGGTGGCCGAGAAGATGACGGAGAAGGTAGTAACCAAGTACCTGCGCGAGCGGCACCGCCTGCCGGACCGCCGCGCCGGCTACACCCAGAAGGCGGTCGTGGGCGGCCACAAGGTGTATCTGCGCACCGGCAACTACGAGGACGGCTCGCTGGGCGAGATCTTCCTCGACATGCACAAGGAAGGCGCGGCCTTCCGCAGCCTGATGAACTGCTTCGCCATCGCCATCTCGCTGGGCCTCCAGCACGGCGTGCCCCTGGAGGAGTTCGTGGACGCCTTCGTGTTCACGCGCTTCGAGCCCAACGGCATGGTGATGGGCAATGACCGGATCAAGATGGCCACCTCCGTGATCGACTACGTGTTCCGGGAGCTCGCCATCTCCTATCTCGGCCGCACCGATCTCTCCCACGTGCCGGACGAGGATCTCCGCAGCGACACCCTCGGCAACAAGATCGGCCAGGGGCCGATCGCGATGATCCCGCCCGCCGCACCTGCGGTGGCGGCCACCACGCCCGACCCGGCCAGCATCGCGCGGGCGGCCGCGCCCCTCTCCGGCGGCAGCGGTGCGGTGGCGTTGGAGTTGCGGGTGCTCTCCGCCTCCGACATGGCCCGCCTCAAAGGCTACGAGGGCGATCCCTGCGGCGACTGCGGCCAGTTCACCATGGTCCGGAACGGCACCTGCCTCAAGTGCGTCACCTGCGGGACTACGACGGGCTGCTCCTGAGCGCACGCGCCGCGGCCCGCTAGGCGCGGCTCGCTAGGAACGGCGGCCGGGCTCCGCTATCATCGGGCCCGGCCTTTTTTCGTCATGCCCTTTCTCGATTCCGGCCCTACCCGTTGGCCCGAGGCGCGCGCGCCGCGCGGCATGGTGGCCTCGCCGCATCTCCTGGCCTCCCAGTCCGGCGTGGCCGCGCTGCGGGCCGGCGGCAACGCCCTCGATGCCGCCATCGCCGCGGCCGCCACCATCGCCGTGGTCTATCCCCACATGAACGGGATCGGGGGCGACAACTTCTGGCTCTTCTGGGACGCGAGGGCGGGGCGGCTCCGGGCGCTCTGCGGCGCGGGCCGCTCCGCCGGCGCCGCCACCATCGAGTGGTACGCGGGGCGCGGCGTGCGCGAGGCCATTCCCGCACGCGGCGGGTTGGCCGCGCTCACCGTGCCCGGCGTGGTGGACGGCTGGTGGCAGGCCCATCGGTGGAGCGCCGAGGCCATGGGCTCACCGCTCGGGTGGGACGATCTCCTCGCCGACGCCATCGTGTACGCGCGCGAGGGGTTCTCTCCTTCGGCCGGCCAGCGCCGTCCGCCGCCGCGCGAGCCCGATCTCTTCGGCCCGAGCGCGAGCGCCGACATCCGGAACGGGCTCTGGCCGCTCTATCATCCGGAAGCGCTCGCGCGGGGGCCGCTCGTGCAGGCCGACCTCGCGCGATCGCTCGAGGCCATCCGCGACGGCGGCCCGGACGAGCTCTACCGCGGCACGCTCGGCCGGCGTCTCGTCGCAGCGGCCGCGGCGGCGGGCAGCCCGCTCGGCGTGGAGGATCTCGCCGCCCACCGCTCCGAGTGGGTCGAGCCGCTGACGCTGCCGTGGGGCGGCGGGCTGGCGGCAAGCTTTCCCCCACCCACTCAGGGCATGTCCGCGCTGGCGCTGCTCGGCATCGCCGAGGGCTTCGATCTCGCGGGGCTGGACGAGGCGGATTATGTGCACGTCCTCGTGGAAGCGGTGAAGCTGGCCTTCGGCGACCGCGATCGCCACCTCACCGATCCGGCCGCCATGACGGTGTCGGCCACGGAGCTGCTCGACCCCGAGCGCCTGACCCGGCTACGCGGCCGCATCTCGCGCCGCCGCACCCTGGCGCCCGCCGAGGCGGCCGCGCCCGCCGGCGACACCATCGCCATCGTGACCGCCGACGCCGCGGGCAACGCGGTGTCGCTGATTCAGTCGCTCTACTACACCCTCGGCGCCGGCCTTGTGGCCGGCGACACCGGCATCGTGCTTCAGAACCGTGGCGCCTTCTTCTCCCTCGATCCCCGGCATCCCAATGCGCTCGCGCCACGCAAGCACACCATGCACACCCTCATCCCCTCGATGTACCTGGAGGGCGGTCGCCCGCGCATGGTCTACGGCACCATGGGCGGCGAAGGCCAGCCCCAGACCCAGGCCGCGGTGCTCACGCGCCGGCTGCGGCGCGGGCTCGGGACCCAGGCCTGCGTGGAGGCGCCGCGCTGGCTCTACGGCCGCACCTGGGGGGTGGCGACGCGGGCGCTCAACCTCGAGGGCCGCTACCCGGCCGCGGTCGCCCGTGACCTCGCGGAGCGCGGCCACGACGTGAAGATGGGCGAGGGCTGGGACGATCTCTTCGGGCACGCCCACGCCATCTGGCGGGAGGGCGGCGCCGGTGGCCTCGAGGGCGGCTCGGATCCGCGAGCGGATGGAGGGGCGCTGGGGTACTAGCCTCGTGGGACCGCTGAACGCAACACGGGCGCCGGAGAGCGTCCGGCGCCCGTGGAATCTCGCGAAGGGAGGTGGCTAGCCGCGAACCAGGCCGAGCACCGCGCGGCGACGGACGATGAGGACGGCGCCCAGCGCCCCGAAGCCGAGCAATGCGAGCGAGGACGGATAGGGTACGCGGGTCGCAGGGCCGTGGTACTCACTGTTGAGATACGGGGATGACGCCAGATCCGTACCATACTGGAAACGCACGCTTGTGATCGACGACAGGGGATCGAACCCGGCGCTGATGCCCCCCAGATAGAAGACCACCGTATTGCGAACGAGCTGCTGGCCGGACAAACCACCATCGTCGTTGCCGCTCGTGTCGTTCTCGGTGCTGATCCCGTACTGGATGCCTTCCGGAGAATCCGGACCTTGCAGGTTGCTCCCGGGGAACCGATCGCCAGAGCCGAAGAGCCCGAGCGACGCCGAGGAGATGCCCTGGCTGAATCCCCCCACCGACAACCCGGACTTGTAGGCCCATTCGCCGCCGAGGTTGGACGGGTCGGGGTTGATGCCCTTCACGGTGTTGCCGTCGGGGAGGAAGGCTCCCACCCTCGTCAGCGTGGGATTTCCAGGCAGATTGAAGAACATTGCCGTCAGGATCTGAGAGCTCGAGGTGGGATCATAGGTCGCCGTATTGGTGAGGGTGACCTGGAGGAAGTTGAAGCCGAAGAAGGACACGTTGTCGAAGGTCGCGGAGGCACTGCGACTGCCGGTGCCGCTTCCGGTCAACGTCACCGCGGTAGCGTGGCTGGGGGTAGCCGACGCCGCAAGCACGAGCGACGCTCCCATCGACACTCCCAGCACCCACCTGCCGACCTGTCCCAAGAGCATTTCACGTATCCTTTCGACCTGCACTGCCCTGGAGAAGCCTGTAGCCGCCACTGATGTGCACGCGGGATGCCATTCCATTACTTGTTCAAAATCAGGCTCTTGCCAAACATGCAGTTCCTACCGGGGGCTGATTGTAAACTTCTTCGACGAGTTGGCGGCCTCGGGGCTCCAACCTCTGATGATCATGTATCGCTGACCATGGCGGAGGATAGCACTGTGACCTCCCAATCCGGCCTTCTCTGCGATCGGCGTACCGAGAGGCCAGGGCGGGCCCACCGCCCGTAAGATCCCGAGAGGATGAATATACTGACCGTCATGCGGCGTGCGCGGCGCGGTCGGATGGGCCCGTCCGGCGTGCGAGGGGTGCTGCTCCCCGCCCTGGCCACCCTCGCGCTCGTGCCCGCTCTCCTGATGTCCTGCGCCCAGGATCCCGCCGCCAAGAAGCAGGGCCATTACGAGCGCGGTCGGAAGTACCAGGGGGAGGGACGTCCCAACGAGGCGATCATCGAGTACCGCAATGCGCTGCAAGTGGACGGGGACTTCGTCCCCGCGCTACGCGCGCTCGCGGGGGCGTACCGAGAGAAATCGTGGGACGAAGACGCCGCGCGTGAGCTCAGCAAGGCCGCCCGCCTCGAGCCCGCGTCGATCGAGATCCAATCGGAGCTTGGACGCACGCTCCTCGCCCTGGAGGACTGGGAGTCGTGTCAGGGTATCGGAGAAGTCATCGCAGGCGCCGACCCGGAGAATCCGTACGGCCCCTACCTGATGGGCGCGGCGGCGAGCGGCCGCGGCGACGCTGGGCGGGGACTGCGCCTTCTCCAGGAAGCGCTGCGGCTCGGGCCCGACCGCCTGGAGATCCAGCAGGCGTACGGCGAAGCCTTGGCGCGCGCCGAGCGCTTCAAGGACGCGGAACAGGCATTCCGAGGTGTCCTGGCCAAGAACCCGAAAGATCCGGAGGCGATGGCGGGTCTGGCCCTGGCCCTCCTGCGACAGAACGCGCTGCCCGCCGCTCGCGAGATCGCCGATCGGGCACGCCATGAGGACCCGCACAACGCACGCGTGCGGCTGGCGCGAAGCGCGGTCCTGAGCGCCCAGGGGAAGTGGGCAGCCGCGGTGCACGAGCTCGACTCCTTGCCGCGCCAGGCCTGGTCGCCGCGCTTCCAGCTCGCGCTCGGCGAGGTGTATCTCCGCAACGACCGGCCGGAGAGCGCGTTGTCGGTGCTGGATCCGCTCGTCAAGCGCTTCCCCACCTTCGTGGTCGCGCGCTATCTGCTCGCCCATGCGGCCCTGGCCGCGAATCGCCCGGACAAGGCCATCGTGGAGTTCCAGGAAGTGCTGCGGGCCGCGCCCACCAACACCAATGCGCGCTTCAGTCTGGGCGTCGCGTATGCGCAGGCAGGTCAGATCCCCGAGGCCCTGGACATCTACGCGGCGCTCGGCTCTGGGATGGCCAGGCAGCCCATCTACCATCTGCAGCGGGCGCTGGCGCTCGCCAGGCTGGCACGCTGGGATGAGGCGATCGCCGCCGCCGAGACCGCACGCCGGCTGGACCCGCAGGGCGCCGAGGCCTACGAAGTCCTGGGGCGCATCTATCTCGCCCGGAAGGATATCGGGCGCGCGCAAGAGATGTACGCCCGCGCCATCGAGGTGAAGCCCGACCTCGCGGCGGCCCGGCTGGCGCTCGGCCAGCTCCTCGACTTCACCAAGCAGCCCGAGGCCGCGCTCCGCCAGTACGAGGCGGCGCTGCAGGCGGACCCGCACAGCCAATTCGCGGTGGCGGCCAAGGTCAACGCGCTGGTCCGCGCGAAGCAGTACGACGAGGCCGCGAGCTTCCTGCAGGCCCTCGTCAAGAGTCACGGCGAGACGGCGGCGCTGATCACCCAGCTCGGGAACGTCTACCTCGCGCGCGGGGACGCCGCGAAGGCGGTCGCGGAATACCGGCGCGCCCTCAAGGCCAATGACACCTATCCCGCCGCGCGCTTCGCGCTCGCCCGGCTGGCTCTCGCCGGCGGGAAGGATCAGGAGGCCATCGTGCATCTCCACGGCGTGCTGGCGGGAGCCCCGGGGCATGCGACGGCGGCCAGCGCGCTCGCCGCCCTCTACACGCGGGAGACCCGCTACGATCAGGCGATTCAGGTGCTCGAGCCGGTCGCGCAGGCGAATGCGCGAGTCCCCGAGCTCCACCTCCAGCTCGCCGAGCTCTACCTGCAGAAGGGGCGCTATGACGACGCGCTCCGCACGGTGGAGCGATTCGTCGGGGCGGGCTCGGCCTTCGTCCCCGCGCGCCTGATCGCGGGCCTCGCCCAGCTCGGAAAGGCGGAGCCCGCGGAAGCGATCAAGGAGTTCGAGCAGGCCATCAAGGCGAATCCTCGCCTGGCGCTCGGCCACTACTACCTCGGTCGAGCCCTCGTGATGCGGGGGCAGGTCGAGGCGGCGCGCAAGTCCTACGAGCGCGCGCTCGAGATCGAGCCCCGCATGCCCCAGGTCCGCATCGAGCTGGCCGCGATCTCGGGCAAGGCGCCGGACGCGAAGCTCGTGGACGAGCACATCGCGGCGCTCCGCCAGACGCTCGAGAAGCAGCCGGCCGATCTCACGAGCCGTTATGCGCTCGCCCGCGCCTACGTGGCGAAGGGGC
>DATEDO010000130.1:0-13619 GCA_035281625.1 Candidatus Methylomirabilota bacterium
CCTCGGGGGCGCCACCAGCGGCATCGGTGGCGCGGTGGGCGGCGCGACTGGCGCCGTCGGGGGCGCCACCAGCGGTATCGGTGGGGCCTTGGGCGGTACGACCGGCGCTGTCGGCGGCGCGCTGGGCCGAATTCGCTGAGACCGAGAGCACGTCGTCCGGCCCGGGGCCGCGCTTGGGCCCCGGGCTACAATCAAAGGGTGAGGCCGCCGTCGCTCCCCGTCGCGCTCCTCGCCGTGCTGCTGCTCGGGGCCGCGCCCGTTGCCGCGCAGAGTCGCGGGCCGGGCGCGGCCTCGCGTCCCTCCAGCTCGTCGCGCCAGGCCGCCGAGGCGGACCGCATCGCCGCCGAGATCGTCCGGACCACGCGCGAGTACGTGGCGAGCCTCGAGCGCATGCGCGCCGCGTACCAGAGCGACGCCGAGGCCCTGGCCGAGATGGTCGAGGTCCGGCGCGACCTCTTCCAGCGCCAGATCATCTCCCGCCGCGAGCTCGAGATCGCCGAAGAGCTGCTCGCCGCGACGAACCGCAAGGTCGAGGAGACGGATCGGGCGATCAAGGACGCGAACGACATCCGCCAGTCCGTCATCGGCGAGGCCGCCCTGCATGCCGAGCTGGCGAAGACGCCGCTGCCCGCGGGTGGGTACATGGCCACCGGCGTGTTCATCCGCTTCAACGGCACTGCGCTCTTCACGCTCGGCGATCTGCCCCGCGTGGAGCGCTTCTTCGGCAATCGCTTCGGGCGTGCGCTGCCCGTCAGCGCATACGGACAAAGCCCGGCCCATGACCGCATCGGATTCGACCATCGCAACGCGGTCGACGTGGCCGTGCACCCGGATAGTCCGGAGGGGCAATCCCTGATGGCCTATCTGCAGGCCCAGAACATCCCCTTCGTGGCGGTGCGCCAGGCGGTGCCGGGCTCGTCCACCGGCGCGCACATCCACATCGGCCAGCCCTCGAGGAGATTCACCGCCCGGCCCTGACCGATTCCTGTATAGTTGCCGCGTCCCGCACCCAGCGCACAGGGGAGGAGACGTGGACGCGCCCGAGACCAGCCGCCCCATTCGCCCCACCATCCTGGTCGTCGACGACGATCCCGGGCTGCGGGAATCGTTCCGGCTGATCCTGGAGGACGAGTTCGAGGTTCTCGACGTCCCCGACGGCCAGCAGGCGCTGGACATCGTGCGCTCCTGTCAGGTCGACCTCGTGCTGCTGGACATCCGCCTGCCGGGCATGGACGGGCTCGAGGTGCTGGAGCGCATCAAGGGCCTCGACGAGCAGCTGGACGTCATTCTCATCACCGCGGTGAAGACGGTGCGGACCGCGGTATCGGCGATGAAGCTGGGCGCGCTCGACTATCTCACCAAGCCGTTCGACGAGGACGAGGTGCTCGCGCTCATCCGCCGCGCGCTGGAGAAGCGCGCCCTCGAGCGCGAGGTGGTGTTCCTTCGATCCGAGCTGGCCCGGCGCGAGGACACGTACGAGATGGTGGGCCAGTCCGCCCAGATGCGAAAGGTGTCGGCGCTGGTCGGCCAGATCGCCCGCACCACCGCCACCGTGCTCATCACGGGAGAGAGCGGCACCGGCAAGGAGCTCCTCGCCCGCGCCATTCACCGGCAGGGGCCGCGCCGGGAGCGACCGTTCGTCGCGGTCAATCCCGCCGCCATCCCGGAGAGCCTCATGGAGTCCGAGCTGTTCGGGCACGAACGCGGGGCCTTCACCGGCGCCTTCCAGCGCAAGCTCGGCCGATTCGAGCTGGCCCAGGGCGGGACGCTGTTCCTGGACGAGATCGGCTCGCTCCGGTCGGAGATGCAGATCAAGCTCCTCCGCGTGCTCCAGGAGCGCGAGATCGAGCGGGTGGGCGGCACCCACACCATCAAGCTCGACGTCCGCATCATCGCCGCCACCAACGCCGACCTCCGCCAGGGCGTGGGGGCGGGGACGTTTCGGGAAGATCTCTTCTATCGCCTCAATGTGGTGCAGGTGCACATGCCGCCCCTTCGCGACCGGCGTGAGGACATCGGCGTCCTCACCGACCACTTCATCCGGCGTTACCGCCAGCACTTCGGCAAGCCGGTGACGGGGGTGGCGCCCGAGGCGCTGAGCGCGCTGTCCGAGTACGCATGGCCCGGCAACGTGCGGGAGCTCCAGAACGTCATCGAGCGCTGCGTGGCCCTCGCCGACGGGCCGCTCATCCGGCTGTCCGACCTCCCCCTGGAATTCATGATTCCCGACGCTCGCGTCAGCGCCAACGCGCATGCCGCGCTCGACCTCGAGTCGGCCCACGACGACTTCGAGCGCCAGATCGTCCGCCGGTGCCTCGATCGCGTGGACTGGAACCAGAGCGAGGCGGCCCGGCTGCTCGGCATGCATCGCAACACGCTCAAGGTGAAGATGGCGCGATGGAATCTGAAGCGGGGCGACGCCGACCGCTAGCGCTGCCCTGCCGCCGCCCGGTGCACTGTGCGCGGTGCATGGCGTGTATCTGCTCGTCGTCCTTGTGTATTTTCCCTCTGGAAGCGCGCGAGGACGCCTCCATGCCCCGCCGGCGGGGCACCGGCGCGCGCGCCGCCCTGCGGTCGGCATTTCGAAACGTTCGAAGTTCCGGGGACTTTCGCGTCCCCGTCCACGCTCGTGGGATGGCGTTCGATTTGCTCTGGACCTCCCGCGTCGGCGGAGGGCCTCATGGGGAGGCCGCCTCGCCACGAGCCTCACTTCATGGGAGGAAGAACGATGACGAAGCTCCTCGCGGTCATGGCCATCCTTGCGTCATTCCTGCTCGTCGGTCCGGTGATCGAGTCGGGCACGTCCGAGTCCACCCAGATCTTCCAGGCCATCGGCACGGCTGACGGGAGCGGCGGCGGGGACTAAGTACGACCACGGTCGCGTCACCGGCAGTGCCAGGTTCCTGTTGCCCTCGAGCGGCGAGGGGGGGCTTCGGCCCCCCCTTGCGCGCTCTTGCCCTGTTCCTCGTCACGGTCCTCGGCGATGGCTTCGCCGCGCCGGCGGTGGCGCAGGAGCGGGGCACGCCGCCCGTCACGCCGAGCGGGACGTATCGGCGCCCGCTGCACAACGATCCGGCGACGCTCGATCCTCTGCGCGTCAGCGACACCTATGGACGGTCCGTGGCGGAGCAGATCTTCGACGGTCTCGTCCAGTACGACCAGACGCTCACCGTCATGCCGGCTCTCGCCCGCTACTGGAAGGCCTCCCGCGACGGCCTCGTGTGGACCTTCACGCTCCGTCAGGGCGTGCGGTTTCACCACGGCCGCGAGCTCACCTCCGAGGACGTCGTCTTCTCGCTCACCCGCCTGCTCGACCCCAAGGTGCCGTTCGGGGCCACCGACTTCTTCTCCACCATTCGCGGTGCCCGGGAGTATCGCGAGGGGCGCACCCCCGGCGTGTCCGGCCTGCGCGCCCTCGACCGCTACATGGTGGAGGTGAGCCTCACCGAGGCCCTCACGCCCTTCGTGTCGCTCCTCGCGATGGGACACACCAAGATCGTCCCCAAGGACCTCGTCGAGCAGCAGGGCGCCGCGTTCGGGATGCATCCCGTGGGCACGGGCGCCTTCCGGTTCGGCCGCTGGGATCGCGGGAAGGAGATCGTGCTGACCGCGAACCCCGACTACTACGGCGGGGCCCCGCGGCTGGCCCGCCTCGTCTTTCGAATCTTCCCCGGTGAGACCAGCGACCTCATGTGCCAGGAGTTCGCGCAGGGGCACCTCGAAGAGAGCCCGGTGCCGCCGCTCTGCCGCGGCAAGACGAACGATCCCCGCTATCAGTTCGTGCGACGCCCGACCTTCAGCGTCCGGTTCTACGGCCTGAACACGCGCTTCCGCCCCCTCCACGACGTGCGGGTGCGCCAGGCGATCGCTCACGCGGTGGATCGGGAGGGTATCCTGCAGCAGATCTTCGCCGACCGGTTCCAGCCCGCCCTGGGGATCTTCCCCCCGGGCATGCCGGGCTACACCAAGCAGGTCAAGGGCACGCCGTACGCGCCGGCGCGCTCGCGCGAGCTCTTGCGCATCGCCGGGTACCCCGAGGGCCGCGGCATCCCCCTGATTCCCCTCTGGTCGAGCGTGAAGAGCCCGCGGATCGAGCGCGAGCTCGACACCGTCAAGACCCAGCTCGCCGCGGTGGGGATCCGCACCGAGGTGAGGTACGAGACGGACTGGCCGACGTTCTCGAAGCTGCTCGCCGACGGGAAGCTGCCCATGTTCCTCTACGCGTGGCACGCCGACGCTCCCGATCCCGACAGCTTCCTGTTCCCCCTCTTCTACTCGCGCAGCGCCCGGAACGTCACCGGCTACGCGAGCCCCACCGTGGACCAGCTGCTGATCCAGGCCCGCCGCGAGCCGGACTACCCCCGCCGCATCGAGCTGTACAAGCGGATCGAGCCCATCCTGGTGGAGGAGGCGCCGGTGGTTCCGGTCTGGCACTACGACTTCGAGCGGCTGTTCCAGGGCTACGTGCGCAGCGTCGAGGTGAGCGGGTTGGGCGATGCGTACATCCCGCTCCGCAAGGTGTGGCTGGAGGAGCGCAAGTGAGCGTCCACCGCCTCCTGGACGGCATTCGCCGCCGGCTCGACTCGCTCCAGGCCCGGCTCCTCGCCGGCACCATCTTGATCTTTCTGGTGGTGATGGCGGGCGTGATCATGGTGGTGGAGTACCGGCAGCGCACCGCCATCATCGGCGAGGGCCTGCGGCTGGGGGAGGTCATCACCCGGGACCTCGCCGCCATCTCGTCGGGCCCGCTCGTCCTCTACAGCTTCACCGCCCTCGAGCAGAACGTCGCCGGCGTCGCCGCTACCAACCAGGACGTGGTCTACGCCATCGTGCTCGACGTGGAGGGCAAGGTCGCCGCCCACAGCAAGCAGCCGGAGCTGGTGGGGCGCGCCCTCACCACCCCGATCGACCAGCAGGCGGTGCAGGCGGACATGCTGCTCGTGCAAGAGGCGGTGTACGGACCCCGAGGCCAGCGCGTGTACGACTTCGCGGTCCCCGTGCTCGTGGGCCCGCAGCGCTGGGGCACGGTGCGGGTGGGCATGTCGAAGAGCCGGATGGAGGGGCAGATCTTCTGGACGCGGGTGCAGCTCGCCGGGCTCACCCTCATCACGCTGCTCGTGGGCGGCTTCGCGGCGGCCCTGGTCGCCCGCGCCATCGCCCGGCCGCTGCGGGAGCTTGCCGCGGGCGTGGAAGCCATCGCCCGGGGTGAGCTGGTGCCGCGCGTCGCCCCCACCGGATTCGGCGAGATCGGCCAGCTCGCGGTGGTCTTCAACCACATGACCGCCCAGCTCCGGCAGCAGCGCCTGGACCTCGAGACCACCCACGAGTCGTTGCGCGACCGCTTCCAGGAGGTCGCCGATCTCAAGAGCTACACCGACAGCATCCTCTCCTCGATCACCAGCGGTATCGTCACCCTCGACCTCGACGGCCGCGTGGCCACCGTGAATCCCTCCGCCGAGCTCCTCACCGGGCTCTTCTCCGGCGACATCCTGGGGCGGTATTGCACGGAGGCGTTCGCCCACACGCCGGAGGTGGCGGAGATCCTCATGGAAACCCTCTCCAGCCGCGCGGGCACCGCCAACGTGTCGCTGAGCCTGCGCCGGCGCAACGGGACGACCGTGCCCGTGGAGATGAGCACCGCCCCGCTCCGCGGACTCGAGGGCAAGGACCTCGGCGTGGTGGGGGTCTTCCGCGACGTGAGCCAGGTCCGAGAGCTCGAGGGCCAGCTCCGCCGCTCCGATCGTCTCGCCGCCCTCGGCACTCTGGCCGCCGGGCTGGCCCATGAAATCAAGAACCCCCTGGCGTCGCTCCGCACCTTCACCCGCATCATCCCGCGCAAGTTCGAGGACGCCCGCTTCCGCGAGACGTTCATGCGGGTGGTGCCGCACGAGCTCGACCGCATCAACGGCATCGTCGAGCAGCTCCTCGAGCTGGCGCGGCCGAGCCGCCTGCAGCCGGCCCCGCTGGTCCTGCCCACCGTCCTCGACCGCGTGCTCGAGCTCTACGCCAACGAGCTCGACGCCAAGGAGATCGCGGTGACACGGGAGTACGCGCGAGAGGTGCCCAGCATCACCGCCGACCCGGAGCGCCTGTACGAGGCGTTCGTCAACCTCGTGAGCAACGCCATCGCCGCCATGGGGCCGGGAGGCCAACTCACCGTGCGCACCGGCTGGCACCGGCTCGCCGACTCCGCCGGGCGCGGCGGGGGCGGCCGCCGCGTTCGCATCGAGATCGAGGACACCGGAAGCGGGATCTCTCCCTCGGAGGCCGAGAAAGTGTTCGACCCCTTCTTCACCACCAAGGCCGCGGGGACGGGGCTCGGCCTCGCCCTCACCCACAAGATCGTCGAGGACCACGGCGGGAGCATCGGCTTCCGGAGCACGCCGGGAGTCGGGACCACCTTCACCGTGCTGCTGCCGCTCACGGTGGAGCGCACGGCGGGAGACCGCGATGCCTAGACCCGCCATCGAGGATCCGCACGTCGAGCGTCGCATCGCCCGCTCGGAAGTGATCAGCAAGGTCGCGGGTGGAGTGGTGCACAACTTCAACAACATCCTCTCCGTGCTCCTGGGTCGCGTGGAGCTGATGCTGGGGCAGGTCGAGAGGGGGGCCATCGACAGCGGGCAGCTCCGCAAGGGGCTCCTGTCCATCCAGAAGGGCGCCCTCGACGCTGCCGAGCTGCTCAAGCGCCTGCGCGACATCGCGCGGCCGCCCCAGGAGGTCCCATTCACCGTGTTCGACCTCAACGCCGCCGTCGCCGACGCGGTGGAGTTCATCCAGCCGCATCTCATCACGGTGGCGCAGGGGCTGGGCGTGACCGTCCACCTGTGCTCGCGGCTGTCGCCTCAGCCCGTGCTGGTCTCGGGGCAGTCGAGCGCGCTCCGCGAGGTGCTGGTCAACCTCATCCTCAACGCCCTCGAGGCCATGCCCGCGGGCGGGGAAGTGACCCTCGAGACCGCCCGCGACGGCGCCTGGATCGTCCTGCGCGTGTCCGACACCGGGGTGGGAATGACGGAGGAGGTGCGGGCGCGGGTGTTCACTCCATTCTTCACCACGAAGTCCGCAGGGAGCACGGGGCTCGGGCTCTCCTCGGCCAAGGACCTCGTGGCGAGCCACGGCGGCACCATCTCGGTGGCCAGCCAGCAGGGCCGCGGCACCACCTTCACCATCATCCTGCCGAGCGCGGAGAGCCGGCCGGGCCCGGTGGGCGCCTCGAGCGAGCCGGCGCTCCGCTCCGGCCTCCGCGTGCTCGTGGTCGACGATCAGCGTGAGTTCCGCGACATCCTGGGCGAGTTCCTCGGTGGCCTGGGATGCGTGCTCACCGTCCACGGCACCGGCCGGGCCGCCCTCGACGAGCTCGAGCGGCAGACGTTCGACGTCGTGCTGACCGATCTGCTCCTCCCGGGGGCGAGCGGCTGGGAGATCGCCCGCGCCGCCCGGCGGCGGGCGAACGGCTGCCGCGTGATCATGCTCTCCGGGAAGGAGATCCCCGCCGAGCTGCTCGAGGACGCCCTCGTGGACGCATCCCTGACCAAGCCGGTGGACCTCGAGCGAATCCGCGCCGTCATCGCCGAGGTGCTCAAGGAGTCCCCCCGCTCCGGCGCCTGAGTTGAGTTCCGGATCACGAGGCCATACACTGGCCCGCGATGATCCTCGTGTCCTGGAACGTGAACGGCCTGCGGGCGGCGTGGAAGAAGGGCTTCCTCGACTTTCTCGAGACCCAGAAGGCCGACGTGGTGTGCGTGCAGGAGACCAAGCTGCAAGCCGAGCAGCTCACCGAGGAGATGCGCACCCCCGGCGGCTACCGGTCCTACTGGGCCTTCGCCGAGAAGAAGGGCTATAGCGGTGTGGTGACCTATCTCCACGAGGAGCCCGTGCACGTGGGCACCACCTTCGGCTCGCCCGCGCTGGACGCGGAGGGACGCGTCGTCCATACCGAGCTGCCGGAGTTCCACCTGCTGAACGTCTATTTCCCCAACGGGGGCATGGGGCCGGAGCGCCTGGCCCACAAGCTCACCTTCTATGGCGAGTTCCTGACCTTCACGGAAGGGCTCCGGAAGGGCGGCAAGGGCGTGATCGTGTGCGGGGACGTGAACACCGCGCACACCGAGATCGACCTGGCCCGTCCCAAGGAGAACGAGAAGACCTCGGGCTTCATGCCGGAGGAGCGGGAGTGGGTGAGCCGCTTCATCGGGGCCGGCTACTGCGACACCTTCCGCCTTTTCACCCCGGAGGCGGGGCACTACACCTGGTGGGACATGAAGACGGGCGCGCGCGCCCGCAACGTGGGCTGGCGCATCGACTACTTCTTCGTCTCCGAGGAGCTGCGCGGCCGGGTCAAGGCCGCCGGCATCCTGCCGGCGGTCCAGGGCTCGGACCACTGCCCCATCACGCTCGTCCTGGACTGAGCCTGGGGGCCGGGGCTGCCGCTAGGGGGCAACGACCCCCGACGTCCGCTCGATGCGCACGCTGCTCTCCGCCTTCTCCTGCCGCAGCTTGCGGACGAGATCCTCGTAGGAGCCCTTGGAGATGATGCGGTTGAACTGGCTCCGGTAGCTTCCCACGAAGCTCACGCCCTCGACGAGGATGTCGTAGACCGCCCACCGCTGCCCCACGAGGTGCAGGCGGTAGGAGAGCGTGGTCTCCGAGCTGGACCCCGTGATGATCTTGGAGCGCACCGTCGCGAACTCCCCGTCCACGGTCTCGCCCAGGTAGACGATGCGCTCGCCCGAGTAGTTCTCGAGGCGCGACAGGTAGGAGCGCTCGAGGAGGTCCCGGAACAGCGCCACGAACTCCTCGCGCTCGCCCGGCGTGCGGTCGCTCCAGTGCCGGGCCAGCGTGCGGCGGGCCATCTCGTTGAAGTCGAACAGGCGGCCGGCCACGCGGCGGAGCTCCACGCGCCGCTTCTCCGCCCCATTCGGGTGCGCGGGATCGTAGTCCTGGACGGCCTGCACCACCTGCTCGATGCCCGACTGCACCACTTCCGTAGGGCTAAGCGTGGCCACGGGAGCCATCGCGAGAAGAATCAGAGCCAGCGTCTTCTGCATGACGTCCTCCTGTTCGGTCACCGACGGGGGTGGACACCCCGCCGTCCGCACCTATGGGGAGCACGGGGGATGCCAGACCTGTCCCCCGGTCAACAGGCTGAAATCATTGGAGTTTGAGGCGTGGCGGCCCGGGGCGCCCGTCAGGCTCGCGACGACTTCCGTCAGGGGGCCGACACGGCCGGCGTGAGGCGCGGCGTGCTATTGTGCGGGCCATGCCCAAGACCGCCGACGTCACCATCATCGGGGCCGGCATCCTCGGCCTGGCCACCGCGGTCAACCTCACCGAGCGGCATCCTCGGGCGCGCGTCGTCGTGCTCGACAAGGAGCCGAAGATCGCCGCGCATCAGACCGGCCACAACTCCGGGGTGATCCACTCGGGCATCTACTACAAGCCCGGCTCCTACAAGGCGCGCCTGTGTGTGGAAGGGGCGCGGCTCATGACGGAGTTCTGCGACGCCCACGGGATCGGCTACGAGCGCTGCGGCAAGGTCATCGTGGCCACCGACGAGGAGGAGGTGCCGCGGCTCAACACGCTGTACGAGCGGGGCACCGCCAACGGGGTGCCGGGCCTCAAGGTCGTGTCGGGCGACGAGATCCGCGAGTGGGAGCCGCACGTGCGCGCCGTGCGCGGCATGCTGTCGCCCGCCACCGGGATCGTGGACTACACGGAGGTCTCCGCGAAGATGGCGGCCCTCATCGCCCAGCGTGGGGCCGAGGTCCTGACCCGCGCCGGGGTGCGGAGCATCCGGCGGGACGGCAGCGGTCTCACCGTGGAGACGGAGGCGGGACCGGTGGCCACGCGCTACCTGATCAACTGCGCGGGGCTCCACTCCGACCGCGTGGCCGCCCTCATGGGCATCCGCCCCGAGGTGCAGATCATTCCCTTTCGCGGCGAGTACTACATGCTGCGCCCCGAGCGGCGCTCGCTCGTGCGCGGCCTCATCTACCCCGTGCCCGACCCGCGCTTCCCCTTCCTCGGCGTGCACTTCACCCGCACCGTCCACGGTGACGTCGAGGCCGGCCCCAACGCCGTCCTCGCCCTGGCGCGCGAGGGCTACACCAAGAGCACGGTGCGGGTGGGCGAGGCGCTGCGCACCTTCACCTACCGCGGCTTCTGGAACATGGGGATGCGGTACTGGAAGATGGGCGCCTACGAGGTATATCGCTCGCTCAGCAAGGGCGCGTTCGTGGCCTCGCTCCAGCGCCTGGTCCCCGCCATCCAGGCCGGGGACATCGAGCCGGGCGGCGCGGGCGTGCGCGCGCAAGCGGTGAGCCCCGACGGCTCGCTGGTGGACGACTTCAAGATCAGCCGGACCGAGGGCGCCATCCACGTGCTCAACGCGCCCTCGCCCGCCGCCACCGCCTCGCTGGCCATCGGCCGCCACATCGCGGGGCTCGCCGCCGAGTCGTTCCGGCTCTAGCTCTTCTCCCGCCCGCGCTCCTCGGTGTCGCGCGCGCGGTCCTCTGCTTCCAGCATGCGCGAGGCGAGCTGCTTGATGAGCGCCAGGGCCAGAGCGGGATTCGAGCGCACCAGGTGCTCGAGCCGGTTGGAGGGAATCACGAGGAGGGTCACGGCGTCGGCCGCCACCGCGTTGGCCGAGCGCGGCGCGTTGCGGAAGAGCGCCAGGTCGCCGAGGAGATCGCCCTTGCCGAGCACGCGCAGCACGCGGTCCTCGCCCCCGAACTGCCGTCGGATCTCGACCTTGCCCTCGTGCACCATGAAGGCTTCGCCCTTGGCGTCGTCTCCCTCGCGGAAGATGAACTCGCCGGGCTTGTAGGTCTTGGTGGGGACGTCTCCGATCTGACGGCTCATGCGTGGTCCTCGATGATGGGGAGTGGTATAGAATTGTCGCCGTGTCCCCTATGGTACGCCGGATTACCGTCGCGCTGACAACCCTCCTCGCGCTGGTGCCGGGCGCGGCCCGCCCCGCCGGCGCGGCCCGGAACGTGACCATCCAGGAGATGTTCCTCCGCGTGAGACCGGCGGTGGTGCTGGTGAGCGCGGAGGTGGCCGCGGAGGTGACGCTCGACTGCGGCGGCGGCACCCAGACGGTGACGCCCCCGGTGTTCCGGGAGACGGGCACGGGGTGGTTCATCGACGGCCGTGGCTGGATCATCACCAACGGCCACGTCGTGCAACCGGCGCATCAGCCGCCCCGCTGGCTGGTCAACCAGCAGGCCCAGCGGGCGGTGTCCGCCGCCTGTCTCCCGGCCGCGCTCGCCAAGCGCGGGATCAACCCCGGCGAGAGGCCGGAGGTCGAGGACGCCATCAAGCGCAAGCTGCTCGACGCGGTGCTGCCCACGACCAAGGTGAAGCTCACGCCGCAGGTCACGGTCGTGATCCCGAGCGGGATACGCCACAAGGCGGAGGTGGTGAAGTACGTCCCGCCCGTGAGCGCGGAGCCTGGCGTCATGTCGGGACGCGATCTTGCCCTGCTGAAGGTGCCGGGGGAGGCGTACCCCGTGCTCCCCCTGGCCGACACCCGCGTCCAGATCGGCGACCCCTTGCACATCCTGGGATTCCCGGGGGTCGTGCTCTCGCACGAGCTGCTGAACAAGTCCGCGTCCCTGGATGCCTCGGTGACCAACGGGGCGGTGTCCGGTCTCAAGGAGGACGTGTCCAATCAACCGGTGATCCAGACCGACGCCCCCGCGACCTTCGGCAACTCCGGCGGGCCGGCCGTCAACCAGGCGGGGCAGGTCGTCGGTGTGCTGACCTTCGTGTCACTGGCGCCGGGCGCAGAAGGCTCCATCGTCCAGGGCTTCAACTTCGTCATTCCCACCGACGCCGTTCGCGAGTTCGTCAAGGGCACCGACGTGAAGCTCGACGGCACCAGCCGCTTCAACGAGGCGTGGCACGCGGCCCTGCGGGAGTTCTTCACCGAGGACTACCGGGGGGCCCTGCGCCAGCTCGAGAAGGCCGACGCCCTCGTTCCGAATCTCCCCGACGTCAAGCGCCTCGGCGCGGAGACCCGGGAGTACGTCAAGAACCCGCCCCCGCGGCCGTTCCCCTGGTTCTGGGTGGCGGTGGGGGTGACCTTTCTCAGCGCGAGCGGCTACGGCGCCCAGTTCCTCGTGCGCTGGCAGAAGAACCGCTATCGGGTCGCTCCCTTCGAGGTGATCAAGCTCCTCGAAGGCGGGAAGCAGCCGCAGATCCTCGACGTGCGCACGCCGGAAGCCTACGACACCCTGCCGCTGAAGATCCCGGGCTCCATCCGCCTCGCTCCGGAGGAGCTCACGAGCGGGGTGAGCGGGCTCGAGCTGGACGTGAACCGCCCGGTGGTGTCCTACTGCACGTCGCCGGACGAGCAGACCAGCGCCAAGGCGGCGCGCGAGCTGCGGAAGCTCGGCTTCAAGAACGTGCTGATCCTCAAGGGCGGCCTCGGGGCCTGGACCAATGCGGGCCTGCCCATCGAGACCCGCTCGGACATCTCCGCGGTGGGGCTCGAGCTCTACAAGGCGCTCGCCGGCGGCACCGGCTAGGGCGTCAGCCGCCCACCCGCTTCAGCAGCTCCCGCACCTCGGGGTCCGCCGCGAGCTTGTCGTCCAGCCGGGTCGCGCGCAGGGCGCTCACCCGCGCGTCGTCACGCCGGCCCATCCGCTCGTAGGTGAGCGCGAGGTGGTAGTGGAAGGTCCCCACGTTGGGTGAGCGGGTGGCCGCGTCCCGTAACAGCGGCTCCGCCTGCGCGTACTCGCCCCGCTTGAAGTGGACGAAGCCGAGCGTGTCCTTCATGGCGGGGACCCACTGGGCGAGGGCCTTGTCGCTCGCCACCAACTCGTTGGCCTTGCGGGCCAGGCTGAGGGCCTCGTCCAGCTGCTTGCCCTGGGTCGCGAGCAGCCAGGCGCCATTGTTGTAGGGGCGGGCGTCGTCGGGGGCAAGCTGCCGCGCCCGCGCGTAGGCCTCGATGGCCCGGCTCGTCTCGCCGCGCTGCTCGGCGGCGATTCCGAGGCCGAGCTGCGCGCCGGCGTGCTTCGGGTCGAGCCGCAGAGCCGCGCTGAAGGCCTCCGCGGCCTCGGCCGCCTCGCCGCGCCGGAGGTGGACGTCGCCGAGCACGTAGCGCGCCTCCGCCAGGCGGGGCGCCGCGTCCACGACGTCGCGCGCGCGGGGCAGCGCCTCATCCAGCCGGCCCGCCTGGGCATAGAGCGCGGCCAGCCGCAGCTTGGCATCGTTGCGCGCCGGGGCCGCGCGCGTCGCCGCCTCGTAGTGCTCGATCGCCATCGTGGAGTTCCCCGTCCGCTCGAAATACTCGGCGAGGAGGAGATGCGCCTGGGGGTCGTTGGGGGTGGTGCGCACGACTGCGCGTAGGTACTCCACCGCCTCGTCCCCGCGCCGCTCGCTGAAACGCAGGAGCGCCATGGCCATGTTGGCGGGGGCGAATCCCGGCGCGGTCTCGAGGATGCGCGTGAGCTCGGCCTCCGCCTCCTTCGTCTGCCCCTTCGCCACGTAGGCGCGGGCGAGCGCATAACGGCTCGTGAGATCGGCCGGCTGCTTCTCGAGCGTCTGGCGGAGCGCCGCGATGTGCTCGTCCACGAGCTTCGCGTCCGGCGCCTTGCCCGAGATCGCGGCCAGCT
>DATEDO010000131.1:0-9742 GCA_035281625.1 Candidatus Methylomirabilota bacterium
TACGCCTTCTGGCCCCAGACGTCTTTCACGAGAGCTCCGAGCCCGTACTTCCTCAGTGTCTCGGGAAGCGGCTTGCCCGTCTTCCGGTCGTAGCCGACATCCGAGTACCAGATGTCGACCATCTTGTCCCACTGCGCCGCGATCGACTGTCCTTTGGCCGGACCGTCGACCGGCGTCGAGCTGTACCGCTTCGACGGCTTCTCGACCGTCGGCGTGATCCCGCAGCGCAGCGAGACGATGCGGTTGATCGCCGCCGTCCGGTTGCCGAAGTACACGGCGTCCTTCCAGGTCATGTTCCAGCCGGTTGCCGCATTCAGTGCGCGGCAGATGTTCTCGAGCGGCGTCCGGATCGTGAAGATGCAGATGCCAAGCGAGTCTTCGAAGTTCTTCCGGCCGCGGAGCCCCGCGACGTAGTGCGCGACTTCGTCACCGTTGAACGGGTTGATGCGCGCGGGCTGGCCGACCTCGGTGGGGAACGTCGGGTTGCCGGTCTCCATCGTTCCCGTTCCTGACGTCGCGACATCCAGCATCTCTTCCCAGCGGCCGCGGTGATCGTGGCCACGCGGCACGGCGCCCTTCTCGAAGTAGATCGCGCAGTCCTTGGCCGGGCCGCCGACCTTCTCGGCAGCGCGCTTCATACCTTCCGCAAGAATGTCGCCGAACCCTTGTCGATGACTGACCATCTCGATCAGCCGGTTGGCGCCCTTGATATCCCCCCATCCGAGCTTGAAGCCGACCTGCTTCTCGGTGAGGTAGCCCTTCTCCATGCACTCCATCACCCAGCCGCAGACCCAGCCGAACTCGTTGATGTCCACGCACGCGCGATCGACCCGCGTGTTGAGCCAGCTGACCGCTTCCTTGTCGGTGAGGCCGATGGTCCACCCCGCTCCCGACCAGCCCTCGTACTCCGGCTCGTCCACGCGCTCGCCCTGGAACTGCCCCCGCCCGATGACCTGGATGTGGCAGTGATGCATGCCACAGGCATTGCACTGATGCCCGCGGTGGTCGAACCCGGCCCGCAGCTTGGCGGGCTCCCACTCGGTCATGTCCACCGTGCTCACGTTGGTGGTGTAGTTCTTGATGGGCAGCACGCCCAGCTTGTAGAGGTTGGTCACGCCGGGCAGCGTGCCGAAGTTGTAGAGGGTGGACGTGGCGGGGTCGGTCTTGAGGTCGTGGGCGATGTCGTCCGCGGCCTGGACGAGCCCGCGCGGATCGTGGGCGCGGAGGGCGCCGGTGCCGCGCACGATGCATACCGCCTTGAGGCGCTTCTTGCCCATGACGGCGCCGCAGCCGTTCTTGGACGCCACGTGGCCGTAGTCGCCGTGGATGGCGGCGAAGCGCACGCACTTCTCCCCGGCCACGCCGACGCAGTACACGCTCATGCGATGGCCGCTCAGGCCGTGCTCGACCTCCAGCGCCTGCTGGGTCTCCCACGTGTCCTTGCCGAGGAGGTGGGAGGCGTCACGGATCTCGACGACGTCGTCGTTGATGTAGAGGTACGACCACTTCTTGGCCTGGCCCTGGATGACGATGCTGTCGTAGCCGGAGAACTTGAGGGCGGCGCCGAAGAAGCCGTTGGCATTGGTGGAGGTGGCGCCATCCGTCATCGCCCCCCGCGTCACCACGGTGAGGCCGCCGGTTCCCCACACGGGCAGACCGGCGAGGGGGCCGGTGCCGAGGATCAGGCGATTTTCCGGATGATCCCAGTGCACCTTGGCCGGCACCTCGTTCCAAAGGATGTGGGCGCCGAGGCCGATGCCGCCGAGGCGCTCGCGCATGGCCTCGGGACTCCACTCCTCGTTCCACACCTTTCCGGTGGAGAGGTTCACGCGCAGCAGCTTGCCGGCATAGCCGCCGGGGATCGGCGGGGCCGCCTTCTTGGCAGCGGGACGCTTGGTCGTCGCGGTCGGGCTCATCGTGTCGCCACCGATTGGGGAAGTGAGGGTGAATGGGAAGGCCGGCCGAGCACCGTCTGCGGCAGCAGCGTCGCCGTGGTGCGCGTCGCCATGAAGGCCGGCTTGACGTCGAAAGGATCGGCGGCGAGATGCCGCTTCCAGGCCGAAAGATCCACCCCCGTCTGGACCAGACCCTTGAGAATGCCCACGTCGTTGGTCGTCCAGATGTCCGCGGAAGGCCCGCAGATCATGGCGCCGCTGAGACGGCCGCCGCGGAAGAGGAGCTTCCGGTACTGCGAGCGCGCGGGACGCAGGCCGGTGAAGACCTCGGCGCCGGCGTCGTCCCACTGACCGAAGGAGGCCACGTCGAGGTGACAGACCTCCACGATGTTCATCAGGAGGCTGCCGCGATAGGCGACGTCGCGGCCCGCCATGTTGGCACCGGCCACGCGCCCGTGCTCCTGGGCGGTGGGCTCGATGGCATGCACCTCGTCCGCGCCGGTGACCAGGTTGCGCCCGCGAGCGACATCGCCCGCGGCGTACACGTTAGGCGCCGTCGTGCGGAGATGATCGTCGACCAGGATGCCCCCCTGCCCGTCCTGCGCCATCTCCACGCCCGAGCCCTTCAGCCACTCGAGATTGGTGCGGATGCCCGTGGCCATGATGACCGCGTCGGCGAGAATGGGCTCACCCTTCTTGAAGGAGAGTTTTGGCCGCCCCTTCTGCTCCTCGATCTTCGTCAAGCTTGCCCCGGCCCGGATGGTGACGCCGTGCCGGCGGAGCCAGTCCGCGACGATGCCCGCGCACGTCTCGTCGACCATGCGGGGGAGGATGCGGGGCGCCACTTCCACGATGGTCAGCGCGGCGCCGCGCGACAGGATCGCGTTCAAGATGGTGAAGGCGATGAAGCCGGCGCCGACCATGACCACCTTGCTGCCCGGCTTCACGTCGGCGATCACCTTCCGCGCCTCGTCGAGCGTCCAGAACGAGTGCACGCCGGGGCCATCCGCCCCCGGCACGGGGGCCCGCGCCGCGCGCGAGCCGGTGGCGATGAGGCAGTCGTCGTACTCGACCGTGCTGCCGTCGTCGAGGGTGAGGGCACGCGCCCCCGTGTCCAGCCTGGTCGCCTTGCGGCCGATGAGGCTCTTCACCTTCCACGCCGCGAGCGATGCGGGGGTGGCGGTGAAGACGTGGGACTCGGAGATGCTCTCCCCGAGGTAGTAGGGCAGGACCATTCGGGAATAGGGACGCTCCGCCGAGACCAGGGTGATCTCGGATGAACCTCCGTCTTCTTCCCTAATGGTCCGGATCGCGTTCAGCCCCGCGGTACCGCCGCCGATGACGAGATGGCGGGCCGGCATCACGCCACCTCGCGCGCGAGCACGTAGGCCGAGCGCTGGGCGGCATAGTCGCCGATCCAGTCGCGCTGAGGCACGTCCTCGTAGGTGATGGCCTGGGTGGGGCAGGTCTCCGCGCACGCGGGGGCGCCGCCGCAGAGGTTGCACTTGTACGCCTTGTAGCGCTCGGCGTCGAAGAACATCGTGCCGTAGGGGCACGCGATGGTGCAGAGCTTGCAGCCCACGCACTTGTCGTCGAGCACGTCCTTGGCCCCAACCGCGCTGATCTCGATGGCCCCGACGGGGCACGCGGTCATGCACCAGCCTTCCGCGCATTGGGTGCAGGTGTAGGGCGCATAGGAGGTGTAGCCCTCGAAGGGAGAAACGCGGATCACCGACTTCGCCGGCTGGTACGCGCCCGTCTGCATGTAGGAGCAGGCCAGCTCGCAGCGCAGGCAGCCGGTGCACTTCTCTGGGTAGAGCGCCAGGACTTTCATGGATGCCTTAGCGGCGAGCCCTCCGGCCGGGGCCGGGCTTCTTGCGCCCGGCCAGCCTGTTGATGAACGTGTCGAGCGGAATGGCGGGCATCGTCATCATCTGAACCGAGCCGCGCGCGCCCATCTCCATGGAGATCGCGGACACCGTCTCGTTGTCGGGCGCCTCGAGGATGGTGACGAAGTCGTAGGGGCCCAGCACCGCGAACTGCGCGCGCACTCGCGCGCCCTTGGCTTCCAGCTCGCGGTTGACCTTGCGGACCCAGCCCGGCCGCTCGCGCAACACCTTGCGGCCGGACTCCGTCAATGTGCTCAGCATGACATAGTGGGGCACCGTCTCCTCCTCGATCGCGCGCGCGAACGCGGGGATTATAGCAAAGGGCCCGCGCGCGCCCTGCCGCGCCCCCTCATTCCGCGGTGATGGTGAAGTCGATGCGCCCGTCGCCGCTGTCGCCGGCGGCCACGTGGGGCTCGCCGGGCAGCAGGCGCTCGGGGACGACGTTCTCGGTCTTCACCAGCCGGTCCCGCGTGGCGGCGACCCGCCGGTCGAGCAGCTCCTTGATCCGCTCGTCGGGCAGCTGCTCGCGCTCCTGCAGCGCCTTGAGCTGCGCGTCGGCGCTCGTGGGCATGGGGCCGGGCAGGTTCTGCATGAGATAGTAGATGGACACTGCAGAAGGATAGTCGGCGATGCCCCGCTCCCGCTGCAGGCGCTGGATCTTCGCGGTGACCTCCTGCCCCCGCAGGCGCTCGAAATCCTTGGCCGTCACCACCGGCGAGAGCGACAGGGACACCGCCGGCGTGTCCCTCAGGAACTGCCCCACGCGGTTGAGGTGCCCTTCCATGGCGGGGCCGATGACGCTCGAGCCCGCCGCGAACACCACCGGATCGACCTTGACCTCCTCCACCTTGTCGTCGCCGCTCGTGAACACGCGCCCGATGGAACGGAAGGGCGAAGCGACGGCTTTCACGATCACCTGCTTCACCGCCGCCCAGATGGTCTCGCCCCAGTCCAGGCGCCGATCGGTGACATTGCCCGAGATGGGGATGTCGAAGTTGATGTCGCCCCGTGAGTCCTTCATCATCGCCACGATGAGGCCCAGGGGCAGGCCGAGTCGCTTCTGGACCTCGTCGGACTCGGCGCCCTTGGCAACCTGGAGATTCTTCACCGTGATCTCGTTCTCGCCGGTGAGGCGGTCCTGCTCGATGCGGTAATGCACCTTCACCCCGAGCTTGCCCTGCTTCACGATCCAGGCGAGGAAGCTGTTGGCGTAGGGATTGGCGCTGGCCACCGTGAAGTCGCGCAGCTCCCCCACGAGATCGGCGAAGAAGTCGTCGCCCAGGCGCGACATCTCCCCGCGAAGGTCGAGGGCGGCGTCGCCGCCCACCACTCCCTGGAGCGTCATGGTCGACCGCCGCCCCGGCGCGTTCGAGAGGTTGCGGACGGTCACGGCGAGCCGCCCCAGGTCCTGGGAGAACGGCGGCTTGGTGGTCTGATCGAGGAAGCGGTTGTAGCCCTCTTCGATGACGATGCGATCGAAGTCCAGCACCATCTCCTCGAGGAGGTTGGGCTCCTTGGCCTCGGCGCGCGCGGAGGCGAGCACGGCCTCCGGCGCCTGATCCTTGTCGTCCTTCTTCTTCTCGTCCGTGCTTCCCTCCGGCTCCGCGTCGCCCTTCGGCTTCTTGGTCACGGTGAACATGCGCCGCACGTTCATGGTCCCGTCGGCCGCGCGCTCGATCCGGACCTCCGGCCGCAGGAAGTACACCAGGCTCACGAAGGCGTAGTTCGGCCAGGAGAAGTCGATCCCCCGGATCTCCATCTTCTCGAGGGTCATGGCCGGGCTCGCCGCGCCCGGCTCCCACACCTCGATCTGCTTGGCGAAGGCATTGCCCTGCGAGGCGGCGAGAAACTTGCCGTTCTCGATCTTGATGGTATTGAGGCTGTCGCCGCTGAAGAGACCCTTGAACCGCGCGGGGAACGGGAAGTAGGCCTGATAGGGCTCGATGGGAACGTCCAGCGAGGAGACCTGGAACGTGATGTCCAGAGGCTCGAGGGAGGCCGTCCCCTGGACCAGAAAGAGGCCGCCGCCCGGCAGCCCGGCCGTGAGCTCGAGAGTGCCCGGCGGCGCGCCCGCCACCGTCGGCCAGAGGAGCTTCCGCGCCGTCAGCATGAGATCGGCCACGGTGTGGGTGGTCACCGGTGAGACGAACTCGTCCTCGAAGTGGGCAGTGCCGTTCTTGACCGTGAGGCGGTCGAGCGAGAGGCGCCAGGGCGGCGGCGGCGCGCGCGGAGCGGCGGGGGCCGGAGACGGCGCCTCCGCCTTCGCGCCGGGCTCGGTCGGCGCGGGCTCCTGCATCCGCTCCGCCGCGGCCATCGCCTCCCGCTTCACGCGGTCGGCGATGGTGACGATATCCACCTCGCCGCTGGCCTCGCGGGTGACACGGGCCTCGGCGCCCTCGATCTCCAGCGCGGTCAGCGCGATGGAGCGCGCGACCAGATCGGCCTGCTTGATGGCCAACGAGAGCCGGGGCAGCCTCAGCATCGGCTTGCGCTCGCCCTTCGGGACGATGCCCACGTTGTTCAGCTGTACCGTCCCGCTCACGAGACCTCGCGCGAGGTCGGTGGTGCCCTCCTGCCGGGCGAGGTCGGCCTGGAGATCGACCGACAGGCGCCCTCGCGTTCGCACCGCGGCGATCCCGATGGTCTGCGCCACGTAGGGACGGATCCCACGCAGGTCGAAGCCGGTGAGCTTGATCTGCGCGATCCCCGCGAACGGCGACGCCGTGCGCAGCGAGCTGACGGCCACGTCGAGGGCGGCGGGATTGTTCCCGCGCCCCGGCCCGGTCACGCGCGCCTGCAGCCGCCCCGTGGCCGGCGGATCGGTGCCCGCGATGGAGTAGCCGCCGACCTCGACCGCGAGATCTTCCACGTGCCACTGGGCGGCTGGCTTGACCGTCTCGTCGGTGACCGTCACCCGACCCTCCGTGAGGAGGAGCTCGGTCACGCGCACGAGCCACGGGGCGTCCGGCGGTGGGACGGGCGCCGAGGGGTCGGCGGGCCGCTTCGCCGCGTCGAGCCGTGCGCGCTCCTCGGTGGCGCGGCGCTGGATGAGCCGCTCGAGGGCGATCAGGATGTCCATCTGGCCGTTGGGCCGGCGCACCATGCCCATGTCGGGCTGCTCGATCTCGACACGCGCCAGCGTGACTTCACGCTTGACGGCGTCCGCCTTCTGAATCCGCGCGTGGAAGCGGCGGAGGCCGAGAAAGCGGTCCGCGCCCTCGATGTGGCCCAGGGCGAGCCCCGTGACGGTGACGTCCCCGGCCGCCCACGCCTCCTCGAGCGTCGATCCCGTCCGCTTCACCGCGACGTCCACGTCCGCGCCCACCACCGCCGCCCCCAGCGTCACCTCGGGATCGGTGATGTAGGGCTTGATCCGAGTGAGATCGAAGCCGTCGAGCTTGATGGAGGCCGACGCCGCGAAGGGCGCGAGCTTGAAGCGGATCTTCTGGAACTCCACGCTCGCCTTCCCCGACTTGAGCCGGAGCGAGGCCTGCGCGGGCGCGCGGCGCGGGTCGGTGGAGAATCCGGAGGCCTCCGCGTCGAGGCTCTGGAGCGACCAGTCCGCCATGGGGGCTACCGCATGGTCGTGCACGGTGATGCGCGAGCGGGCGAGGGCCACCCGATCGAGGGTCACGCTGAGCCGGCCGGGCTTGGCGTCGGGATCGGGCGTGGGGAGGCGCTCCATGATGTCGGAGAAGTTGAAGGTGTCGGGTCCGGTACGGATGAGGCGCGCCTCGAGACCACTGAGGCTTACGGTGCTGAGCCGGACGTCGAACAGGAGGATCGACGGCAGGAACAGGCGCGCGTCCAGCCGGTCGAACTTGATGAACGCCTCGGGGCCCTCGCGCTCGGCCATCCGGAAGCCCTTGAGCGCGACGCTCCCGGTGAACAGGTTGAGGTCCACGTCGTCGATGGCCACCGCCCGGCCGGTCAGCTCGGGGAGGCGGCCCACCGCCACGCGGCGCACGAGCTCCGGCAGGAACCACAGGAACGCGCCCCCGCCGACCACGAGCAGGACGGCGACCACGATGAGCAGGGTGCGCCACCGGCGCATGGACGACTCTCCCCCCTCGCTATGGAAGTCCTAGACCGGCGCCTGATCCGACGACGGCTTGAGGAAGGAGTATACGCTCGTGAAGTCCTTCCTCCCCAGGCCGTGCGAGGACGCCAGACGGTACAGTTGCTGTGCCGCGGGCGCGACGAAGAGGGGGATGCGCAGCGCGCGCGCCGCCTCCACCGCCAGGGCCACGTCCTTGCACATGAGGTCCGTCATGAACCCGGGCTTGTAGTCGTTGGTGGACGCGGCGCGGGCGACGATCCCGGGCACGGGGTGAGCCCTCTCCATCACCCATGTGTTCCCGGACGACTTCGAGATCACCTCGGTGACCACCTTCGGGTCCACCCCGAAGCCCTGCGCGATGCGAAATGCCTCGCTCACCGCCACCGCGGAGACTCCGGCGATGAGGTTGTTGCAGAGCTTCACCACCTCGCCGCTGCCCACCGCCCCCACGTGGATCACGTTGGTCCCCATGGCGGACAGCGCCGGCCGCGCCTCCGCCACGTCGGCCGCGCTGCCGCCCACCATGATGGCGAGGGTGGCGTCGGTGGCGCCGGTGACGCCACCCGACACCGGGGCGTCGATGAAGCGGAGCCCGCGCTCGGCGGCGGCGGCGGCGAGCCGGCGCGACACCGCGGGGTCGATGGTGGACATGTCCACGCAGAGCGTCCCCTTCCGCGCGGCGGCGAGCACACCGCCGTCACCGGTGAAGGCGTTCTCCACGTGAGAGGACGAGGGCAGCATGGTGATGATGAGATCCGCGCCCGCCACCGCTTCCGCCGCCGTCCCCGCCGCAGTCATCCCCGCCGCGGCCGCCGCCTTCACCGCCTCCGCATTGAGATCGAACGCGGTCACCGCGAAGCCCTTCTTGACGAGATTGATGGCCATGGGCAGTCCCATGGTGCCGACGCCGATGAAGCCGATGCGGGTCATCACGACTTCCCTCCCGACCCGGCGCGCAGCCGGATCCCGGTCCGTTCCTCGATGAGCTGCGCGATCGCCGTGTGGTCGGATTCGGCCAGGCCCCGCTCGAGCGCCTCGCGGTAGAGCGCGGCGGCGGCGGCGCCGAAGCGCGAGCCGACCCCCGTCTCCTCGGCGAGCCGCTCGTAGCCGGCGAGGTCCTTGGCCATGAGCCGGACGGCGAAGCCGGCGTTGAAGCGCCCGTTCAGGATGAAGCGCGGAAACTTCGTCTCGGTGGCGTTGGACCGTCCGCTGGACGCCTGGATGATGTCCACCGCCCGCGCGGGATCCACGCCCGCCTTCGCCGCCACCGCCACCGCCTCGATGGTCATGGCCAGCGCCGCCGCCGAGCAGGCGTTGTTCACCAGCTTGATGGCGTGGCCCGCGCCCACCGGACCCGCGTGGAAGATCTTGTCACCCATCGCCTCGAGCAGGGGGCGCGCGCGCGCGAGCAGCGCGGAGTCGCCGCCCACCATGATGGCCAGGGTGCCCGCAGTGGCCCCGATGACGCCACCCGACACCGGCGCGTCGATGAGGGCCCCGCCGCGCTCGGCCACCTGCGCGGCGAGCGCGCGCGTGGCGGATGGGTCGGCGGACGTCATCTCGACGACGAGGGCGCCCGGCTGAAGCCCGGCGAGAAGTCCCTGCGGACCCTCGGCGAGCGCCCGCACCTCCTTCGACGACGGCACGATCGTGAGCACGGTCCGCGCTTCGCGGGCGAGCGCGGCCGGCGAGGGCGCCCACTTCGCCCCGCGCGCGAGCAGGGGCTCGGCGGCGGCGGGCACGATGTCGTGGACCACCAACTGGTATCCCTTCGCGAGCAGTCGCCCTGCCATGGGGGCGCCCATGTTCCCGAGGCCGATGAAGCCAATCCGGCCTCCCTCGACGCTCCCGTATACTGTCGGCTCGATGCTCATCGGTCTCCTCCTCGTCGGCTGCGC
>DATEDO010000132.1:0-53107 GCA_035281625.1 Candidatus Methylomirabilota bacterium
CGAAGTCGGCCCGCCCGGCCTCGCCGCGCCGGCCGACGCCGAGGTGATCGACGCGCGCGAGCGCCTGCTCATGCCCGGGCTGATCAACGCCCACACGCATGCCCACGGCACCCTCGGCAAGGGCCTCGCGGGCGATCGCTGGTCGTTGGAGCTTCTCCTCAACGCCAATCCCAGCATCGCGGCCGACCGCACGCGGGAAGACAAACGGCTCTGCGCCACGCTGTCCGCGGTGGAGATGATCCGCAAGGGCGCCACCGCGTGCTTCGATCTCTTCGTCGAGTTCCCCGCGCCCACCGTGGACGGCGTGTTCGCGGTGGCCGAAGGCTATCGTGAGGTAGGGCTCCGCGCCGTGGTCGCGCCCATGATCAGCGACCGCACGCTCTACGCCGCCATTCCCGGGCTGCTCGACGCCGTCCCCGAAGCGGAGCGCGAGCGCCTGCGCCGCATCCAGATGGCGCCCACCGAGACCACGCTCGCGACCTGCGCGGACGTGCTGCGCCGCTGGCCCTTCGATCGCGATCGGCTGCGTCCCGGCCTCGGCCCGACCATTCCGCTTCATTGCACCGACGCGCTCCTCGCGGGCTGCCGCGACCTCGCCCGGGAGTGGGGCGCCCCGCTCCAGACGCATCTCGCCGAGTCGCGCGTGCAGGCCCTGGCGGGCCCCGCGCGCTACGGCAAGAGCCTCACCGCGCATCTGGACACGCTCGGGCTCCTCGGCCCCGCCTTCAGCGCGGCCCACGGGGTCTGGCTCGGCGACGACGACATCCGCCGCCTCGCCGATCGGGGCGGCGCCGTCTCGCACAATCCCTTGAGCAATCTCCGCCTCGGCGCCGGCGTCGCCCGCGCGCACGCCATGCAGGCCGCCGGCGTGACCGTGGCCATCGGCACCGATGGCGCCAACACCTCCGACTCCCAGAGCGTGTTCGAGGCGATGCGCATCGCCGCCTGGCTTTCGCGCGGCCGCACCGTGGATTCGCGCGAGTGGCTCTCCGTCGACGACGTGTTCCGGATGGCCACGCAGGGGGGCGCCGCCCTGCTCGGCGTCCCCGGCCTCGGCCGCATCGCGGCGGGCTTCCAGGCCGATCTGGTCATGCTCGATCTCCGCCACGTGAGCTATGTGCCGCTGCGCGATCCCCTGCTCCAGGTGGTCGGCGGCGAGAGCGGGCTCGCCATTGACGGCGTGATGATCGGGGGCCGGTGGGTGCTCCGCGACGGGCGCATGCTCACGGTGGACGAGGACCGGCTGCGCGCGCGGGTCGCCGAGGCGGTCGAGCGCCTCACGCCGGGCATACTCGGTCGCCGCGAGACGTCCCGCGCGCTCGAGCCCTATCTCGACGCTTTCTGCCTGTCCCAGGCCCAGCGGCCCCTCCCGATGTGATACGTTCACCGGCACCATTCCATTCACCGGAGACGAGTCCATGGCCGACAACACCGCGCTTCCCCTGGCCCGCTACACCATCCTCGACCTCACCCGCGCGCGCGCCGGGCCCACCTGCGTGCGTCAGCTCGTGGACTGGGGCGCCCGCGCCATCAAGATCGAGATGCCCGGCGGGCGGGACGGCGACGGCATGGGCGGCAACCGCCACGGGTTCGACTTCCAGAACCTCCACCGCGGCAAGGAGGCGATGACGCTGAACCTCCGTGATCCCGAGGGCGTGGCCATCTTCAAGCGCCTCGCCAAGGACGCGGACATCATCGTGGAGAACTACCGCCCGGACGTGAAGCGGCGGCTCGGCATCGACTACGAGGACATTCGCGCGATCAACCCACGCATCGTCTACGGCAGCATCTCGGGATTCGGGCAGAGCGGGCCGTACCGCGACCGGCCCGGCGTCGACCAGATCGCCCAGGGCATGGGCGGCCTCATGTCGATCACCGGCCTGCCCGGCCAGGGCCCGGTGCGCGTGGGGATTCCCATCGCCGATCTCTGCTCGGGCATCTTCCTCGCCCAGGGCATACTCGTGGCCCTGATCGAGCGCGAGACCACCGGGCAGGGCAAGTGGGTGCACACCTCGCTGCTGGAGGCGCAGCTCTCCATGCTGGATTTCCAGGCCTCGCGCTGGCTCGTGGCGAAGGAGGTGCCGCCGCAAGCGGGGAACAACCATCCCACCGGCATCCCCACCGGGGTGTTCGAGACCAAGGACGGCCACATCAACATCGCCGCCGCCGGCGACGATCTCTACGCGCGCCTCTGCAAGGCCATCGACCGCCCCGACCTCCGCACCGACGCGCGCTTCGCCACCGCACGGGCCCGCTCGAAGAACCGCGACGAGATGATGGAGATCCTGATCCCGGTGACGCGGCAGAAGACCAGCGCGGAGTGGATCGCGATCCTCAACGAGGCCGGCGTGCCGTGTGGACCGATCTACCGGATCGACGAAGCGTTCGGCGACCCGCAGGTGCAGCATCTCGAGATGGCGCAGCCGGTGACGTCGCCGCGGCTGGGCGACCTCACCATCCTCGGCCATCCCGTCTCGCACGGGACGAAGCGGCTCCGCATCCGCAAGTCCGCGCCCGAGCTCGGGCAGGACAACGAGGCCATCCTCGGCAAGCTCGGCTTCGGCCCGGACCAGATCACGGACCTCGCCAAGCGCGGCGTCATCTGAAGCCAGTGAGCGCGGTCCCGCTCGTGGACGCCGATGGCCATGAGCCCCTGCCGATCTGCCGCCGGCATCGGGAGTGGTTGATCGACTACTACAAGGGCCCCGACGGCGTCGTCCTTCGCTACTTCTCGGATGCCGTGCCGATTCGCAAGAAGGACCACGCGGATGACGAGCGGTCCGTGAAGCACCTGCGAGAGTGCCCGCGATGTCGAGCGTGGGTCTCCACCATCGTGCCCGAGGCGCAGTATCACCGGCAGGCGCGCCTCGCCCGCTATTGCTGCGCGGGCATGTTCTGCGCGGTCGAGGAGCACCAGGCGCGCCACCTGCCCCACTTCAGCTTCGGCCTGTTTCGCGGCGAGGATCCGTGCTGGCAGATCGACGGCAAGAACGCGTTCGCCGTCTACTGCCCGTGGTGCGGGGCCAAGCTGCCCCACGGACCCTTCATCCAGGAATAGAATCGGGAGGCGGACGCGGCATGGACTTCGGACTGTTCTTCCTCATGCAGCGCGACGAAGCCTGGAGCGAGGACGCCGTCTACTCCTCTGACCTCCAGCAGATGCTGGCCGCAGAGGCGCTCGGCTACCACTCGGTGTGGATCGCCGAGCATCACTTCAACGACTACGGCCTCTGTCCCGCGCCGCCGGTGCTCGCCGCCTTCCTCGCCGCGCGCACCACGCGGCTCCGCTTCGGCATGGGCGTCTCGCTCCTGCCTCTCCATCACCCGGTGGATCTCGCCGAGCAGCTCGCCGTGCTCGACGTGGTGAGCGGCGGCCGGCTCGACGTGGGCATCGGGCGCGGCGGCACGCTGCAGGACTACCAGACCTTCCAGTCCAATCGGGACGACGCGCGGGCGCGGGTGGAAGAGGGCATCGAGCTGCTCACGCGGTCGTGGACGGGCGCGCCCTTCGACTTCCAGGGCCGTTTCCACGCCACCGAGGGCGTGCACGTGCGGCCGCGGCCGGTGCAGCGGCCGCATCCCCCGCTCTACGTGGCCGCCAACAGCGAGGACAGCGTGCTGTCGGCGGCGCGCCTGGGCCTGCCCACGCTGGCGTCCTTCTTCGTCCCCGTCGCCGAGCTCGAGCGCCGCCGCGACCTCTACCGCGACACCGCCCGCGGCGCCGGCCGCTCGGAGACGGAGATCGCCGCCCTCGAAGCACGCGCGTGGGGCATGCGTGTGGTCCACGTGGCGCCGAGCCGGGCCGAGGCCCTGGCCGCGGTGGAGGCGCCCTTCATGAGCTATCAGGGGAAGATGGCGGTGTTGCGCTCCGACCGCACCGGCGGCTCCGTGCCCAACTCCTTCGATCGCACCTTGCTCCGCCTCCGCCCGTTCGAGGAGTACCTGAACGCCGGCTGGACGCATCTGGGCACCCCCGACGAAGTGCGCGAGGGGCTCGAGCGCTACGTGGAGACCACCGGCATCCGGCGGCTTCTCCTCCTCATGGCCCTGCCCGGCATCGCCACCGACCTCGCGCTGCGCTCGATGAAGATGTTCATGGAACACGTGGCCCCGAAGCTCTCCGCGTCCGTCGCGCGCGCGGTGTCGCGCTGAAGGGCCGCCCATGAAGGTCACCGGGCTCGAGACCTACTTCCTCTCGGCGCCCCTGCCCCAGCCGGTGCGCACGTCCACCCACGTGATCTCCGCGGTGAGCGAAGTGGTGGTGCGCCTGCGGCAACAACGGCCCCTCATCACCGCCATGAGCGCCATCGACATCGCGCTCCGGGATCTCAAGGGCAAGGCGATCGGCCGGCCGGTGCACGCGCTCCTGGGCGGCGCGCTGCGCCCGCGCGTGCCCGCCTACGTCACCGGCTTCTACTATCGCGACGGCGAGAAGGACGATGATCTCCGCCGCGAGGCCGCGATGTATCTTGAGGCCGGCTATCGAACGCTGAAGTTGAAAGCCGGCGGTCTCGCTCCGGAGGCGGACGCCGCGCGCGTGGGCAAGATCCGCAAGGCGGTGGGCAGGGCCGTACAGCTCATGGCGGACGCGAACCAGGGCTGGAGCCTCCCCGCCGCGCTGCGCTCCGCCGACCTGCTCGCCGAGCACGACATCTTCTGGCTGGAAGATCCCATGCCCTGGTACGACGAGCGGCAGACGCTGCGCCGCCTCAAGGCCGCCACCAAGATTCCCATCGCCGCGGGCGAGACCGAGGTGAGCCCGTTCGGCCTGCGCACCATGGTGGAGGAGGGCCTGGTGGACTATCTCATCATCGACTCCACCTGGGCGGGCGGGCTCACCACCTGGCGCAAGGCCGCGGTGCTGGCCGAGCTCCATCAGATCCCCATGGCCGCGCATCACGATCCCCAGATCCACGTGCACGCGGTTGCGGCCAGCCCCACCGGCTTCATCCTCGAATCCTTCGCCGATCCCACGCGTGATCCCCTGTGGTTCGAGCTGTTCCGCGAGCGCCCCGCCGTCGTGGACGGCTTCATGGCGGTGCCCGAGGCGCCCGGCCTCGGCCTCGAGCTCCGCGAGGACACCCTGGAGAAGTACGGCATGAAGGTGGGCTGAGCCGATGCGTACTGCCGCGCTCGCGGACGGCTGGCAGCTCGACAACCCCGAGCGCTTCACCCGGGCGCGGCTCAAGCGCGCCCCCGCGGAGTAGGGACGAGGATCCCGCCATGCCCGTCGGCTTCGAGAAGCGCGGCTCCATCGGCATCGTCACCCTGAGTCGGCCCGGCGCGCGCAACGCCTGGGGGCCGGACTTCAACGAGGGGCTCCGGCGACACTTCGCCGCCATGGAGGACGACGACGAGATCCGCTGCGCCATTCTCACCGGGGACGAGGCGGGCGGCGCCTTCTCCGCGGGCGCCAACCTCAAGGACCCGAAGACGCACACGATGGCGTCCGCCGCGGAGTTCATCAAGAGCATCCCCAAGCGCCGGGAGCGGGCGTTCGAGGTGCTGGGGAACTTCCCCAAGCCCCTCATCGGCGCGGTGAACGGCTACGCGGTGGGCATCGGCTGCATCGTGACGTTCTGCTGCGATCTCCTCGTCGCCTCCGAGCGGGCGGAGTGGCGGCTGCCTCAGGTGTCGCTCGGCATCCTTCCCGCCTACGGCGGGGCAACGCGCCTCGCGCGCTGGGTGGGACGGGGCCATGCCATGCGGCTCACTCTCGGCATCCCGCTCCCCGCCGCGGAGGCGCAGCGCATCGGGCTGGCCCAGTGGGTGGTGCCGCACGAGAAGGTGATGGCGAAGGCGCTCGAGGTGGCCGAGCACGTGGCGGGCCTGCCGCCGCTGGCCGCGCAGCTCGCCAAGGAGTCGCTGCTGCGCGGGCTCGACGTGCCGAGCCTGGCCGACGCCTCGCTGGTCGACCTCTATCGGTTCGCCACCCTCGAGCTCACCGAGGACAAGGCGGAGGGCCACGCCGCCTGGCGGGAGAAGCGGAGGCCGAAGTTCCGCGGCCGCTGAGCCGCGGGCTCGTCACTCCGGCTCGAAGCGGCTGAAGAAGTGGGCGAGCGCGCGGAGGTCGTCGTCGCTCAGGCCGTGCAGCTCCGTGGCCATCGCGCCCGCGTAGCCGATGCGCGTGCCCTTCTGGTACTCGCGCATGACCTTGAGGAGATACTCTTCGCGCTGATGGGCGAGGCGCGGCATCTGCTCGCGTCCGGAGAAGTCGGGATTGTGGCAGATCCGGCACGGGTGCCGGCCGGCCACCGTGCGGCCGCGGGCGTAGAGCGCGGCGTCCACCGCCTCGGTGGGCGGGGCCGGCGGCGGCAGCTTCGACACCCAGGCCGAGAAGAGGCGCAGGTCGTCGTTGGTGAAGCCCTTCGTGGCCGCGGTCATGGCCTCGTTCTCGCGCCGGCCTTCCTTGTAGAGGAAGAGCTGGGTGACCACGAAGAACTGGGGCTGGCCCCCGATGGACGGCGTCTCGGGGACCACGGACTGGCCGGTGGGCCCGTGGCAGGCCTGGCAGACGACGACGCGCTCCTCGAAGGTCTGCGCGAGCGCGGGCGCGGCCAGGCCGAGGACCGCGAGCAGGATCAGCGCGGCGGCGCGGGCCGAGGGCGGAGCGTCCGTCCTCGGCCCGGCCCGTCGCGTCACTACTTGCTGTAGGTGATCCGGTAGATCGCGCCCGCGTGATCGTCGGACACGAGCAGCGAGCCGTCCCGCATCACGAGCACGTCCACGGGACGGCCGAGATAGGTGTTGTTCTCCACGAGCCCGGTCATGAAGGGCTCGACGCTCTTCACCGTCCCGTTGGGATTCAGGAACGCCACCACCACGTCGCCCGCGTACTTCTTGCTCCGGTTCCACGGCCCGTGGCGGGCGATGAAGATCGCGTTGTGATACTTCTCCGGGAACATCTTGCCGGTGTAGAACCGCATCCCGAGCGGCGCCGCGTGCGGGCCGAGGAGCGCGGCGGGCTTCACGTACTCCGCGCAGCTCTTGCCCCAGCCGAACTCGCTGTCGAGCAGCTCGCCGGCGTGGCAGTAGGGATAGCCGAAGTGCTGCTGGCCCGGCTTGCTGAGCCGGTTCAGCTCGTCGTTGGGCGAGTCCTCGCTGAGCCAGTCGCGCTGATTGTCGGTGAACCAGAGCTCGCCGGTCTTCGGGTGGAAGTCGAAGCCCACGGTGTTGCGCACGCCGTGCGCCACGATCTCGGTGCCGGTGCCGTCGAGGTTGATGCGGCGGATGTGGGCGTACTCCTGGGGATTGGGCTCGCAGATGTTGCAGGGCGCGCCCACCGGCAGGTAGAGCTTGCCGTCAGGGCCGACCTTGATGAACTTCCACCCGTGGGGGACCACGCCGGGGAGCTGGTCGTAGACCTTCACCGGATCCTTCGGCTTGTCGAGGGTGCTCTCGATGTCGTCGTAGCGGGTGATCTCCTTGGGAGTCGCTACGTAGAGCGAGCCCTTGTGGAACTCGATCCCGTTGGGAAGCATCAGCTTCTCGGCGAGGGTCTTGATCTCGCGCTTGCCGCCCTTGTCGACGACCGCGTAGATCTTGCCGGCCACGAAGTTGGAGCTGACGAACAGCGTGCCCTTGTCGCCCAGGCGCATCATCCGCGCGTCCAGGATCTCGGGCACCCATACTTCCACCTTGAAGCCGGCCGGCACCTTGATCTTGGAGATGGGGAGCTTGTCGGCGGGCGTGGGAATCGGGAACGGCGGTACCGGCGCCAGCTGCGCGCCCGGCCCCGCCTTGGGCCGCCCGATGGCCCAGAAGGGCTCTTCCTCCTTCTGCTGCGCGATCGCCTGCAGGGGCAGAGCGCCGAGGCCGGCGACGAAGAGGGCCGCCACCAACCCCCACCGCGTCATCGAGGATGAAGTCATGGCTGTCTCCCGGGTCGAGAGGGCGCTGCATCGCACGTCGACGCCGGCCACTCTAGCGCGCCGGACCCGAGGGCGTAAAGGGCTTCCGAGGCGAGACGCAGCCGAGCAGCCTCCCGGGGGGGAAATCCGGAAGGCTGCCCGCCTGCATCGACGGCTCGCCGCGCGGTCGCGGCGCGCCGGCCCGCCCGCTGACTACACGCGGTGGGTGTGAATGACCTCGTCGCTCTTCTTGCTCATCGCCACCAGCGCGATCACGATGACGACGAGGAGCGCGGCGCCGATGAGGAGCGCCACGCCGGGCGCCAGGCCGAAGATGCGGCCGTTCTCGGCGCCCGGAGCCCGCGGAGTGTCGCGCGTCTCGAGGCGCGAGCCGTCGGGCGCGGCCGGCGGCATGGTCGCCGAGGGATTGTCACGCTGCATCGTGCCGGATGGCGGCGACGGCGGCGTGGACGGCGAGGTGCTCGGATCCGGCGTCGACGGCGTGGACGGGGCCGTCGCCGGCGGCGGCTGCTGCTGCGCGCTCACGTCGAGAGCAAGCCCGCCGACCAGCAGCAAGCTCAGGCAGGCTCCGAGGATCCAGTAGGTGCGCTTCATAGGTGCGTTCCTCCCATTCTGTTCCGTCACCGCGCGGGGCGGCGTCGTTTGCCAGGACAATCAAGCAACCCCGATGCCACGCCACGCGCGTCGCGAGAATCAGCGCTTTGCGGGACGGGCGGGGCGAGCCGGAAACCGGGGCAGCACTCTCTCCCCGGCAAGGTCTACCGTCCGGCCGCGCGGGCATGGCGGGCGAGGGGGTTTGCGGCTAGAATCCCCTGGCGCGGCAGGTGAGGGAAATCCCGCCAAAAGGAGCGACCGTGCGACCCAACAAGATGAAGCAGATGTGGAAGGACGGACAGTGCGTGACCATGGGATGGCTGTCGGTCTCCCATGGCTTCACCGCCGAGGTGATGGCGCGCCAGGGCTTCGACGCGCTCGTGGTGGACATGCAGCACGGGCTCACCGACATGAACGACGTGTGGCCGATGCTGCAGGCGATCTCGCAGACCGACACCGTGCCCGTCGTCCGCGTGCCGTGGAACGACCCGCCCACCATCATGAAGGCCCTGGACTTCGGCGCGTACGGGATCCTCGTGCCGCTCATCAACACCGCGGAGGACGCGGCCAAGGCGGTGGCGGCCTGCCGCTACCCGCCGGTGGGCATGCGCTCGTCGGGTCCGGTGCGCGCCGTCCACTACGGCGGCGCCGACTATCTCGCCAAGGCCAACGACGAGATCATCGTGATGGGCATGGTGGAGACCAAGGAAGGGCTCGCCAATCTCGACGCCATCTGCGCCACCCCGGGCCTCGACGCCATCTACATCGGGCCCTCCGATCTCGCCTTCGCGCTGGGGATGAACCCGCGGCCCGACAATCCCGATCCCGTGCACATGGCCACCTGCGACAAGATCCGCGACACCGCCCACAAGCACGGCAAGAAGGCGTGCATGCACTGCGCGAGCGGGACGTTCGCGGCGGGCGCGGTGAAGCGCGGCTACGATCTCGTGATGGTGACGTCCGACCTCGCGTCGATGGTGGCGGGCGTAAAGAAGCACCTCGACGATCTCAAGGCCGGCGCCGCGTAGCCGGTAGTACAATCGACGGACCCACGAAAGGAACCACATCACCTATGCGCTACGAAGCACCCGATTCACTGGAAGGGGCCGTCGCCCTCCTCGCCGGCGCGACGGGCGAGGCGCGGGTCCTGGCGGGAGGCACCGATCTCCTCGTCCAGATGCGCGCGGACATCCTCGACCCCGATCTGATCGTCGACATCAAGAAGATCCCCGAGACGCGCTCCATCACCGAGGAGAAGGGCGGCTGGCGGATCGGCGCCGCCGTGACCGGCGCCGAGCTGAAGGAGCACCCGCGGCTGAAGAAGGCCTGGCCGGGTGTGATCGAGGCCGCGAACCTCATCGGCTCCACGCAGGTGCAGGGCCGCGCCACGATGGGCGGCAATCTCTGCAACGGCTCGCCCGCCGCGGACAGCGTCCCCGCCCTCATCGCCGCGGGCGCGGTCGCGACGCTCGCCGGGCCCAACGGCAAGCGCGACCTCCCCGTCGAGGATGTAATGCTCGGACCTCGCAAGCTGGCCCTCCGGAAGGGCGAGATCGTGGCGTCGTTCTTCCTGCCGCCGCGGTCGCCGCGCTCGAGCGACGCCTATCTCCGGTTCATCCCCCGGACGGAGATGGACATCGCGGTGGTGGGCGCGGGCGTCAGCTTGACGGTGGACGGGGCGGGCGTGGTCACCGCCGCGCGCGTCTCGCTGGGGGCCGTCGCGGCCCGGGTACTGCTCGTGCCCGAGGCGGCGCAGGCCATCATCGGGAGCCGGCTGGACAAGCCGGCCCAGGACCGGCTGGAGGCCGCCGCGCAGGCGGCGTGCCGGCCCATCGACGACAAGCGGGGCACCGTGGAGTTCCGAATCCAGGTCGCGGGGGTGCTGGCGCGCCGGGCTGCCTTGATCGCGCTGGACCGGGCGAGGGAGAGCTAGATGGCCAAGCATCACGTCGAAGCGATCGTGAACGGCGACCCGGTGGAGTTCCTCTGCGAGACGGAGGAGACCCTGCTGGACGTGCTGCGTGACACCTTGAACCTGACCGGCAGCAAGGAAGGCTGCGCCTCGGGCGACTGCGGCGCGTGCAGCGTGATGCTGGACGGGCGGCTGGTGTGCTCGTGCCTCGTGCTGGGCGCCGAGGTGGGCGGCCGCAAGATCGACACCATCGAGGGCATGGCCACCGGCGAGACGCTCCATCCCCTGCAGCAGCAGTTCCTCGAGCACGCCGCGCTCCAGTGCGGGATCTGTACGCCCGGCTTCCTCGTGGCCGCGAAGGCCCTGCTCGAGCGGAACTCGAACCCGACCGAGACCGAGGTGCGATACTGGTTGGCGGGCAACCTCTGCCGGTGCACGGGGTACGACAAGATCGTGACCGCGGTGATGGACACCGCCGCGGCGATGAGAAAGGGATAAGCGACATGGCCGAGACGAACGGAAGCCCCAACGGGACCAACGGTCAGCACGCGGTCGGCACCCGCACCGTCCGCCCGGACGGGATGGACAAGGTCACCGGGCGCGCCCGCTTCGGCGCCGACTACAATCTGCCCGGCCAGCTCATCGGCCGCGTCCTGCGGAGCCCCCACCCGCACGCGCGCATCGTCGCCATCGACGCCTCCAGGGCGGAGGCGCTGCCGGGCGTCAAGGCCGTCGTCACCCGTGACGACTTCCCGGATCAGCCGTCGGAGTTCATCCCCGCCGGTGAGATGATGATGAATTACAAGGACGTGGTGCGGAACGTCATGGCCCGCGAGAAGGCGCTCTACGAGGGCCACGCGGTGGCCGCGGTGGCCGCGACCACCACCGCCATCGCCCGGAAGGCGCTGAGGCTCATCGACGTGAAGTACGAGGTGCTGCCCCACGTGATCGACGTGGTGCAGGCCATGGCGCCCGACGCGCCCCTGCTCCACGACGATCTCTTCACCGTCGGCATGGAGCCCAAGCCCGAGAAGCCCTCCAACATCGCCAAGCGGGTGGAGATCAAGGTCGGTGATGTGGAGGCGGGCTTCGCGAGGGCCGACATCATCGTGGAGCGCGAGTTCAAGACCGCGCCGGTCCATCAGGGGTACATCGAGCCGCATGCCGCGCTGGCCACCGTCGCCGAGGACGGCACCACCGAGGTGTGGACCACGACGCAGGGCCACTTCATCGTGCGCGCGCACTGCGCGCGCCTCCTCGGCCTGGACATCGGCAAGGTGCGCGTCACCGCCACCGAGATCGGCGGCGGCTTCGGCGGCAAGACGGTGGTGTACCTCGAGCCCCTCGCCATCGCGCTCTCGAAGAAGGCCAAGCGGCCGGTGAAGATGGTGATGTCGCGCGAAGAGGTGTTCAAGGCCTCCGGTCCCACTTCCGGAGCGACGGTTCGAGTGAAGATGGGCGCCACCAAGGATGGCAAGTTCGTGGCCGGCTTCGCGGAGCTCAAGTACCAGGCGGGCGCCTTCCAGGGCTCGCCGGTGCAGCCCGGCACCATGTGCGCGTACGCGCCCTACGACATCGACAACGTCCACGTGATCGGCTACGACGTGGTATCGAACCGGCCCAAGGTGGCCGCGTATCGCGCCCCCGGCGCGCCCATCTCCGAGTACGCGGTGGAGAGCGTGGTGGACGAGATCGCCAAGAAGCTCGGCATCGACCCCATCCAGCTCCGTATGATGAACGCCGCCCGTGAGGGCACCAAGGCCGCCTACGGCCCGAAGTTCGGCCCCATCGGCCTCGAGGAGACGCTCAACTCCATCAAGAAGACCGAGCACTGGAACACGCCGCTGCGGAAGTGGCAGGGCCGCGGCGTCGCCTCGGGCTTCTGGTTCAACATCGGCGGCGAGACCTGTGTGGCGCTGACGGTGAACGAGGACGGCACGGTCTCGCTCATGGCGGGCACCCCCGACATCGGCGGGCTGCGCGCCTCCCTGGCCGCGGTGGCCGCGGACGAGCTGGGGGTTCCCTACGACAAGGTGCGGCCGATCATCGGCGACACCGGCTCGCTCGGCTTCAACTTCCTCACCGGCGGCAGCCGCTCGGCGTTCTCGGGGTCCATGGCCATCGTGGAGGCGGCCAAGAACATCAAGGCCGATCTCATCGCGCGGGCCTGCAAGCTCTGGGAGGCCAAGCCGGACCAGGTCGAGTGGAAGGACGGCGCGGTCCGGCCCCTCGGCGCCCTCGCCGAGAAGGTCAAGCCCATGACGGTGGCGGACTTCGCGAAGGTCGCGGGCAAGACCGGCGGACCCATCGCCGGCCTCGGCCGCATCAACGCGCAGGGCGCGGGACCGAGCTTCGGCACCCATCTGGTCGATCTCGAGGTGGACCCGGAGACGGGGCGCGTGACCATCCTCCGCTACACCGTCGCGCAGGACGCGGGCAAGGCGCTGCATCCCGCCTACGTCGAGGGTCAGTACCAGGGCGGGGCCGTGCAGGGTATCGGCTGGGCGCTCAACGAGGAGTACGTCTACGGCGACGACGGGAAGCTCCAGAACGCGGGTTTCCTCGACTACCGCATGCCGGTGGCCTCGGACGTGCCGATGATCGACACCGTGCTGGTGGAGGTGGCGAATCCCCGGCACCCGTACGGTGTGCGTGGGGTGGGCGAGACCCCCATCGTCCCGCCGCTCGGGGCCATCGCCAACGCGATGGAGAACGCGACGGGCATCCGGTTCACCGAGCTGCCGATGTCGCCGCCCAAGGTGCTGAAGGCGCTCAAGGACAAGGGCCTCAACAAGGTCTGAGCGGAGCCGTCATGGCGCGAGTCGTGCTGATCGGCAACCTCGCGCAGCTCACGGGGGGCGTCGCCGAGTTCGATCTCTCGGCGACGTCCGTGAAGCAGCTCTTCCAGCAGCTCGCCGAGCTGCACCCCGCCATCGGGCCTCATCTCGCCGAAGGCGTGGCGGTGGCCATCGACGGGCAGATCGTGCAGGACGCGCTCTTCGAGCCCATCGGCGAGCGCAGCGAGGTCTTCATCCTGCCCGCGATCGCGGGCGGGGCGGCTCCTTCCTAGTTCACGCCTAGCCGGTATCCCCTTTGAGGCCGGCGGCCTCGATGCCGGCGAGGGCGCAAGCCTCGTCCTTGTCGGAGACGTCGCCGGAGATGCCGACGGCGCCGAGAACCGCGCCCGACGCGTCACGGATCAGGACGCCGCCCGGCACCGGGACCACGCGGCCCTCGGACATGGCGCCGAGCGCGGCGAAGAACGGCGCCTGCTGGGGGTTGTCGGCGAGCCGTTTGCCCAGCGCGCGCGTGCCCACGCCCATGCCGAGCGCGCCCCACGCCTTGCCCGCCGCGATCTGCGGCCGCAGGATCCCCGCCACGTCCTCGCGCGCGAAGGCCTTCAAGTGCCCGCCCGCGTCCAGCACCGCGACCGCGAGGGGCGCGCAGCCCGTCTCCCGCGCACGCTTGAGCGCGCCCGTCACCACCGCGCTCGCCTGCGCCAGCGTGAGGCTCGCCATGGCGCTCACCCTACGCTATGCTCCCGCCATGCGCTACCGTCCCTTCGGCCAAACCGGCATGCACGTCTCCGCGGTGGGATTCGGCTGCTGGCCCATGGCCGGCGATCGCTACGGCGCCATCGAAGACGACGAGGCGGTGAAGGCCATTCACCGCGCGCTGGAACGGGGCGTGAATTGCGTCGACACCGCGCCCGCCTACGGCGCCGGCCACTCCGAGGAGGTCGTCGCGCGCGCCCTGGAGGGCCGGCGGAAACACGTCATCCTCGTCACCAAGTGCGGCGTGAAGGCCCCGCCACCGGGACAGCTCGGGCCGCTCCGGGACGCCAGCCGCGCCAATATCCTGCGCGAGATCGATGCCAGCCTCACGCGCCTGCGCACCGACTGGGTGGACGTGCTCCTGGTGCACTGGCCCGACGCGGCGACACCCATCGAGGAGAGCATGCGGGCGCTGGAGGAGGTGGTGGCCTCCGGCCGCGCGCGCTTCGTGGGCGTGTCGAACTTCACCGGCGCCATGCTGGAGGAGTGCGTGCGCACCCGCCGGGTCGACGTCTCCCAGGTGGGCTATCACATGTTCGACCGGCGGCAGGAGACCGAGACCTTCCCGCTTTGCCGGCGAGAAGGCATCGGCGTCATGGGCTACGGCTCGCTGGGGCACGGGCTCCTCACCGGCGCCTTTTCTTCCGACACGACGTTCGACGTCGCGCGCGACTGGCGGGGTGGCGGCGTGGCCTTCGGCCAGCCCATCTTCCGCGGGACGAATTTCCAGGTCAATCTCGGCGTGGTGGAGCGACTGCGGCGCGAGGTCGCCGCGCCGCGCGGCGTCCCCCTGAGCCAGATCGCGCTCGCCTGGGTGCTCGCCAATCCGGCGGTCAGCACCGCGCTGGTCGGCGCGCGCACTCCCGCCGAGGTGGACGCCAACGACGCCGGCGCGGAGCTCACCCTGACCGATGCCGAGCGCGCCACCATCGAGAAGATCCTCGCCGGCGTCGCCGGGCGCGTGCGGGAGTTCACGCCGCTGCGCCCGGCCATGGAGCCCTGGGGCGCGGAGATCCCCGCGGGCTAGCCGTGCACGTCGGGATCTTCATCGAGGAGCTGCGCCAGGGGGTGACGCAGGCGCAGGCCTTCCGCGACATCTTCGAGCTCGCCGAGCGCTGCGAGGCGTGGGGCGTGGCATGCGTCTGGCTCGGCGAGATCCACTTCACGCCCACGCGCTCGGTCATCTCCGCCTCGCTCCAGGTCGCGAGCGCCATCGCCGCGCGCACCCGCCGGCTCCGGGTCGGCACCGCGGTGCAGGTCCTCCCCCTCAATCACCCGCTGCGCATCGCCGAGGAAGTCGCCACCGTGGATCAGATCAGCGAGGGGCGCTTCGAGTTCGGGATCGGGCGCAGCGGCGTGGTGCGCACCTACGACGCCTACGGCGTCCCCTACGCGGAGAGCCAGGCGCGCTTCCGCGAGGCCCTCGAGATCATCCGGCTCGCGTGGCGCGGGGAGCCCTTCAGCTACGAGGGCGAGTTCTTCCGGGTGGACCACGCCGTCGTGGTCCCCCGCCCCGTGCAGGTGCCGCACCCGCCGATCCGCATGGCGACCACGAGCGACGAGACCTTCCCCGCCGCCGGGCGCATGGGCCTGCCGATCTTCGTGGGCCTTCGCACCACCGAGCTCGAGGACCTGCAGGCGCAGCTCGCGCCGTACCGCCAGGCGTGGCGCGCGGCCGGCCATCCCGGGAACGGCAGCGTGTACCTCCGCCTCCCCGTCTACGCCTCGCCCACCGCGGCGGGCGCCCGGGAGGAGCCGCGCGAGAGCATGGCCGCCTTCTTCGCGCGCCAGACCGAGCTGGCCCGCGCCGCGGTGGGCCGCGCCGGCGCCGGCCCCGCCGACAAGCGCCGCATGCAGGCCGAGCGCATGGCCGCCCTCACTTACGACGACATGCTCGCGCGCAAGGTCGCCTTCGGCACCGCCGCCGGCGTGGTCGATCGGCTGAGGGCGCTCGCCGCCGAGCTGGGCCTCGACGGCATCATCGCCGAGCCGAACCCGGGCGGCCTGATCCCGCCCGAGCTGGAGACGCGCAGCCTCCGCATCCTCGCCCACGAGGTGATCCCCGCCCTCGCGTGAGCGGCGGCGCTCTCACTGGGCCATCGCGCCGCCGTCGATGAGGATCTCGCTTCCCGTCATGTAGGCCGACTCGTCGGAGGCGAGATAGAGCACCAGGCTCACCATCTCCGCCACCGTGCCCATGCGCCCGAGGGGAATGCGGGCGAGCCGCCGCGCGAGCTGCTCCTGATCCCGGAAGGCGGCGTGGAACATCTCGGTGTCCACCGGGCCGGGATGCACCGAGTTGCAGCGGATCCCGTCCTGGGCGTGCTGGGCCGCGGTCACCTTGGTGAAGATGCGGACGGCGCCCTTGCTGGCGGCATAGGCGGGCTCCTGCTGCAGCGACTGCCCGATGCCGGCAATGGACGAGATGTTCACGATGGAGCCGCCGCCCGCGCGGCGCATGGCGGGGATGGCGTGCTTGGTGCCGAGGAACACGCCCTTGGCGTTCACCGCCATCACCCGATCCCACTCCGCCTCGCTACGCTCCTCGATGGGGACGCGGGGGATGACGATGGCGGCGTTGTTGATGAGGATGTCGAGCTTGCCGTGGCGATCCACCGCGGCGCGCACCGCCTTCTCCCAGTCGGCCTCGCGGGTGACGTCCAGATGCACGTAGGTGGCGTCGCCGCCCTTGGCCCGGATGGCCGCCTCCACTGTCTGGCCTTCCGCGTCCAGGATGTCGCCGAACACCACCCGGGCGCCCTCGCGGCAGAACGTCTCCGCCTCCGCCGCCCCCTGCCCCCGCGCGCCGCCGCTGATCAGCGCCACCTTGCCCTCGAGACGTCCCATCAGGTGATCCTCTCCGTCGGATGAAGGGTTTCGGCCGCCGCCGCCAGGGCGGGCACCACGTCCTGGAGGCAGCGCCGGAGGCGCCGGATATTGTCCTCGGCCTTGTCGGGGATGCCGCCCCGCGTGATGTGGGCGATGAACTCGTCCCGGCTCGTGGTCATGAGCAGCGCGGCGTTGATCTCGATCTGGAGCGCGTGGACGCGCTCGACGCCCGGGCGGCCGAACGTGGCCACGATGTTGCCGCCGGTGTAGCCCGACACGTTGTCGTGCACGGTGAAGCCGTGGCGCCGGAACACTTCGCCCGCGGCGTGGGCCAGCGCGGGCGCGCAGGTGGCGTCGCGCCGGGTGCCGATGATCACCTCGTGGTCGTGCATCCGCCGGGGGCTGCCGGTGTGGCCGTCCAGTAGCACCGCGTAGCCGTAGGTATCGCGGAGACCGCCGAGCAGGCGCGCGAGCGCCGCGTAGTAGGGATCATAGAGCGCCCGGAGCCGCGCCTCCAGCTCCGCCAGGCCGAGGGGGCGGCAGAAGATGGCGACGTCCCGCATGGTGTGGGTGCGAACCACCCCGCGGCGCGAGCGCACCTCGCCGTTGTCGTGCTCGAAGTCGTCGCGCCGGCGGTTCACGTCGCAGAACATGCGCGAGACCGGCGTGGCGAGCACGGTGGCGCCATGCTCGTGGAGATCGCCGTAGAGATCGCCGGCGAAGGTATCGGCGAACCCGTAGGCGAAGGTCGCGAAGTGCGGCTGCCCGTAGTCCGCCGGCGTGACCTCGGGGAGCGCCTCGGTGCCGTAGTGCGGCACGCTCACCAGCACCGGCCCGCGGCGGTCGGGCGCGGGGTGCCGGACTATCGGATAGCCTTCGGGCGGATAGCCTTCGGGCGGATGGGCCTCGCTCATCGCCTGCGATGCTATACGATAGCGGCCGGGAGGGCGACCCCGCATGCTGCCCACGCACGGCCGCTACGACTACTCCAGCATTGCCACCCGCCCCGACTACTCGTGGCCGGGCGGCCGCCGGCTGGCCGTCTACATTGCCCTCAATATCGAGGCGTTTGGGTTTGGCGTGGGCAAGGGCGCGGCCATCGCCCCGCCCGACCAGGCGCAGAGCCACAGCATCTACTCGTGGCGCGACTACGGCAATCGCGTGGGGATCTGGCGCCTGTTCGAGCTGCTGGACGAGCTGGGCCTGCCCGCCGAGGCGCAGATCAACACCGAGATCTACCGGGCCGCTCCCGACATCCCGGCGCGGCTGCGCGCGCGGGGCGACGAGATCCTCGGGCACGGCGTCACCAACTCCGACGAGCAGGGGCATCTGTCCGAGGACCAGGAGCGCGCGCTCATCCGCGACGTCACCGCCACCATCGCGCGCCACGAGGGCGCGCCGCCGGTGGGCTGGATGAGCCCGTGGCTCTCCAACAGCGCGGTCACCATGGACCTCCTCCAGGAGGCGGGCTATCGCTACGTGATGGACTGGACGATGGACGATCAGCCCATCTGGCTGCGCACGCGCAAGGGCCGCATCCTGTCCATCCCGTACCCCATCGAGGTCAACGACACGCGGGGCATCGTGTGGTACCGCTACACCGCGGAGGAGTTCGCGGACATGATCGTGGACCAGTTCGACGAGATGCTGGACCAGTCCAGGCGCCAGCCCCTCGTCTGCCCCATCTCCCTGCACCCGTTCGTCATCGGCCGCCCGTACCGCATCCGGCGGCTGCGGCGCGCCTTCCAGCACATCCTCCAGCACCGCGAGCGCGTGTGGCTCACCCGCCCGCGCGAGATCTGCGCGCACGTGGAGGGGCTGCCGGCGGGCGTCGTGCCGGGCAGCGCCTGAGCCGATGCGGCGCCGGGGCGCGGTGGCGGGACTCACGCTCGCCCTCGTCGCGCTCGCGGGCGCCGCCGACGGCCAGGCCATCCTCGACTACATCACCTTCGACGGGATCGACTACATCCGCTTCGCGGAGGAGCCCGGCCGACCCATCACCCTGGACGACCTCGGGCCGGAGTTCGCCACGGTCGAATGCTCGTTCGGCGAGGACCGGCGGGGCTGTCCCTACGGCGTCGACGCCGGAGCCGCCTATCTGCCCGCGGGGACGCGCGTGCATGCCGTGCGCGGCCACGGCACGAGCTTCCGGCTCGCCGCGATCTGGCGCGACCGCGTGTTCCTCTACCAGGCGTGGCGGAACCCGCGCGCCAAGGCGGGGTCCGACATCTACGCCATCGGGGGCAAGGTGCGCGCCATCGACGTGCGCCGCGGGGAGCCCACCGTCTTCGACACCGAGCGCGGCGTGCCGGTGGGGTCCGACGACGTGGCCGCCCTCGTGGAGCTGATCCTGCGCGGCGCGGCGCGCCGGCCCTCGCCGCATCCTCTGGCGGAGCCGCGCTACTGGCTCACGTTCTGGCTCACCGACGGCACCACGCTGGGGCGCGCCTACTACGCCGACACCAGCGAGATGATGGGCGGCGTGGTGGTGCCGCCCGAGCTGCGGCGCCTGCTCGAGCGGGCGCTGGGAGACTAGCGGGGCGCTAGTCCCCCGCTTCCCCCTGGGCGCCCTTCTCGACGAGCTGCTCCAGCGTCTCGTAGGGCTGGGCGCCGACCACACCGTAGCGGCCCACCACGAAGGTGGGAACGCCGGTCACGCCGAACTGGCGCGAGAGCTTCCAGTCCGCGTCGACCGCGGCCTTGAACGTGCGCTGCTCGAGGACGTCACGCGCCCGTTCGACCGGGAGGCCGACCGCGCCCGCGACCTCGAGCAGCACCTCGGGCCTGGAGATGTCGCGCGCGTCCACGAAGTAGGCGCGGAACATCGCGTCGTGGAAGGCGTCGCCGCCGCCGGGCTGGGAGTCCGCCCACTTGCCCAGCTCCTGGGCGAGCCGGCTGTTGTAGGTCATCGTGCGCTCGCCGTAGGGCAGGCCTTCCGCGTCCATGCGGGCCTTCATCTGCGCGTGCATGGCCTTGCGATCGACGCCGCGCCCCTTGAAGAGCTCCTCCAGCGACTGCCCTTCCGGCGGCGTCTCGGGATGCAGGGGGAAGTGCACCCACTCCACCTTCACGCCGTGCTCCTTCTTGAGCTTCTCAATACGCACGGTACTGAGATAGCACCAGGGTCAGACGTAGTCGGAGAATATCCTCATCGTCACGGGCTTGGTCATGACCGGCCTCCTGGCCTCAGTGTACCTTCGCGAGCTTCTGCAGGCTGCGCAGCCCCGGCGGGATCGGGCCGCACCGCGCCCATCGCTACGCTTCCTTCAGGTAGTCCGCGAAGTACTCCTCGGGCGAGATGCGCCGACTCGTCAGACCGAGGCGATGCGCCTCCTCCGCGAACATGTCGATCTGCGCGCGGTTCCGCTCGAAGCCGTAGGGGTGGAAGTCCTGGCCCATCACCGCCTCCGTCTCCTCGAGCTCGGCTTCCATCCAGGGCGACGCGTAGGGCAAGCCCTTCTGGGCGGCGGTGAAGCAGTCGTTGGCCTCGATGAAGGCCCTGGTGAGCGCCTTCGCGATCCAGCGATTGGCCTCCCACACCTCGCGGCGCAGCACGATGAGGTGCTGGGGCGGGAACGCGCCGGTCTTCGTGAAGTACTCGCGCTCGATGGGGCGGAAATCGGGGAAGAGCCGGGCCACGGGTCCGCGCTGGGCATCGTAGGCGGCCGGGCGCGGGGGGCTGTAGATGGCCTCCAGCTCGCCGGCCAGCAGCATGTCGGTGAGCGAGCGGCCGGGGGCGGGGGTGCGCGTCCCCGGCGGCAGCCCCGCCGCGTCCATGGGCTGGGCCGACCACGGAGTGTCGATGTCGCCGATCCACCACTGGATGCGCGCGGGATCCACGCCGATGAACCGGAGAAAGTGGCGGTACCAGATGGAGCCGCTGGCGCTCCAGCTGTACATGCCGATCCGGTTGCCGGCCACGTCCTCGGGGCCGCGCACCGGGCCGTCGCGCCGCACGTAGAGGTCGCGCGCGGTGAAATTGCGGAGCGGGAACACCGGCAGGCCGACGAAGCGATGATCGCCCGTGTCGATGCGGTAGAGGTACTGCGCCATGGACCACTCGCCGCCCTGCACGGCGGGATCGCCCACCGCGCGGGCGATCATGTCAGCGCGCGTCTTCCAGGAGCCGCGGCGGCCCAGGATCATGGTGAGCGCGATGCCCTCGGGCTTCACCTCGCCGGTGGCCAGGGGCATGACGCGCGCGTAGTCGCCGCAGGTCAGGGTGATGGGAAGCGTCTTCTCTGGGTTGGTCATGCCGGATATCTTAAGGCATGCCTCGGCCCAGCGCCCGGCACGCGGTGGCCGCGGCGACCGTCCTCAATCTGCCCCTTGGCGCGCTCTACGCGTTCAGCGTGCTCCTGAAGCCCCTGGAGGCGCTGCTGGGGCTGGGCCGGGCCGACCTCGCGATGGTCTTCGGCCTGGCCGCGGCGGGCTTCGCGGTGGGGATGATGCTCACGCCCCTCACCTTCGGCCTCGCCTCCCCCGCGATGCTCGTGCTGGGCGGCGCGCTCCTGGGCGCGCTCGGCGTGGCTCTCGCCGCGTCGGCGGGCGGCCTCGCTCAGCTCGCCCTGGGCTACGGAGTGCTCTTCGGACTTTCGTGGGGCGTCGCCTACGTGCTCCTCCTGCAGATCGTGAACCTCGCGGTGACGACCCGCCGCGGCCTCGTCAACGGCTACATGGTGAGCCTCTTCCCCATGGGCGCGATGCTGGCGGCGCCGCTCTTCGGCTGGGGCATTCACGGCGCCGGCGTACGCGTCACCCTCGGCGTCTTCGCCCTCGTGCTCCTCGTGACCGGGCTCGCGAGCGCCTGGCTCACCGCCCGCTCCGGCGTCGCGCTGCCGACCGCCGCCGCATCCGTCACGCTCGAGGCCGGCGAGCGCCGCCGCGCGGTGTTCTGGCGGCTGTGGCTCATCTTCTTCCTCGCCGCCTCGTCCGGCCTCATGGTGCTGAGCCAGTCCGCCGGCATCATCGCGGCCTACGGCGGTGTCACCACGCTCGCGGTGTACGGCACCACCCTCATCACCGGCCTCATCGCGACCGCCCGGATCGGCGGCGGGTGGATGGCCGACTGGCTCTCGATCCCCTCGGTCGCGGCCGGCGCGCATCTGCTCGCCATCGCCGGCGCGCTGCTCCTGACGCTATGGCCCGGCCCGGTGGTGGCGGTGGCGGGCCTGGCGCTCATCGGCATGGGTTACGGCCTCGTGTCGGGCCTCACCGCGGCGGCGGTGGCCGCGTACTGGCGGCTCGCGCTCTACGGACGCATCGCCAGCCGCATCTACATCGCCTGGAGCGTGGCCGCCATCGTGCTGCCGATCGTGGCGGGACGTCTCTTCGACCTCACCGGCGGGTACGGCGCGGCGGTGCTGCTCGCCGCCGGCGGGAACGTCGCGGGCGTGCTCGTGGCGCTGGGGCTGCCCCGCCCGGACCCGCCGCGCGCGATGCCCTCGGCGTGACTGGTATGGTAAGAGCATGGCGCGGCGGCGCGGCTTCGTTCTCTGGCGCATCGTCCGCCACCGCTGGCGCCTGTTCCTGGCCGCGGGCATCGGGGTGCTCGCCGCCCTGGCCACCGGCTTCACGGGCTGGCCGTGGTCCACGCGGCTGCTCGCCGCGTGGGACGCGGCGGTGGTGCTCTATCTCGCGCTGACCGTCGAGCTCATGGTCGGGTCGAACCCCCACAAGATCCGCAGCCAGGCCGGCAAGGAAGATGAGGGCGCCGTCGCGCTGCTCGTGCTCACCGTCGCGGCCGGTCTGTGGAGCATGGTGGCCATCTTCGCGCAGCTGGGCTCGGCGACCTCGGGCGGTCGGGGCGGCTCGGTGGCCCTCGCCCTCGCCACCGTGCTCCTGTCGTGGACGTTCATCCACACCATCTTCGCCCTTCACTACGCGCATGAGTTCTATGGCGAGCCATCCCGGCGGGGAGGTGGGCTGCAGTTCCCGGGCAATCTCAAGGAGCCCGACTACTGGGACTTCATGTACTTCGCGTTCGTGATCGGCACGACCTTTCAGACCTCCGACGTCGACATCACCGGCAAGTGGGTCCGGCGGACGGTCGCCGTGCACGGCGTGGTGGCCTTCCTCTACAACGTGGCCTTTCTCGCCCTCACCGTGAACGTGGCGGCCACTCTCCTCCAGGGCGGCGAGCCGCGCTAGAATCCCCCCATGAAGATCCGCATCGGCATCGGCGCGGCCGGAGCGGCCTCCACGCCGGAGGCGCTGGGCGAGCTCGTCGAGGCCATCGACGTCCTGGGCTTCGACTCCCTCTGGCTGTCGGAGGTGCTGACCGGTCCCGTGCCCGACCCCGCGGTGGGGCTCGCGTGGGCGGCCGCCGCCAACCCGCGCGTGAAGCTCGGCACCACCATGCTGCTGCCCGGCCGCAACGTGGTGCGCCTGGCGAAGCAGCTCGCCACGCTGGATGTGCTGAGCCGCGGCCGGCTGCTGGTGACGCTGGTGCCCGGCCTCACCTATGCGCCGGAGCGCGATGCCATCGGCGTGGAGCCCAGGCAGCGCGGCGCGGTGACCGACGAGGCGCTCCCGCTGCTGCGCCGGCTCTGGGCGGGCGAGACGGTGACCTACGCGGGCCTCGCCGGCCGCTTCCAGGACGTGAAGATCACCCCGCTCCCCATTCAGCAGCCGCTCGAGATGTGGCTGGGCGGGACGGCGCCGGCGGCCCTGGAGCGCTGCGGCCGCCTCTCCGACGGCTGGCTGCCCTCGCTCTGCACCCCGGAGGACGCGGCGGCCGGCCGCGTGGTGATCGAGGCGGCGGCGGCGAAAGCGGGGCGCAAGATCAGCGACGAGCACTTCGGCATGAGCATCGGCTATGCGCGCGAGCCGCTCGATCCCGCGCTCGCCCGCACCATGGCGGCCCGCCGCCCCCGCTCGGTCGAGCTGACGCCGGTCGGCCTCCCCGCGGTGCGCGCGCTCGTCGAGCGCTTCATCGGCGTGGGCTTCTCCAAGTTCGTGCTGCGCCCGGTGGTGCCGCCGCGGTCCTGGCGCGCGGAGCTCGACGCGCTCGCCGCCGCGGTGGGCGATCTCCAGACCTGACCCTCACCCGAGCCCAGAGGACGCCATGCCCAGGAAAGAGATCATCCGTGTCGGCTCGGCCGCGCCCAACCCGAACCTCTCCGCGGCCACGCGCTTCGGCAACCTGGTCTTCGTCTCCGGGCAGACCGGGCGCCACCCCGTCACCGGCGAGACCGGCAAGGACGTGCGCGAGCAGACCCGCAACATCCTGGAGCGCGTGAAGGCCATCCTCGCCGCCGCGGGCACGTCCCTGGACAACGTGCTCACCGTGACGACCTACCTCACGCGGGTAAGCGACCTCGCCGCCTACAACGAGGAGTACGCGAAGTACTTCCCGGGCGACAAGCCGGCGCGCACCACGGTGACGGTGGCGGCGCTCAACGTGCCCGACCTCGTCATCGAGATCACCGTCACCGCCGGCATCCCCGACTGAGCCCCCGGCCCGCGCTCAGCGCCCCGTGAGACGCGCGCGAATGCCGGGCTCGGGCCGGAGCGTGACGTACGGCGTGGGCTTGACGGTCTGCCCCGGCGTCAACGTCAGCCGGTAGCGCTGGGCGATGGCGGCGAGGATCAGCACCGCCTCCATCTGCGCGAAGGCGTTGCCGATGCACTGGCGCGGCCCCCCGCCGAAGGGGAAATAGGCGAAGCGCGGCAGCCGCTGGGCGAGATCGCCGGCCCAGCGCTCGGGACGAAAAGCCAGCGGCTCGTCGAACCAGCGCGGATCGCGGTGCACCACCCAGGTGGGCGTGATGATGACGTCGCCCGCTCCCAGCGCGTGCCCGCCGAGCTCGGTGGCCCGCGTCGCCTGCCGCCCGAGGCCGTAGGCGGGCGGATACAGTCGCATGGCCTCCGTCACCACCGTCCCCGCATAGCTGAGCCGGGGCAGATCGGCCACCGCCGGCGAACGCCCGCCGAGCACCGCGGCCAGCTCGGCCCCCAGTCGCGCGTCGGCCTCGGGGTGGAGGCCGAGCAGATAGAAGGTCCACGCCAGCGTCACCGCCGTCGTCTCGTGCCCGGCGAGGAACAGCGTCATGACCTCGTCGCGCACCTGGCGCGGGGTCATGCGCGTGCCGTCGTCGGCGTCCTGGGCCTGGAGCAGCATGGACAGGAGATCGCCGCGGTCCTCGCCGCTCGCGCGTCGGGTGGTGATGATGCGATCGACCAGGGTGTCCAGGTGGCGGATGGCGCGCGCCGATCGGACATTGCTCGGCGTGGGTACCCAGGTGGGAATCAAGCGGGCCAGCACGCTTCCCAGCCGCGCGGCGAAGTCCTCGGCGAGCACGCGAGCCGCCTCGGCCACCTCGTGGGCGTCGCCTCCCGCTACCTCGGCATCGAACAGCGTCTTGCCCACGATGGCCTGGGTCACCGCCATCATCTCCGCGTAGACCTCGATCTCGGCGCCGTCCCTCCAGCCGGCCACGTGGCGCGACGCGAAGTCCGCCATCACGGCGCCGTAGCCGGCGATGCGCTGCCGGTGGAAGGCGGGCTGGACGAGGCGCCGCTGGCGCAGCCAGGTATCGCCCTCGGAGAGCAGCAGGCCATCCCCGAGCAGCGGCCGGAGCAGCTGGATCCCGGGGCTCTTGATGAAGTCGCGGTTGCGCGTGACCAGGAGCTCCTCGATGGCGTCCGGGTGATAGAGGAGGAGCGTTCGATATGGGCCCATCTTCGTCTCGACCACGTCGCCGTAGTTGCGGAAGCAGGCCTCGTAAAAGCCCAGCTGATCACGGCGGAAGGCCGCCACGCTTCCGGAGAAGTACCCACCCTTCGGGCCGGCGAGCTTCGCGGCCCGGGTCAACGTGGCCATCTCACGCCCCTCCTCTCATGGCACAATACGCCTCGGGAGGGACACCATGCCACGCATCCAGCCCCTGAAGATGGACCAGGTCGACCCGGACATCCGCCACCTCTGCGAGGACGCGGAGCGGCAGACCGGCACCTCGGCCAGCCCCCGCACCTACGCGAAGAACCCCGCCGTGTTCAAGGCGCTGGGCGAGTTCCGCGCCGCGCTGGCGAAGTCGAGCGCGCTCGACCCCGTGCTCCGCGAGCTGGTCCGCATCAAGATCGCGGGCCTCAACGCCTGCCGCTACTGACTGTCGGTGCGCTATGCCGGGGCCCGGCATGCGGGAGCGACCGAGGAGAAGATCGCGGCCATCAACGACGAGACGTCCCCCCTCCTGACCCCGCGCGAGCGGGCCGCCGTCCGCTTCGCCGAGAAGCTCGCCGTCGATCACCAGAAGGTCGACGACGCCCTCTGGGCGGAGGTGCGCGCCCAGTTCTCGGAGGCCGAGATCATCGAGCTGGCCGCCCACACCACGCTCTACATCGGCTTCGGACGGCTGAACGAGATCATCGGGATCGAACCCGCCTGATCCAGATCAGGCGGACAGGATCCGCTCGCTGACGATGAAGCGCTTGTTGTAGGTGTAGGGGCGCACCTCGGGCTTCCAGCGGCCAATGTCCGAGGTGTCGTTCCACCGCTTCGACATCGGCAGCTCCGCGTTCTCCACCTCGTACGCGCAGAGGTAGCGGGGCTCGCCCGGCGTGCTCGTGCGGTAGCGCACCGCGTTCACCGAGCCGGGCAGCTCGAGCAGCAGCGGCAAGTGCTCCTGGTCGTAGAGCTCGTTGAAGAGCGCCTCGCGGTGCGTCTCCACGTCCATCATCACCCAGAAGACGTACGGGGTCTTGCCGGTGAGGGTGGCCGCGCCGCCCACCCACTCGTAGATCGCGCGGTGTCGGTTCATGGTGTGCGGGCGGATCTCGCCCGGCCAGCGCCCCGCCTCGCCCGCCGCCTTGAACGCGGGCGTCTCGATCACGTCCGGCGAGTCCAGCTCGTAGGCGGCGAGGTAGCGCGGCTCGGTGGGCGAGGGCTGGCGATAGCGCGCGGCCCGCCTCACCCCCGGCGCCGCGCGCAGGTTCGGGACATGCTCCGTGTCGTAGACCTCGTTGAACGTCTTCTCGTGATCGTGGGCGACGTCCATCCGCACCAGGAACAGCCCGTGTCCGGCCATGGCAAGCCCCTCCTGGCCGGATTCTAGCGCGTCTAGCGGGGCCGCAGGTACTGCCGCACCGCGAGCTCGCCGATCTGCCGGCCCATCTGCTGCCCGACCACCGTCGAGGTACGGTAGTGGACGCCCGCGTAGATCCGGGCGGACGAGATCTCGTCGGTGTACGCCTTCGCGCTCGTCCAGCGCCGGGTGGCGCCCGGCGCGGTGGGGCTGGTCAGCACGATCTCGCGGAACGGGCTCGAACCCAGCTCCGCCTCCAGCACCGCGGCGATGGCGGCGGACGTGATGCAGTGGGCGCAGGGGTACTCGGGGTGCATGGGCGTCTCGATGAGCGGCTCCCAGTCCGCCACGCGGGCGACCGCGCCGCCGTAGGTATCGCCGTTCCGGATCGCGGTGATCGGCCGCCAGAAGTTGTACGCGTACTTCGCATCGAACACCGCGATGTAGGCATCCGCGGCGGCCATCTCGGCCAGCGCGAAGAGCCGGGCATTGTCGAGGAGGCTTCGCCCCGGCGCGGCGGCGACGGCCCGCAAGAACGGGTCCCAGCTCGCGGGGCCGGTCACCGCCCAGAACCGGCCGATCTCCGTCTGCTCCGGCGTGCGCGCCGTGCTCGTCTTGGCGCCGAGCAGACGCATCTCTTCGGCGTCCCGGAGCCACTCGGCGCTGGTGAGCGCCGGCGGGGCGGGCGGCCGGAACTGCGAGCCGCGGGCGAGCACCCAGGGCGTCACGCTGCCCCACTGGGAGCCCGCCGCGGCGGCGGTGGGCACGTAGACGCCGGGCGTGGTCGTGGGGCGATAGACACTGGGCGCGTCCGCGCCGTCGCGCTCGCGCAGCGCCACCATGTCGGCGCCCACACGCGCCCCCAGGGCGAGGCCGTCGCGGCGGGCGGGCCCGTCGGCGAGGCGGCCCAGCGAGCGCTCGAGCGCCTGATCGAACGTGGCGCGCTGCGCGGGGTAGAGGCGCGTCAGGACGCCGTGGGCGGCGCCGATCGCGGCCGCCTCCGCGGAAGCGCCGGCCGGGGCGGCCGTCGCGATCTTGTACGGCTGATAGCGGGCTTCGACCGCGTTGACAGCGTCGAAGATCGCCGCATGCATGAGCGCGGTGGTCCGGCTGGCCACCATCGGATTCTGCGCCGCGGTGGCCACCGCCGCGTTGGCCACCTGATTCCATTCCGTCACCGCGTCGGCGGCGGCGAGGCCCGGCAGGGCCAGGAGCACGATGAGCGAGAGCGTCACGAGCGTCGGCATGGCGATCCTCCCCGGGCCGCGCATTCGGCCCGCGCCGAGCATGCGGCGCGGATCGCCATGCCGTCCAATGCCAAGTTCGTCTATGATCCATGCCTGGAGGGCATACTGGCCATGGACCTCCGGCACCTCCGTTACTTCGTGAGCGTGGCCGAGCACGCCAACGTCTCGCGCGCCGCGCTCCGCGTGCACATCAGCCAGCCCGCGCTGTCCCGCCGCATTCGCGAGCTCGAGGCGGAGCTGGGCGTGCGGCTGTTCGACCGGGTCGGCCGTCAGGTCCGTCTGACCGCGGAGGGCGACGACCTCCTCCGGCAGGCGCGGGAAGTGCTGGCCCGGGCGGACTCGCTGGACGAACGGGCGCGGGCGCTGCGCGGCGGCGCGGTGGGCACGCTCCGCGTGGGCGCCAATCCCCTGCTCATCCAGAGCGGGCTGCCCCGCGTCCTGACCCGATTCCGCCGCGCGCGGCCCGGCGTGGACGTGCGTCTCACCGAGGACGGCGGCGTGCGCCTGGTCGAGCTGGTGGAGCGCGGCGATCTGCACGTGGCGGTGACCGCGGTGGCGGCCGGCACCCGGCTCGCCAGCCGACTCCTCTTCCCCATCCGCGTCCTGGCCGTGGCGGGACGCCGCCCGGTCTGGAAGAGCCGGCGGACCCTCGAGGTACGCGAGCTGGCCGACGAGCCGCTGCTCATGCTTCGCCCCACCTTCACGTCGCGCCGGCTCTTCGACGCCGCCTGCCGCATCGCGCACGTGGAGCCGCGCCTCGCGGTGGAGAGCGCCGAGCCGCGCTCGCTCATCGAGCTGGCGGCGGCCGGGCACGGCGTCGCCATCGTGCCGTCCACCCTCCGGGCCCTGCCGCGGAGCCTGACCGCGATGGCGGTGGTGCAGGAGGGCCGCGCCCTCGGCACCTGGATCGGGGTGGTGTGGGATTCACGCCGTGCGCTTCCGGCCTACGCGGCCGCCTTCATCGAGGAGCTGACCGCCGCCTGGCCTCCCGCGCGCGCGGCCGAGGCGCCCGGGCTCCCGCCGGTGCCGCGGCCGCCCGTTCAGGAGGCGAGCACGGAGGCGAGGTAGTCGCGATTCATCTGGGCGATGGTGTCGAGCCCGATGCCCGCGGGGCACACCGCCTCGCACTCGCCGTGGCTCGAACAGGCGCCGAAGCCCTCGCGATCGGCGGCGGTCACCAGCGCGCGGCCGCGGCGCGCGCGCTCGGGCTGGCCCTGGGGCAGCCGCGCGAGGTGGCTCACCTTGGCGCCCACGAAGAGAGCCGCCGAGCCGTTGGGGCAGGCGGCCACGCAGGCGCCGCAGCCGATGCAGGTCGCCGCGTCCAGCGCCCGCTCCACCGCGCCGCGCGCGACGGGCAGGGTGTTGGCCTCGGGCGCGCTCCCGGCGCGCACCGACACGTAGCCGCCCGCCTGCATCACGCGGTCGAGCGCGCCCCGATCCACCACGAGATCGCGCAGCACCGGGAAGACGCCGGTGCGGAACGGCTCCAGCGTGACGGTGGCGCCGTCGCGGAACGCGCGGAGCGGCACCAGGCACGTCGTCGTCCGGGGCAGCGGCCCGTGCGGGCGGCCGTCCACCACGATGCCGCAGGCGCCGCAGATGCCTTCGCGGCAATCGCTGTCGAAGGCGAGCGGCGGCTCCCCGTGCGCGACCAGCGTCTCGTTGAGGCGGTCCAGCGTCTCCAGCAGCGTCATCTCCGGGCTGAGCCCCTCCACGGGGTAGCGGACGAAGCCGCCCGCGTCCTCCGGACCCCGCTGACGCCAGACGCGAAAGGTCAGGTTCATCGCGTCCTCACGTGTACGAGCGCTCGAGGAGCGCGAGGGACTCGAAGTGGAGGGGCTCGCTGAGCCGCACGGGGCCGCGCCCGTCCTCGCCCGGCATCCAGGCCGCCACGTGGGCGAAGCCGGCGTCGTCGCGCTGCGCCTCGCCCTGCTCGGTCTGGTACTCGGTGCGGAAGTGGCAGCCGCACGACTCCTCACGCGCGAGCGCGTCGCGGCACATCAGCTCGCCCAGCTCGAGGAAGTCGGCCACGCGCCCCGCGCGCTCCAGCTCCTGATTGAGCTCGCCGGCCCCGCCGGGGAGGGCGAGGTCCTCCCAGAAGGCCTGGCGCAGCGCGGCGACTTCTTCCATGGATTTCACGAGCCCCGCCCGGTTCCGCTCGAGCCCGCAGTGGTCCCAGAGCAGGCGCCCCAGCGCGCGGTGGAAGTCGCCGGCCGTGCGCCCACCGCCGATCGCCAGCAGGCGCTCGATGCGCCCGCTCACCGCCCGCAGGGCTTCGCGCGCCTCCGGCCGGCCGGCGTCCACCGCGGGGAGCCGCGCCCCGGCGAGATAGCCGGCCAGCGTGGAGGGCAGGATGAAGTAGCCGTCGGCCAGCCCCTGCATGAGGGCGCTCGCGCCCAGGCGATTGGCGCCGTGGTCCGAGAAATTGGCCTCGCCGATCACGAAGAGGCCGGGCACATTGCTCATGAGGTCGTAGTCCACCCAGAGCCCGCCCATGGTGTAGTGCGCGGCCGGCGCGATGCGCATGGCGCCGCGGAGGGCATCGTCGCCCGTGATGTGCTGATACATCTCGAAGAGATTGCCGTAGCGCTCGCGCAGGACCTCCACGCCGAGCCGCCGCGCCGCGTCCATCAGATCGAGGTACACGGCTTTTCCCCCGGGCCCCACGCCGCGCCCCTCGTCGAGCATGGCCTTGACCGCGCGCGAGCCCAGGTCGCGCGGGACGAGATTGCCGAAGCGCGGGTAGCGCCGCTCGAGGAAGTAGTCGCGCTCCACCTCGGGAATGTCCCGGGGCGGCCGCGCGTCCCCCGCCCGCAGGGGCACCCAGAGGCGCCCGTCGTTCCGCAGCGACTCGGACATGAGCGTGGTCTTGGCCTGCCCCTCACCGGTGGCGGGCAGGCAGGTCGGGTGGAACTGGACGAAGCCCGGATTGGCGAAGGCCGCCCCGCGGCGATGGGCGCGCCAGATCGCCGTGCAGTTGGACGCCTTCGCGTTGGTGGAGAGGTAGTAGGCGTTGGCGTAGCCGCCCGTGGCCAGCACCACCGCATCCGCCAGATGCGTCTCGAGCGCGCCCGTGACCAGGTCGCGGGCGACGACGCCGCGGGCACGCCCATCCACCACGATGAGGTCCAGCATCTCGCGGCGCGGCAGCACGGTGACGCCGCCTCGCGCCTCTTCCTTGGCCAGCGCGCCGTAGGCGCCGAGGAGGAGCTGCTGGCCCGTCTGCCCGCGCGCGTAGAACGTGCGCGAGACCAGGGTGCCGCCGAAGGAGCGGTTGGCCAGATGGCCGCCGTACTCGCGGGCGAAGGGCACGCCCTGGGCCACCGCGTGGTCCACGATGCGCGCGGAGAGCTCGGCGAGCCGGTAGACATTGGACTCGCGCGAGCGGAAGTCCCCGCCCTCCAGCGTCTCGTGGAAGAGCCGGGCCACGCTGTCGCCGTCGTTCTGGTAATTCTTCGCCGCGTTGATGCCCCCCTGGGCGGCCACGCTGTGGGCGCGCCGGGGCGAGTCGTGGAAGACGAGGCAGCGCACGCGATAGCCCAGCTCGGACAGCGTGGCCGCGGCGGAGGCGCCGGCCAGCCCCGCGCCGATCACCAGCACGGTGTGAAACCGCCGCCGCGTCGGGCCGACCAGGGCCAGCTCGTCGCGCCGCCGCTCCCAGCGATGCTCCAGCGGGCCCGCAGGCGCACGCGGATCCAGCGCCGGCGTCAGGGGCGCGGCCGTCATCGGAGCCACCCCGCGACCACCGCCAGCGGCACCGCGGCGAAGCCCAGCGCCACCGCCGCGGACAGCGCCGCGACCGCGGGCCGCCGGCGCCGGTTGGCGCCCTCCGGCCGGACGCCCAGGCTTCGCACCGCGGCCCAGAGGCCGTGGAAGAGGTGGAGGCCGAGCACGAGCGCGGCGCCGATGTAGATGGCCGCCATGAGGGGCGAGTGGAGGCCGCGCACGACATTGTCGTAGACGTGGCCGGGCAGGAAGCCGGGATGGGCGACCCCGAACGTGAGGTGGAGGAGGTGAAAGATGACGAAGCCCAGCAGCAGGGCGCCGCCCACCCGCATGCCGCGCGCCGCCCAGGTCGAGGCGCGCGGCGTGGCGCGCGCCTGACGGCGAGGCCGGGCCGCGCGGTCGGCGCGCGTCAGCGATACCACTCCCGCGACGTGCACCACCGCCGCGAGGACGAGGCCGATGCGGATGGCCCAGAGGGCGGCCGGCATCCGCCGGAGGCTCGCCGCGTAGCCGTCCGCCGCCGCCGGTCCCGAGAACACGGTGAGGTTGCCGGCCACGTGCAGCACCACCCACAGACCGAGGAGCAGGCCGGAGGCCGCCACCAGCGCCTTCCGCCCCACCGTCGAGCGCCAGAGCCGGAGCACCGTGTCCATGGCCCCATGCTGCGCGCGGGGCTTTCATTAGTCACATGCATTCGCTTCTCAGCATCGTTTAGGTAAACTTATGAATAACCCATGCACGTCGAGACCCTCAAGACCTTCTGCGACCTGGTGGAGACCGGCAGCCTCTCGCGGGCGGCCCGGCTGAACCTGGTGTCTCAGTCCGCGGTGAGCCAGCAGCTCCGCGCGCTGGAGCGTCGCTACGGCCGGCGTCTCATCGAGCGCGCGCCCCGCATCGGCGCCACGGCCACCGAGGCCGGCCGCCTCCTCTACGACGAGGTGAAGCCCCTGCTGGAGCGCCTGGCCGCGCTGGAGCAGCGGCTCCGCGCGCGGCCCGACGTGGTGGCGGGCACGGTGCGGGTGGCCACGGTCTACAGCGTGGGGCTTCACACCCTGCCGCCCGCCATCAAGCGCTGCCTCGCCGAGCACCCCGAGGTGCACGTGCGCCTGTCCTACCGGCGCACCAACGAGGTGGTGGCGGCGTGCCTGGACGGGGAGGTGGACTTCGGCATCGTGGCGGTGCCGACGCGGCGGCCGGGGCTCGAGATCGTGCCGCTGGGCGCGGACGAGCTGGTGATCGCCGCGCCGCCCACGCATCCCCTGGCGCGCCGCGCGCGCCCGCCGCTGGCCGCGCTCGACGGGCAGCCCTTCATCGGCTTCGACCGCGACATCCCCACCCGGCGGCTCGTGGACGCGCTGCTCCGCCGGCATCACGTGCGCGTGACCTATGCCATGGAGCTCGACAACATCGAGACCATCAAGCGCTCGGTGGAGGCGGGACTGGGGCTGTCGCTCCTCCCCGCCCCCACGCTGGCCGCCGAGGTCCGCGCGCGCACCCTGGTGGCGCGCCCGCCCGCCGAGGGCCCGTTCAAGCGGCCCATCGGCGCCATCCATCGCCGCACGCGCGACATGTCGGCGGCGGGGCGCGCCTTCCTCGCCCTCCTCACGAAGGAGCTTGGGGTATAGTCAGCGGGCCATGCCCGCGGGCAAGCGCTTCATCATCGTGTTCGTGGTGGACGGGCTCCGCCCCGACGCCATCAGCTCGGCGGAGACGCCGACGCTGCATCGGCTCCGGGCCGAGGGGGTCGACTTCGCGAACAGCCACGCGGTGTTCCCCACCGTCACGCGGGTGAACGCGGCCACCCTGGCCACGGGCGCGCAGCCGGGCACGCACGGCATCGTGGGCAATCAGCTCTACATACCCGCCGTCGACGCGAACCAGGCGCTCGACACCGGCAACTACCGTCATCTCCTCGCGGTGGACGAGGCCGGCGGCGGCCTCGTGCGCACGCGCACCCTCGCCGAGCGCCTCGCCGCACGCGGGCTCCGCTACGCCGGGGTCAGCTCCGGCTCGACGGGCAGCGCCTTCCTGCTGAACCCGCGATCGCCCGCCGGCGTGGGCGCGCTGGTCAACGGCTACTTCGATCCGGGCAAGACGGTGGCGTATCCCGCGCGCGCGAGCGCCGCGATCCTCGCGAAGCTCGGCCCGGCGCCCGCCAAGGCGGGCGGCGAGCGCTACGACTCCGTGGTGAGCTGGACCCAGCGGGCGCTGCGCGAGTACGTGCTGCCCGAGCTCACCCCCGACGTGGTCATCAACTGGCTCACCGAGCCCGATCACAGCCAGCACGTGGCGGGGGTGGGCTCGCCCGCGGCGCGCGAGGCGCTCGCGCACGACGACCGCGAGATCACGTTGACCCTGGCCAGGCTGGACGAGCTGGGCCTCATGCCCTTCACGGACATCTTCGTGGTGTCCGACCACGGGTTCACCAGCAACGTCGCGGGCGTGGACGTGGCGCGCGCGCTCGTCGCGGGCGGGGCGAAGGCGGCGCTCGACTCCCCCGACGTGATCCTCGCGAGCAGCGGGCAGGCGGTGGCGCTCCACGTGAAGGACCACGACGCCGGGCGCATCGCGGAGATCGCCCGGCTCGTCCAGTCGCACGACTGGGGCGGCGCGCTCTTCAGCGCCGCGCGGGGGGCCGGCGACCCGCGCGGCGCGATCGACGGCACGTTCTCGCTCGACTTCATCCACCTCGCCCACCCCGAGCGCGCGCCCGACCTCCTCCTCACTTTTCCATGGACGTCCGATGCGAACGCCTTCGGCGTGCCGGGCCGCGACATCGCGTGCACCAGCGGCGGCGCGAAGCTCCACGCGAGCGACCACGGCAGCATGAGCCCGTGGAACGTGCGCAACACCTGCCTGGCCTGGGGCGCCGACTTCAAGCGGGGTGCGACGGCGCGGGGGCCCTCCGGCAACGCGGACGTGGCCCCCACCATCCTGCACCTCCTCGGCATCGAGGATCGCGCGGGCATGGACGGCCGCGTGCTCCAGGAGGCTCTGGCCGACGGGCTGGATGCCGACAAGGTTCCCGTGCAGACGCGGACGGCCATCGTGGAGGCCGGCGCCTATCGCGCGGCCCTTCAGGTGTCGGAGGTGGACGGGCGGCGCTACGTCGACAAGAGCTGGCGTATCATCTGACCATGGACATCGGCGCGGCGATCTTCTTCACGGACTACTCGATGGGGCCGGCGGAGCTGGGACGAGCGCTGGAGGAGCGGGGCTTCGAGTCGCTCTGGGCGCCCGAGCATTCCCACATCCCGCTCTCGCGCACCTCGCCCTTCCCGCAGGGCGGCGACCTGCCCAAGAAGTACTACGACGTGATGGATCCGTTCGTGACGCTGGCGGTGGCCGCGGCCGCGACCACGCGGCTCCGGGTCGGCACGGGGATCTGTCTCGTCATCCAGCGTGATCCGATCCAGACCGCCAAGTCGGTGGCGAGCCTCGACCAGGTGTCGAGCGGACGGTTCCTCCTCGGCGTCGGCGCGGGCTGGAACGCCGAGGAGATGGCCGATCACGGGACGGACTTCCGGACGCGCTTGACCGTCATGCGGGAGCGCGTGGAGGCGATGAAGGCGATCTGGACCAAGTCCAAGCCCGAGTACCACGGGAAGTTCGTGGACTTCCCACCCATGATGACCTGGCCCAAGCCCGTGCAGAAGCCGCACCCGCCGGTGATCGTGGGCGGCTCCTTCCCCTACGGCGCGCGGCGGGCCATCGCGTACGGCGACGGCTGGGTGCCGCACGTCCGCCGGCCGGAGTACGGCGACGGCGACGTGACGCGATACCTCCCCGAGTTCCGGAAGCTGGCCGCCGAGGCCGGGCGCGATCCCGCGTTCCCGATCACGATCTGGGGCCAGCCCGACGACGCCGCCAATCTCGCGAGGTATCGCGACGCCGGCGCCGCGCGCTTCGTGTTCAGCCTGCCGTCCGCCAAGGCGGACGAGCTCCTGCCCCTGCTGGACCGGCTGGCCACGGCGCCGAGGTAGACGTGGCCACCCTCACGCCCAAGATCACCCAGATCGCGGCCGGCCTTCGCTTCCCCGAGGGCCCGGTGGCCATGCCCGACGGCTCGATCATCCTGGTGGAGATCGAGCGCCGCACGCTCTCCCGCGTCACGCCCGACGGCACGATCCGCGTCGTCGCCACTCTCGGCGGCGGGCCCAACGGCGCCGCCATGGGCCCGAACGGGAAGATCTACGTCACCAACAACGGCGGCCTCAGGTTCATCGACCGCCCGGGCAAGCTCTTCCCCGTCGCCCAGGCCGACGACTACACCAGCGGCAGCATCCAGATCGTGGATCCCGAGACGGGGAAGTTCGAGACGCTGTACGACCGCTGCGACGGACGCCACCTCAACGGGCCGAACGACCTCGTCTTCGACGGCGCGGGCGGGTTCTGGTTCACCGACCTCGGCAAGACGCGCGAGCGCGACGCGGACCGCGGCGCCGTCTACTACGCCAAAGCGGACGGCTCCATGATCCGGGAGGCGATCTTTCCCCTCGAGCGGCCCAACGGCATCGGGCTCTCGCCGGACGAGAAGACCCTCTACGTGGTGGAGACGCCCACCGCGCGCTGCTGGTCGTTCAAGATCTCCGCGCCCGGCGAGATCGACTCCGCCAATGGCCCCTATCGCGGCGAGAAGGGCAAGGTGGTGGTGGGCCTGCCCGGCTACCAGATGTTCGACTCGCTCGCGGTGGACGCGGAGGGCCATGTCGGCGCCGCCACGCTCATCACTGGCGCGGTCAGCGACATCTGGCCGGACGGGAGCCGCGTGGACCAGTACATGCTGCCGGACATGATGGTGACCAACGTCTGCTTCGGCGGCCCCGGCCTCCGCACCGCCTACGCCACGCTCTCGATGGGCGGGACCCTGGTCTCCTTCGAGTGGCCGCGTCCGGGTCTGCCCCTGCGCTACCTGAACCGCTGACGGCGGACGGGGCCTAGCCGCCCCGCGCGTAGCGGCGCGTCACCAGCCGCAGGTGATCGCGGAAGTGGGGCGTGAGCCGCGTGGTCCAGTCGCTCTGGCGCGCCTGCTTCCACTCTGCCGACTCCACCACCGACGGCGACGCCAGGTGATAGAGCGCCACGTACTTGCGCGTGCCGGCCCGGCTGCGGAAGCGGCGGGCGGCGAGCACCCCGGGCACGGCGGCCAGGGCGGGGATGTGCTCCTTGTCGTACCACTCGTTGAACTCCGCCTCCAGCTCCGGCGCGATGTTGATGGCGTTGAGGAGCAGGCCGCCCGCGTCCGGCGGTGGCAGCTGATCGCCGGGCAGGATCTGCACGCCCTCGCTGCGTAGCAGCATCTGGACCTTGCCGGTGATGCGCTTGGACCAGACGGAGAGGTTCTCCCCGCCGATGGCCTTGTACGCCGGGCTGTCCAGCACCTCGACCGAATCGAGATCATAGGTCGCCAGCGACACCTTCGGGTCCTCCACGCTGATCCAGCGCCGGCAGATCCGGAAGCCGGGCACGCGCTCGCGCTCGGGGACATGCTCGAGGTCGTACCAGTCGTGGAACTCGTCCTCGGCCACGCTGGTGAAGTTCATCGCCGCGATCAGGGCGCCCTTGGCCATGGTGATCCTCCTCTATGGGAGTCCGATTCCATCATAGAATGCCCGCCGAGGACAACGACGCCTCGTGATCCTGGCCCCGTTCCGCGTGCGGTCCTTCCGGTTCCAGTGGCCCGCCGATCTCCTCACCTCGCTGGCGTTCGAGATGGAAACCGTCGTCCTGTCCTGGTACGTGATGGTGGAGACGGGCTCGGTGCTCCTGCTCACGACGTTCGGCGCCCTGCTCTTCCTGGGCACGCTGGCCGCGCCCATGTTCGGCGTGCTGAGCGACCGCCTCGGCGCGCGCAATCTGCTCGCGGTGATGCGCGCGGCCTACGCCCTGCTCGCGGCCACGCTCACGCTGCTGGCCTTCACCGGACGCCTGAGCCCACTCTGGGTCTTCGTGGTGGCCGTGCCCGGCGGCCTCGTGCGGCCGAACGATCAGGTGCTGCGGAACATCCTGGTGGGTGAGACGATGCCGCCGCCCCAGCTCATGGGCGCGCTCGGCCTCTCCCGCGCCACCATGGATTCCGCGCGCGTGGTGGGCGCGCTGGCCGGCGCGAGCATCTTCGCCGCGCTCGGCTTCGGCGCGGCCTACGTGCTCGTGGTGTCGCTCTACGCCGCCAGCCTCCTCCTGACCCTCGGCATGTCGCAGCGCCGTCCGGTTCCCGTGCCGGTGGGCGACCAGCCGGCCTCGGCCGACGCCGCCGCCGGCGTCTCGGGCCTCCGCGATCTCGTCGAGGGCCTGCTCCACGTCTGGCGCACCCCGGCCCTGGTGAGCGCGCTGTGGCTCGCCTTCCTCATCAATCTCACCGCCTACCCGATCTCGGGCGGGCTCCTCGCCTACATCGCGCGCGAGATCTACCAGACGGACGCGACCGGCCTGGGCCGGCTCCTCGCCAGCTTCTCCCTGGGCGCGCTGGTGGGCTCGGTCGCCTTCGTGCTGACGGGCGGCCCCCGGCGCCCCGAGCGCGCCATGCTCGTCCACGCGGCGCTCTGGTACGCGGTGCTGCTGGCCTTCGGCTTCGTGGGGACGCTGGGCGGCGGCCTGGTCGCCCTCTTCCTCGCCGGCATCGTCCAGAGCGTGGCGATGATCTCGCTCGCCGCGTGGCTGCTGATCGTCGTGGACGATCGCTTCCGCGGGCGCGTGATGGGCGTGCGGATGCTCGCGGTGTACGGGCTGCCGCTGGGCCTCCTCGCCGCCGGCGCCCTCATCGACCTGATCGGCTACACGCCCACCATCACGGCGCTCACCGTGATCGGGCTGGTCTTCACGGGGCTGGTCGGGCTGCGCTGGCGGACCAGCCTCTGGGGGTCAGCGCAGCGTCCGTAGCGGCGCCACCCCCAGCTCGGCCGTGCACTGACCGAACCACTCGATGACTTCCTTGTGCAGCGGAATGCCGTGGGCGCGGCGCTCCGCCGTCTCCTCGGCCTCGAGCAGCCCGGGATAGAGGACCCGCGTCTCGCCGGGCGCCGGCTCGGCCGTCCGCAGGGTCAGCAGCATCTCGTCCATGGTGTCCTTGAACCGGTCGAGGCTCGTGAAGGCGTCGATGCGGTAGGCGGCGAACTGGTTCTTGGAGCCGCTGCCCGGGTCGAGCATCGTGGGCAGCGCGCCCGCGAGCATGGTCGAGAGCACCTCGGCCATCAACGCCAGGCCATAGCCCTTGTGCGAGCCCTGCTCGCGCGTCCCGCCCAGCGGGGCCTGGAAGAAGTCGTCGCGGTTGAAGACCGGCTTCTCCTCCATGATCGGCGTGCCGTCCTTGTCCGTCACCCAGCCGGGGAGGAGCGGCGAGCCCACGCGCATGGCCAGGCGGATCTTGTTGCCGGCGATGGCGGACGTGGCGGCGTCGAAGAGCAGCGGCGCCTCGCGCCGGGCGGGCGCGGCGATAGCGATCGGGTTGGTCCCCAGGAGCGGCCTCGACGCGAAGGTGGGCACCACGTGGAGCCCCGCGGCGGTGAAGCAGGCGCCCACCATGTCGGCCTCGGCCGCTTGCATGGCATAGTGGCCGATGGCGCCGAAGTGCCCGGCGTTGTAGACGGTGACGATCCCGACGCCGACCTGCCGCGCCTTGTCCATGGCCAGCCGCATGGCCTTCGGCCCCACGATGATGCCGAGCCGGCGCTCGGCGTCGATCACCGCCGTGCCGGGCGCCTCGCGGACCATCTTCCAGCCCGGGCGCGGATCGAGCTTCCCCGCCTTGTAGTCGCGCACGTACTGCCGCAGCATGTTGGACACGCCGTGCGTCTCCACGCCCCGGAGGTCGGTGAGGGTGAGCACCTCGGCGCCTTCCGCGGCGTCGTCGTGCGTGAGGCCCATCTTGAGGAAGATGTCGGTGACGGTCTGGCGCAGCGCGGCCTCGCCGACGAAGACCTGGTCCTTCGTGGGCACCTTGAAGCGCTCGAGCATGGGGGCGTTCTCCTTTGGTAGCATCCTAGCCGTTGTGACGACCCACCGCACGCCGCGCATGGCCGTTCACCGGAGCGGCCGGGGACCCGACCTCGTCCTCTTCCACGGCGGCATGGGCTCGTGGAAGCACTGGATCCGCAACGTGGCGCCGCTGGCCGAGCGCTTCACCGTGCACGCGCTCGACCACCCGGGCTACGGCGAGTCGGAGGCGGTGGCGCGTGAGACCACCGGCCGGCAGTATCTCGAGCTCATGCGCGAGCTATTCGCCCAGCAGTTCCCCGGCCGGGCCCCGCTACGCTTCGCCGGCTTCTCGTTCGGGGGCGCCATCGCGGCGCATCTCGCGCGGCGCCTGTCGCCGCGCGTGACGCATCTCTGCCTGGTCTCCCCCGCCGGCTTCCCGCCCCGCACCTTCGCCGAGCGTCCGACGCGCAGCTACCGGGAGGCGGGCGATGACGAGCTGCTCTTCCGCGAGGTCTGCCGGCACAACCTCCTCGTCAACATGCTGAGCGACCCCGCCAGCATCAGCGAGGAGGCCCTGGACATCCAGGTGGACTGCGTGCGGAAGACCCGCTTCAACAGCCGGAAGGTCAGCGCCGGCGGCACGCTGCTGGGCGACCTGACCCACCTGAAGGACTTGGGGACCTGCCGTATCCGCCTGCTCTGGGGCGAGCGCGACGACTCCGCCTTCCGGCCGGCGGCGACGCTGATCGGCGAGGTGCGCGCGGCGGTGGGCGGCGATCTCGACGTGCACCGCATCCCGCGCGCCGGGCACTGGTCCGCCTACGAGAACGCGCCCGAGGTGAACCGGCTGATGCTGGAGTTCTTCACCGCCTGAACGCGGGCATCACCTCGGCGGCGAAGCGCTCGAGCTGCTCGACCATCATGGCGCGCGGCATGCCGATGGGCCAGCCGAGCATCACGTGGTCGAGCCCCGGGTACTTGGCCTCCAGCTCCTCGAGATAGCCCACGATGTCGGCGGCGGGGCCGCAGAGCCAGGAGCGATTGCGCACGCCGTCCTCCAGGGAGGCCGTGGTGGGCGACTGCGCCCGGCGCTCCGCCACCGCCTTGGCATGCTCCTCGCTGTAGCGCAGCATCCCGAGCGGCGCCATCACCTTGGCGTGCTCCTCGAAGTAGGGCCGCGCGCGGCGGATGGCGCCTGCCACCGTGTCGTCCAGGCACATGCGGAAGCCGAGGATCAGATCCTCTCCCAGCGCGCGCTCGCGCCCGTGGTGACGCCCCGCCTCCTGATAGTCGCGCACCCAGCGCTGCACCAGCTCCTCGGCAGTCGCGGAGATGATGCCTTTGATGCCGTGGCGCGCCATGAAGTCGAGCCCGCGCGCGCCGCCGCTCACGATCGGCTGCCACACCTCCACTGGCTGGGTGAGCGGCCGCGGCACCAGCGAGATCTCCCGCAGCGTGTAGCCGCGATACGGCACCGCGGGCGGAATGGTGTAGTGCGCGCCCTTGTGAGCGAAGGACTCCTCGCGCAGCGCCTTCAGGATCACCTCCACCTGCTCCTCGAACAGCGCCCGGTTGGCCTCGGCGTCGATCATGGGATTGCCGAAGGTCTCGACCTCGCGGCTGTGGTATCCACGCCCCACGCCGAAGACGATCCGCCCCTTGGTCAGGATGTCGGCGACGGCATAGTCCTCGGCCAGCCGCAGGGGATGCCAGGTCGGCACCACGTTGAAGGCGCAGCCGAACTTGATGCGCTTCGTCCGATGCGCCAAGTCCACCGCCAGCATCGGGATGTTGGGAATGCACTCCCAGCCCTCGTGCTGGAAGTGATGCTCCGCCATCCAGAAGGTCTCGTAGCCCAGCCGATCCGCCGCCTGCGCCACCGTGGCCGCCGACTCGAACGACTCGATGAGCCGCAGCCCTCGAGCTCGATATGGCCGACGTAGAGGGTTGAAAAACGCGTGATCATGGTTGTAGTGACGCCAAAGATAGCCCAGGGGCCGACTTTTCGCTTGACAGGTTTCGAAACGGCCGCCCCTTGGCACACGCGGCTGAATGCCCTATACCGCTCCCATCGCCGCTGACGGGCTCAGAAATCGAGATCGGCGCCGAAGGGCCACACATTCATTCTCCGCCATCGATCGCTGCACCAGACCGCCCAACGCGACCCGAAAATCGGGGAGGTAGAGTCTCTTCAACGGAGGGAGGCTCGACATGCTTGCAGCACGCGTTCCGGAGGTCGATCACATCGGTGACGAGATCGCCAGGCTCTCGGCCGAGGTCGATGTCGCAATCGCCCGGCTCCTCATCCTGATCCGCGAGTTCGACGAGCAACGCGGGTGGAGCAACGGCTTCCGCTCTTGCGCGGATTGGCTCGCCTGGCGCGTGGGCCTCGACCTAGGCGCGGCGAGAGAGCGGGTTCGGGTGGCCCGTGCGCTCGGGACATTGCCCCTAATGGCCGGAGCGCTCGCTCGGGGCGAGCTCTCCTACGCGAAGGTACGGGCGCTGACGAGGGTTGCGACCAGGGCAACGGAAGCTCGGCTCCTGGCCATAGGGCGTACGGTGACTGCCGCCCAGGTGGAGCGCGTCGTCCGAGGGTGGCGTGCGGGAGACCCGGCCGCCGACCGGCGCGAAGCCAAGCGACGCTATGAGAGCCGGGCCATACATGTCCACCACGACGACACGGGCATGATCGTCATACACGGCCGGCTTGATCCCGAGGCCGGGGCGGTGTTCATGCGGGCACTCGAGGCAGCCGAGGATGCTCTATATCGGCGGTCGAAACAAGCTGCCGGCGTCGCGCTCGTACCACCCGCCGCTCCCACGCTCCCTCAGCAGAGGGCGGACGCACTCGCGCTACTTGCAGAGACGGCGCTGCACCACGAGCTGGACCCGGGAAGCCCCGGAGAGCGGTACCAGGTCGTGCTACGCGTCGACACACCAGACCAAGCCGAACCCGTCCAGCTTGGCCAGGCGACCTTGGAGAACGGCGTGCACGTTTCCGCGGAAATGTCGGAGCGACTCAGTTGTGACGCCAGCCGCACAGTCATGCGGTACGACGCCGAAGGACGCATTGTCGAGGTCGGTGCGCGGACACGGACGGTTCCGCCGGCGGTGCGCCGTGCACTTCTTCATAGAGATCAGGTCTGCCGTTTCCCGGGGTGCGGATTGAGGTTCGTCCAGGCTCACCATATCCGTCATTGGGCCCACGGCGGACCGACGACCCTATCGAATCTGGTGCTGCTGTGTCGGTACCACCATCGGGCGGTGCACGAAGACGGATATCAGATAGCCCGAGAGGAGGACGGAACACTCATATTCCGACAGCCAGACGGGCGACCGCTGCCTGAAGGACCTCCAGCCGAGATGGGATCACTCAGCCGGTATAGGCCATCGAGAAACCTCGTCTAAGCGAGGCCCCGCACTGCCAGCGCCTTGGCCCGCAGCGTGAAAGGGCCCGGCGCGCCGAAGGGCCGCAGCCGCGCCTCGAGGCCGGACCGCAGCGCCGCACGCTGCGCGGGATCCAGCGTCTTGACGTGGGCGCCGGTCGGGCCCACGCCGGTCTCCTGCGGCCGCCAGTAGTCGTCGAACGAGGCGAAGTCCGTAGTGATCTCGAGCGGGGCCTCTTCCACCTCGCGGAAGCCAGCGGAGCGCCAGACGTCGGTGAGCTGACCCGGTTGGCTCAAGGGGCGGCGGCGCTTGGCCTCGGCGGCCGGATCCAGCTCCACCGCGACGTCCCAGAACAGCGCCGTCATCTCCAGGCCGCGCGCATCCCAGGTGCAGGCGGCCACCGTCCCACCTGGTCGGGTCACGCGCCGCAGCTCCCGCGCCGCCTTCGCCGCGTCCGGAATGAACTGGAACACCAGGCAGGACAGCGCGCCGTCGAACGACGCGTCGGGATAGGGTAGGGCCTGCGCATCGCCCGCCTCGAACGACACGCGGCCATCCTTCAATTCGCGGCGCGCATACTCGACGAAGTGAGCCACTGGATCGATGGCGACGACCTCCGCCCGACGGGTCATGCCGAGCAGCGTCCGCGTGAGAGAGCCCGTCCCGCATCCGACCTCGAGCAGGCGCCCGTCGTCATGAATCTTGGCGAACGCCACGAGAAGCGGCGCCAGCCGCCGGCTCCAGCGGCCCATGAAGCCTTCATACGCGACGGCGTCGGAGAAGAGATCGGCCACGTTACTGGACCACCCGGGCGGCGCGCGTCATCCCCTAGTAGTACACACCCCGGCTCTGCCCCCCCGAGGCCACGATGAGCTCGCCGGTGATGGCCCACGCCTTGTCCGAGCAGAGGAAGGCGGTGACGTAACCGACCTCGGCGGCGTCGACCATGCGGCAGATGGCATTCCCGCGAGGGGAGTCCGGCACGTAGTCGAGCCGCTCCGCCTCGGCCACGTCCACCCCCAGCTCCTTGGCGCGGGCGGCGAGGAGGCGCGGCGTGCGCTCGGTGCGGGTGATGCCGGGATGCACGCAGTTGACGGTGATGCCGAAGCGGCCGAGCTGAACGGCGAGCGTCTTGCTGAGGTGCACCAGCGAGGTGTTGCGGGCGCCGCCGGAGAGATTGCCGGCATTGCGGGCGTTGAGGCCGCTGATGTTCACGATGCGGCCCCACTTCTGCTCCTTCATGAACGGGATGGCGGCCCGGCAGCAGCGGAGCGCGCCCACGTACTTCACGTTGAAGTCGTGCAGGAGGTCCTCGTCCACCAGATTCTCGATGGGGCCGGTGGCGCTGGGGGAGCCGCCCGGCGGCGAGCCGGAGTTGACCAGGATGTGGAGGCCGCCCAGCTGCGCGGCGGCCTGCGCCACCATGCCGTCCACCTGGGCGCGGCTGGTGACATCCGCGGGGATGGCGATGACGCGGCGGCCGGTCTCCGTGGCCAGCTCGGTGGCCGCCGCCTCCAGCACGTCCTTGGTGCGGGAGACGATGGCGACGTCGGCGCCCTCGCGCGCCAGCTCGCGCGCGATGGCCTTGCCGATGCCGAGGCTGCCGCCGGTGACGATGGCCTTCTTGCCCTTGAGCCCCAGATCCATGGTGTCTCCTTCGCTCAACCTTGCCGGTACTGGAACCAGAACCCCTTGCCCTCGCGCACGAAGCGGCCGAACGAGGGCGACGGGAAGTGCGAGGCGCAGATGAGCACGTCGCGCTCGCAGTAGCGCTCCATGAAGGCGCGGCGGGTGGCCGCGGCGTGGGGCGGATCGTAGTCCGGACGCGGCACCCACTCCATTTCCAGGCACTGCACGGGCGAATGGATGAGGTCGCCGGTGATGACCGCCTCCTGACCACGGGACGTCAGGTGCACGCTCATGTGGTCGGGCGTGTGGCCGGCGGTGGACTCGAAGCGCACCTCGTCGCCGATGGCGAAGTCGTTCTTCACGAGCTGGGCGCGCCCCTGCTCCACGATGGGGATCACGCTGTCCTCGATCTGGTTCTGCGGCGTCTCCTTGTGCAGCGCCGTCCAGTACTGGAGCTCCTTCTCGCTGAAGAGGTATTTCGCGTTGGGGAAGGTCGGCACCCAGCGGTCGTTCTCCCAGCGGGTGTTCCAGCCCACGTGGTCGTTGTGCATGTGGGTGCACATGACGTAGTCGACCTGCTCGGGCCGCACGCCGGTGGCGGCGAAGGCCTTGAGGAACGCGCCGCTGGTCGTCATGTTCCAGGTGGGGCGCACGCGCTTCTTGTGGTCGCCCACGCAGGTGTCCACCACGATGGTGTGATGCCTGGTCCGCACGAGGAAGGCCTGCATGGGGAAGACGAGACCGTTGGAGGCCACGTCCAGGGCCCAGCCGGCGAGGCGCTGCGTGTAGGGCGCCCACTGCTCGGCGGTGACGTCCGGGAAGAACTGGACGGCGTCGAAGTCGGGCCGCTCGGACTCGATGACGCGGGTGATACGGATATCGCCGACCGTCGCCTCCTGCATGTCAGAGCCTCCCCGGCGGCGCCGTGGCCTCCAGCGTGCACTCGCCCAGCCCCTCGATGGCGAAGCGCACGCGGTCGCCCGGCGCCGGGAACTTGGTGGTGATGCTGCTGCCCGTCATCACGATCATGTCGCGCTCGAGCCGGCGGCCGCGGCGGTTCAGCAGATTGGCCACCCAGGCGAGCGCCTCCAGCGGATGGCCCATGGCGTCGCCCGTCTTCCCTTCGCCCGCGAGGGCGTCGTTCACCCAGGCGCGGGTGACGGCACGCGCGAGATCCACGCTCCGCCACGTCGTCATCGGCGTGCCCAGCACCACGCCGCCGTTCCACGTGTTCTGGGCGATGAGGGTGAAGGCGTCCAGGCTCTTGTAGTCGGCGTGGCCGTCCTCCACCAGCTCGAAGGCGGGCATGCAGGAGGCCACGTGCGGCGCGACCGACTCGCGCGTCCACGGCGCGCCGCCGGCCGGCAGGTCGTCCGCCATGCGCACCGCCACCTCGAACTCGATGCCGAGGTGGTGATAGGCGCCCACGTCCACGATGGCCGGCGACTGATGCACCACCGTGGAGAAGAGCGCGCCGGCGGCGGGCTGGTCCACGCCCGTCATCTGCTGCATGGCCTTGGAGGTGAGCGCGATCTTCCAGCCCACGATGTCGCCGCGCCCCTCCACCATCATGTGTTGGTGCACCGCATCTTGAATGCGATAGGCGTCGTCCAGCGGACCGCCCCGCACGGCGGGCTCCAGCGGGCGGTAGCGCTCGCGCTGCCGGTGCATCTCGAGGCTGCGGCGGGCGGCGGCGTCGATCTGCGCGGGCGTCAGCATGGCGGGATCCTCACGCCGCGATTGTAGCCGAGGATGCTATTGTGACGCGGGAGGGATCGCGATGCCCGTGGACCCCACACTGACCGGCCAGACCGTGGAGCTGCTCCAGCAGCTCATCCGTAACCAGTGCGTCAACGACGGCAGCGTGGCCTCGGGGCAGGAGGTCCGCACCACCGACGTCCTGCGCACCTATCTCCAGGGCACGGGTCTCGACCTCGAGATCTACGAGCCCCTCGCCGCGCCCGGCCGCGCCAGCCTCGTGGCCCGCATCGAGGGCAGCGATCCCAAGGCGCCCACGCTCTGCCTGATGGGCCACACCGATGTGGTGCCCGTGAATCCCAAGACCTGGACGCGCGATCCCTTCGGCGGCGAGCTGGTGAACGGCGAGGTCTGGGGCCGCGGCGCGGTGGACATGCTGAACCTCACCGCCTCGCAGGCGGTGGCGCTGAAGGCGCTGGCCCGGCGCGGCTGGAAGCCGCGGGGCACGCTCGTCTACCTGGCCTGCGCCGACGAGGAGGCCGGCGGCACGCTGGGCGCGGGCCACGTCTGCGCCGAGCACTGGGATGCGCTCGAGGCCGATTACTGCCTCACCGAGAACGGCGGCACGGTGAGCCAGCCCAAGCACGGCGGCGGGCTCAACGTGACGGTGCACGTAGGCGAGAAGGGCGTGGCGTGGCGCCGGCTCACGGTGAAGGGCGTCCCCGGCCACGGCTCGATGCCGTTCGGCTCCGACAACGCGCTCGTCAAGGCGGCCAAGGTGGTGAGCCGGCTGGCGGACTATCGCCCCTCGCCGTACGTGGACGCCCTCTGGGCCGGCTTCGTGGAGACGCTGGATCTGGCCCCCGCGGTGAAGGCCGCGCTGCTCGACCCCGCGCGGGTCGACGACGCCATCGCCGGCCTCGCGCCCGGCATGGCGCGCTATCTCTGGTCCGCCAGCCACACGACGTTCTCCCCCAACATGTGCCGCGGCGGCAACAAGACCAACATCATCCCCGACGCGGTGGACGTCGAGGTGGACATCCGCACCATTCCCGGCGACGACGAGGACGAGGTGCGCCGGCACCTGGACAAGGCCCTCGGCGATCTCGCCGACGAGGTGGAGATCGAGAAGCTCTTCTCCAAGCCGGCCTCGATGTCGCCGACCGACACGCCGCTCTGGGACGTGCTCGGCCAGGTGGTGGCCGGCCACTACCCGGGCTCGCGTCTCTCGCCGCGGATGATCGTGGGCTTCACCGACGCGCCGTATTTCCGCGAGCGCGGCGCCATCGCCTACGGCTTCGGGCTCTTCTCGCGCGCGCTCACCGCGGAGGCCATGTCCGGGCGCTTCCACGGCAACGACGAGCGGGTGGACGTGGAGTCGCTCGCTCTCACCACGCAGGCGTGGATCGACACCTGCGAATTGCTCCTGGGGTAATCATGGACACTCGCGTCGACGAGATCGCCGAGCGCATCTACCGCCTCTCCACCTTCATGCCCGCCGTCGGGCCGAACGGTCTCACCTTCAATCAGTTCCTGGTGGACGCGGAGCAGCCGCTGCTGTTCCACTGCGGGCAGCGCGCTCTGTTCCCCGCGGTGTCGAAGGCGGTGGCGCGCGTGATCGATCTCCGCCGCTTGCGCTGGATCGCCTTCAGCCACGTGGAGGCGGACGAGTGCGGCGCGCTGAACGAGTTCCTCGCCGCCGCGCCCGAGGCCACCGTGACCCACGGCGCCATCGGCTGCGCCATCTGGCTGAACGATCAGGCCCCCCGGCCGCCCCGCCCGCTCGCTCACGACGAGGCGCTGGAGCTGGGCGGACGGCGGGTGCGGCGCCTCGACACCCCCCACGTGCCGCACTGCTGGGACGCCGGGCTCATGTTCGAGGAGACCACGCGCACGCTCTTCACCAGCGACCTCTTCACCCACGCGGGCGATCCGCGCCCGCTCACCGACGGCGACATCGTCGAGCCCGCCATGGCCGCGGAGTCGGCCTTCGGCTTCACCGGCCTCACGCCCGCCACCGGCCCCACGATCCGGCGGCTGGCCGCGCTCGAGCCGCGCACGCTGGCGGTGATGCACGGCTCGTCGTTCACCGGGGACGGGGCCGCGACGCTCCACCGGCTGGCCGCCTTCTACGAGGAGCGGCTGGCGAAGGGTCCCGCACCGCGCGGGTGACGTGAGCGCGCGGCCGCTCTCGCTCGCCCACCTCACCGTTCTCGACGCCACGCCGCCCGAGCTCGTCAGCGCGGCGGCGGCCGCGGGCTTCCCCCACGTGGGCATTCGCCTGACCGCCACGCCCAGCGTGGGCGTGCCCCCTTACGATTGCCTGCGCGACGGCCCAGTGCTGCGCGAGACCCTCCGGCGGCTCCACGATACCGGCGTCTCCGTCATCGACACCGAGTTCCTGCGCTTCGAGCCCGATCGGCCCGAGGGCATTCCGGAGGGCTTTCTCGAGGTCTCCGCGCGCCTCGGCGCCCAGCACGTGCTGGTGATGAGCGCCGAGCCCGACGAGGCGCGGACGCTGGAGCGCTTCGGCGAGCTGTGCGAGCGCGCCGCCGCCTACGGGCTGCGCGTCGGCCTCGAGTTCGCTGTCTACACTGGCGTGCGCACTCTCGCCGACGCGCTCCGCCTCGTCAAGGCGTCGGGCCACGCCAACACCTCGGTGGTGGTGGACTTCCTCCACTTCAGCCGCTCGGGCGGACGCCCCGAGCACCTGCGCGCCGCCGATCCCGCGGCCTTCCACTATGCCCAGGTGTGCGACGCCGGCCCCGACATGCCCGCGCCCACCGACACCCCCACCCTCATCCGCGAGGCGCGCGGCGGGCGCTTCTACCCGGGCGAGGGCGCGCTCCCGGTGGCCGAGCTCGTCGCCGCCCTGCCCGCCCACATCCCGCTGGCCATCGAGGCGCCGAGTCGGGCGCTCGCGCATCTTTCCGTGGTGGAGCGCGCGCGCCGCGCCCACGACGCGCTCAGGGCCCTTCGCACCTTGTGACCGCAGCCCAGCGCGCGGTCGAGCTGGCGGAGAGCCTCCTGCGCGAGGCGCGCGCGGGGCAGACCGCGGACGAGCGCGCGCGGGCCGGCCGGCTCGCGCGCATGATGGCGGATCCGCACGGCAAGGAGCTGACCATCGCGCTGGCCGACCAGGCCTTTCGCAGCCGCCGGCCCGAGCGCATCGCCGATCAGCTCGCGTATCTCCTCGAGCGCTACGGCGTGCCCCAGTACATGGACTGGTGGGAGCGCGTGGCCCTCCTTCTCGGCGGGGCCATGGCGCATTACCTGCCGAGCCTGGTGGTGCCGCCCATCGTGGCGCGCCTCCGCCAGGAGACCCAGAGCGTCATCCTGCCCGGCGAGGAAGAAGACCTGGCGCGCTATCTGAACCATCGCCGCCGCGACGGGATGCGGCTCAATCTGAATCAGCTCGGCGAGGCCATCCTGGGGGAGGCGGAAGCGGCCCGGCGCATGGAGGCCTACCTCGCCCTTCTCGCCCGCGACGACGTCGAGTACATCTCCGTGAAGGTCTCATCGGTGTTCAGCCAGATCGACCTCACGGCCTTTCGCGCCACCGTGGCCCAGGTGGCGGAGCGGCTGCGCCGGCTCTACCGCACGGCGGCGCGGCACCACTACACCCATCCCGACGGGCGCGTCACGCCCAAGTTCGTCAACCTCGACATGGAGGAGTACCGCGACCTCGACCTCACGGTGGCCGCCTTCTGCGCGGTGCTGGACGAGCCCGAATTCCTCCCGCTGAGCGCGGGCATCGTCCTCCAGGCCTATCTCCCCGACTCCTTCCCGGTGCAACGTCAGCTCACCGCCTGGGCCCGCGCTCGGCGCGCGCGCGGCGGCGCCCCGGTCAAGCTGCGCATCGTGAAGGGCGCCAACCTCGCCATGGAGCGCATCGAGGCCGCCACCCACGGCTGGTCCCCGGCGCCCTACGCCGTCAAGACCGACGTCGACGCCAACTACAAGGCGATGCTCGAATTCGGCTGCCGGCCCGAGCACGCCGAGGCGGTACACCTGGGCGTGGCCAGCCACAACCTCTTCGACGTGGCCTACGGTCTCGTGCTGCGCGAGGCCCACCACGTGGAGCCCTCCGTCGAGTTCGAGATGCTGGAGGGCATGGCCAATCATCAGGCGCGCGCGGTGCAGGCGCGGGCGGGCGGCCTCCTCCTCTATGCGCCGGTGGTGCGCGCGGAGGACTTTCACAGCGCCATCGCCTATCTCGTGCGCCGCCTCGACGAGAACACCGCGCCCGAGAATTTCCTCCGCCACGTGTTCGACCTCGAGCCGGGCTCCGCCGACTGGGACGCCGAGCGGGATCGCTTCCTCGCCGCCTGCGCGCGCGCCGACGCCGTGTCCGACGCGCCCCGGCGCACCCAGGACCGCCGCGTCGAGAAGATCGAGCCGCTCGCGCCCGACGCGCCCTTCGTCAACGAGCCGGACACCGACTGGACGCGGCCGGCCAACCGCGCCTGGATCCAGGACGTGAGGGAGCGATGGCGGGCCGCCCCGGTGGAGGAGATCCCCCTCCAGATCGGGGGCGAGTTCTTCCCCGGCATGCGACGGGCCGAGGGCCGCGATCCCTCCCGGCCGGGCTCGGTGGCGTATCGCTACGCCCTCGCGGGGTCGGCGGAGGTCTATCGCGCGCTGGACGCCGCGCGGGACGCCCAGACGAAGTGGAGCGCCCTGCCGGTCGCGAAGCGCGGCGCCCTGCTCGACGCGTGCGCGGTCGCGCTCGCCCAGCGCCGCGGCGACCTCATCGGCGCCATGCTCGTCGACGGCGCCAAGACCGTCGGCGAGGCCGACGCCGAGGTGTCGGAGGCGGTGGACTTCGCGCGCTACTACGCCCGCTCGCTGCGCGAGGCGGCGGCCGAGCTGACCGACTGCCGGGCCGAGCCGCTCGGCGTGATCGTGGTCACGCCGCCGTGGAACTTCCCCCTCTCCATCCCCGCCGGCGGCGTCCTGGCCGCGCTCGCCGCCGGCAATGCCGTGATCCTCAAGCCCGCGCCGGAGGCGGTGCTGGTGGGCTCCCGCCTGGCGCACTGTCTCTGGGAAGCCGGCATCCCGCGCCCCGCGCTCCAGCTCCTGCCCTGCCCCGACGACGACACCGGCCGCGCCCTGATCACGGACCCCCGGGTCGACGGCGTCGTCCTCACCGGCTCGGTGGAGACGGCGCGGCTCTTCCTCGGCTGGCGGCCCGATCTGCCGCTGTTCGCGGAGACCAGTGGCAAGAACGCCATCGTCGTGACCGCCCTGGCCGACCGCGATCAGGCCATCCGCGATCTCGTGCGTTCGGCCTTCGGCCACAATGGCCAGAAGTGCTCGGCGGCGAGCCTGGCCATCTGCGAGGCCGAGGTGTACGACGATCCGGCCTTCCGCCGCCAGCTCCGCGACGCCGCCGCGAGCCTCGCGGTGGGCAGCGCCTGGGAGCCCACGAGCCGCATCACGCCGCTCACCCAGCCGCCGGGCCCCGCGCTCGCGCGCGCCCTCACCACGCTGGACGAGGGCGAGGAGTGGCTGCTCGAGCCTCGGCCCCACGCGGACAATCCCCAGCTCTGGTCACCCGGCATCAAGCTCGGCCTGCGGGAGGGCTCGTTCTTTCACACGACGGAGTGCTTCGGCCCGGTGCTCGGGCTCATGCGCGCCGACGATCTCGATCACGCGATCGCGCTGGCCAACGCGCCGCCCTTCGGCCTCACCAGCGGAATCCACACGCTCGACGACCGCGAGGTCGCGCGCTGGCTCAAGGGCATCGAGGCGGGCAATCTCTACGTGAACCGGCCCATCACCGGCGCCATCGTGGGCCGCCAGCCCTTCGGCGGCTGGAAGGCCTCGTCGGTAGGCCCCGGCGCGAAGGCCGGCGGGCCCAACTACGTGCTGCAGCTCGCGCGCTGGCGCCAGCTCACCCTGCCGACCCTCGTCGACGAGGCGCTTCCCGAGACGCTGGGGGTGCTCCTGGAATACTGCCTCGCCGCCCTGCCCGGCCCCCTCGCCCAGACCACGCTCCGCATGAGCGCGGCGAGCTATGCGCGCGCCTGGCGCCGGCACTTCGAGGGCGAGCGGGACGTCATGGGGATACTGGGCGAGCGCAATGGTCTGCGCTATTGCCCGTGCCGCCGTGTCGTGGCGCGGGGCAGCGCCGCGGAGGAGGGAGCGCTTCCCCTCGCCCAGATCATCCTCGCTGCCGCGGTGGCGCGCGCGCCGCTGACGGTGAGCCTCATGCCCGGCGCCGTGCCGTGGGCCTGGCTCGCGGACGTGGGTGTGGAGGCGGTGGGAGAAACGGAGGAGGCCTTCGTGGAGCGGCTGGCGCGCGGAGAGGCCGGGGAGCGGATCCGCGCGTGGCAGCCCGTCTCCCCGTCGGTGCGCGTGGCCGCCAACGGCGCCGGGGTCACCGTGATCGATGCTCCCGTCCTCGCCGAGGGCCGCCTGGAGCTCCGCTGGTATCTTCGGGAGCAGTCGGTGTCGCGCGTGCTCCACCGCTACGGAAGTCTCGTCGAGCCCGCGGCAACCGAATGAGCGGTACCATGAAGCCATGAGCACCGCGCCCGCGCCCCTGACGCCGTCCCCGCCGGTGAACGAGTCCCTGACCACCTGGGCCCACCTGATCTACGCCCTGCACGCCACCAGCCTGATCATCGGGATCATCGGCACCGCCACCGTGGTGGGGGCCTTCCTCATCGGCTGGCCCTCGCTGATCGCGGTGATCCTGAACTACGTCAAGCGCGGC
>DATEDO010000133.1:0-17225 GCA_035281625.1 Candidatus Methylomirabilota bacterium
GGACGGCGCCGCCGCGGTGGCGGGCGCGTCGGGTCCCGAGGCGCAGCCGGCGAGCAGCAGGGCGAAGGGGCCCAAGACGATGGCGGCGAGCGCGAGGGACCGGGCGATGCTGGCCACGGGCGTCTGTGGATCCTCGGTCCCGAGTATACGGTCCGGCCCCCGAATAGGCCAACGCGATCCCGAGGACTCAAAGGTGCGCCCCAGCCCAAGAGCCCGAAGGCGCTGCTACAATGCGCCATGCTCCTCCCCGCCGTAGAGCTGCGTGGCCTCACCAAGCTCTACCGGGAGGGCGAGAGCGAGCGCGCGGTGCTGCGGGACGTGAGCGCCACGCTCTGGCTGGGCGAGATCGCGGTGCTGGTGGGGCGCAGCGGCTCCGGCAAGTCGACTCTGCTCAACCTCATCAGCGGGATCGACCGGCCAACCGCCGGCACCATCCTCGTCAACGGCACCGATCTCACCAACCTCGACGAGCGCGCGCGCACCCTGTTCCGGCGCGAGCACATCGGCTTCATCTTCCAGTTCTTCAACCTGGTGCCGCTCCTCACCGTGGAGGAGAACCTGCTCCTTCCGCTCGAGCTGCTGGGGCGGGCGGACGCGGAGGGCCGCGCGCGGGCGCGCGAGCTCCTCGATCGCGTGGGCCTGGCCGACCGCGCGCGCGCCTACCCCGACCGGCTGTCGGGCGGCGAGCAGCAGCGCGTGGCGGTGGCCCGCGCGCTCGTCCACGATCCCGTGCTCGTGCTCGCCGACGAGCCCACCGGCAATCTCGACGCGGAGACGGCCAAGGTCGTGCTGAGCCTCCTGGATCAGCTCGTGCGCGAGATGGGCAAGACGGTCGTGATGGCCACGCACAGCTCCGAGGTGGTGGGCGCGGCGGACCGCGTGTTCCTCATCCAGCACGGCCAGCTCACCGAGCAGTGGGGGGCGGGGGACGGGCGATGAGCGCGGGGCTCTGGCGCGCCAGCCTGCGCCACCTCGCGCGCCGCCCGGGCCAGATCGGGCTCTCCGTGCTGGGCATCGCGCTCGGGGTGGCGGTGGCGCTCGCGGTGGGGCTGGCCACCGGCAGCGCGCGCCGCGCCTTCGAGCTGGCCACCGAAGCGGTGACGGGACGGGCGACCCATCAGATCGTGGGCGGACCCACCGGGCTTTCGGAAGACGTGTACCGCATGCTTCGCCTCGACCTCGGCGTGCAGCGGGCGGCCCCCGTGGTCGCCCTCGACGTCGCCGCCCCCGACCATCCAGGGCGCGTCTTCCAGCTCCTCGGGGTCGATCCCTTCGCGGAGGCGCCCTTCCGGCCGCATTTCGGGAGTGACGATCCCCTGGGCACCGTGGCCGCCCTCGTCACGCGGCCGGGGGCCATCGTCATGTCCGGGCCGACGGCGCGAGCGCTCGGCCTGGCGCCGGGCGCCACCCTCACCATCCGGGTCGCGGGCGCTCGCCACCCCCTCACGCTCGTGGGCACCGTCGAGCCCGCCGACCCGCTCTCCACGCAGGCGCTGGAGAGCGTGCTCGTGACCGACATCGCCACCGCGCAGGAGCTGGCGGGAAACAAAGGGCGCCTTTCTCGCATAGACCTCATCATCGGCTTCCGGCCCGCCGACCGCGCCCTCCTCGAGCGGATCCGTCGGGCTCTGCCGCCCGGCGTCGAGCTCGCGCGCGCGGGCGCGCAGGCCGAGGCCACCGCGTCCATGACGGCCGCCTTCACGCTGAACCTCCGCGCGCTGTCCCTGCTCGCGCTCGTCGTGGGGATGTTCCTCATCTACAACACCATGACGTTCTCCGTGGTGCAGCGGCGCGCGCTGCTCGGCACCCTGCGGGCCCTCGGGGTCACCCGCGGGGAGGTCTTCACGCTGGTGACCGTCGAGGCGCTGGCCCTCGGCGCGGTGGGTACGCTGCTGGGGATCGGGCTGGGCCTGGCCCTCGCGCAGGGGCTGCTCCACCTCGTCACCCGCACCATCAACGATCTCTACTTCGCCCTGTCCGTGCGCGAGGTCTGGCTCACCCCGGGCGCGGTGCTGGAGGCGGCCGGGCTCGGCCTGGGCACCACCGTCCTCGCCGCGCTCGCTCCCGCCCGCGAGGCCACCGGGATACGCCCGCGCGAGGCCCTCGTGCGCTCGCGGCTGGAGGCGGCGAGCCGCCGCGCGGCGCCGCGCGCGGCGCTGGCCGGCCTGGCCCTGGGGGCAGTGGGGGTGCTCGCCCTCGTGCCGCGCGGGCCGGTGTGGGGCTTCGTGGGCCTCTTCGCCATCCTCATGGGCGCGGCGCTGATGACGCCCCTCGCGGTGGCGGTGCTGCTCCGCGCCCTCGACCGCCCCATCGCGCGCGCGGGCGGGCTCCTCGGCCGGATGGCCGCGCGCGCCATCACCGCCGCCCCCTCGCGCACCGGGGTCGCCATCGCCGCCTTGATGATCGCGGTGTCCGCGACCATCGGCGTGGGCGTCATGATCGCGAGCTTCCGCGAGGCGGTGCTGCGCTGGCTGGAAGGCACGCTACGCGCCGACGTCTACGTGGCGCCGCCGAGCCTGGTCGGCAGCCGGCCGGACGCCACCCTCGATCCCGCCCTCGTGCAGCGTCTCGCCACCGCGCCCGGAGTGGCCGCCGCGGGCACCGCGCGTGGGGTGACGGTGGCGAGCGCGCGCGGACCGGTGCACGTGGTGGCCATCGGCATGGCCGCCGGCCACGCACCCGGCTTCGCATTCAAGCGCGGCCGGCCGGAGGCGGTGTGGCCGCAAGTGGACAAGGGCGCCGTCATCGTGTCGGAGCCCTTCGCCTATCGACGGCATGTGGGCGTGGGCGATCGTGTGCGCCTGCGCACGCGGGAAGGCGAGCAGGCGTTCCCCATCGCGGGCATCTTCTACGACTACGGCTCCTCCGCCGGCGTGGTGATGATGAGCCGCGCGACGTACGAGCGCCACTGGGCCGATCGCGGGGTCTCCTCGCTGGCCCTCTACGCCGCCCCGGGCGTCGACCTGGAGCGGCTCATCGCCGAGCTTCGCGCGCGGGCGGCCGCCGGGCCCGTCCCGGCGGACGTGCTCATCCGGTCCAATCGCGCCCTTCGCGAGGCCTCCCTGGCGATCTTCGATCGCACGTTCGCGGTGACGCGCGTGCTCCGCTTCCTCATCGTGGTGGTGGCGTTCGTGGGCGTGCTCTCGGCGCTCATGGCTCTCGCGCTGGAGCGCGTGCGCGAGCTGGGCCTCCAGCGCGCGCTGGGCCTGACCCCGGGCCAGGTCTGGGGCGTCATCACCGCGCAGACCGGGCTCATGGGCCTGGTGGCCGGCCTGCTCGCCATCCCGGTGGGGGTGCTCCTGGCCGGGGTGCTCGTCTTCGTCATCAACCGCCGCTCCTTCGGCTGGACCATGCCGATCGACGTGCATCCCGCCATCCTGCTCCAGGGGCTGCTCCTCGCCGTGGCCGCCGCGCTGCTTGCGGGCGCCGTGCCCGCGGCGCGGATGGCGCGCGCCTCGCCGGTGGAGGCTCTGCGCGATGAATGAGCGCGAGCGCCGCGAGCGCGCCACCGCGCAGACCTGGGCCTGGGTGCGCTGGGCGGCGGCGCGCATCGCCCTGCTCACCCTCGTCCTGGGGCTCGGGATCGTGGCCCTCGTGATGGTGACGGAGGGACCGCGCTGGTACCCGGCGTCCCCGGTGCGCGCGCGGCTCTCCGTCGCCGAGGCGCTCGGGGGAGTGCCCGCGACGGGCTTCGCCCGCGCGCTGACCCCGCAGCCCTTCACCTTCCCGCGCGATCACGGCCCGCATCCAGACTTCCGCACCGAGTGGTGGTACTGGACGGGCAATCTCCTCGCGCCCTCGGGCCGGCACTTCGGATTCCAGCTGACGTTCTTCCGCGCCGCGCTGGCTCCCGGAGCGCCCCGGCGCGAGTCCGACTGGGCCACCAGCCAGGTGTACCTGGCCCACTTCGCCCTCACCGACACGCGGAGCGAGCGCTTCCGCTCCTGGTCGCGCACGAGCCGCGGCGCCCTCGGCCTCGCCGGCGCCACCGCCGAGCCGTTCCGGGTGTGGCTCGGCGACTGGGAGGCGCGCTCGGAGGGCGCGGCGACGTTCCCGCTGCGGCTCCACGCGGGGGACGAGGACGTGAGCGTGGACCTCTGGCTCGACGGCGGCAAGCCGCCGGTGGCGCAGGGCGATGCGGGCCTCTCGCGCAAGGGCCCGGAGCCGGGCAACGCCTCCTACTACTACTCCTTCACCCGCATGCCCGCGCGGGGCGTCGTGCGGGTGCGGGGCGAGCGCCTGGACGTGGAGGGCCTCGCCTGGATGGATCGCGAGTGGAGCACGAGCGCGCTGGGAAAGGATCTCGCGGGCTGGGACTGGTTCGCGCTCCAGCTGGAGGACGGGCGCGACCTCATGTTCTATCAGCTACGCCGGCAGGACGGCGGGGCCGCGGAGTGGAGCGCGGGCGTCCTGGTGGACGCCAAGGGGACGGCGCATCCCCTGGGCGCGCGGGACGTGCGGGTGGAGTCGCGCGGGACGTGGCGTAGCCCGCGGAGCAATGTGGCCTATCCCGCGGGCTGGCGCCTCACCGGCGCGGGGCTCACGCTCGAGCTGGAGCCGCGCCTGGCCGATCAGGAGATGGACGTGAGCCCCCGCTACTGGGAGGGGGCGGTGAAGGTGCGGGGGTTCGAGGGAAGCCGCCCCGTCCTGGGATCGGGCTACGTCGAGCTGGTCGGCTACGGCGAGCGGAGGCTCGGGGCCAAACGCTGAACGCGTAGTATCATCGCCCGGCGCGTGAAAGGAGCGACATGGCCCATCGCGGCTTCGATCTGACGGGAAAGGTGGCGGTCGTCACCGGCGGCAACAGCGGCATCGGCCTCGGCATGGCCGACGCGCTCGCGCAGGCCGGGGCCGGCGTCTGCATCTGGGGCACCAACGAGGCCAAGAACGCGGCCGCCAAGAAGCAGCTCGACGGCCACGGCGTGAAGACCTTGGCGCTCCGCTGTGACGTGGCCGACGAGGCGGCGGTGGACCGGGCGTTCGCCGAGGCACTGGCGACCTTCCATCGCATAGACGCCTGCTTCGTCAACGCCGGGGTCAGCGGGCGGGGCGGCGGCGGAGGCGGCTTCGCCAACATGGCCACGAGCGAGTGGCGGCGGGTCATGAGCGTGAACCTCGACGGCGCCTTCTTCACCCTGCGCGCGGCGGCGCGCCACATGATCGAGCGTGGCGGCGGCGGCTCGCTCGCGGTGACTTCCAGCCTCTCCGCCATCATGGGCGCGCCGCGCAGCCAGCACTATGCCGCCACCAAGGGCGCGGTGATCTCGCTCATGCGGGCGCTCGCGGTGGAGCTGGCCCGCCACAAGGTGCGCGTCAACGCCATCGTGCCCGGCTGGATCGACACCCCCATGACCGAGCAGGCGCTGCACGGCGAGGCGTTCACCCAGAAGGTGCTGCCGCGCGTGCCCATGCGCCGCTGGGGCGTCGGCGAGGACTTCGGCGGGCTCGCGGTGTATCTCGCCAGCGATCTCTCCGCGTATCACACCGGCGACACGCTCGTCGTCGACGGCGGCTACGTCCTGTTCTGAGCCCATGGGCTACGTCGAGCGGCATCTCCTCCCGGGCGAGCGCGTGCTGTACAAGACGCGCCTGCACTGGATCCTGTTCGTCCGCTCCGCGCTGCTCGTCGTGATCGGCCTCGTGCTCGCGATGGCCCTCTACAGGAGCGTGCCGGATCCGCCCTGGCTCTGGTGGATCGGACCCGCGATCGTCCTGATCGGGCTCGGCTTCGGGCTCATCCACTGGGTGGAGCTCATCACGAGCGAGTTCGCGGTGACCACGACCCGGGTCATCTTCAAGGTGGGCCTGATCGCGCGGTACACCACCGAGCTGCTCCTCGCCAAGGTGGAGTCCATCGGGGTGGCCCAGGGCCTACCGGGCCGCGTGTTCAACTACGGGGACATCACCGTGATCGGCACGGGCGGCACGCGGGAAGTGTTCCAGCGCGTGCGCGATCCCATCGGCTTCCGGAACTTCGTACAGCAGGCGTCCACCCCGCACGTCGGTGAACCCGGTGCCCCCGGCGGCACTCAGAGGGGCCCCCGCGGCCCGGAACGGAGCGCGTGATGCTCGGCGTCGTGGCCACGATCAAGGTGAAGTCCGGCATGGAGAAGGAGTTCGAGGCGGTCGCCAAGGAGCTGGTGGCGAAAGTGAATGCCAACGAGCCCGGCTGCAAGCTCTACGCGCTGCACCGGAACGAGGCCGCGGGCACCTACGTCTTCATGGAGCGGTACACGGACCAGGCGGCGGTGGAGGCCCACCGCGCTACCGACTACTTCAAGGCGCTGGGCCGGAAGATGGGCGAGTACATGGACGGCCGCGCCGACGTGGTCCGCCTGACGGAGATCTAGGCGCTGGTCGCCCCCCTGCTGCCCTGGGGAGAAGGCCGGGAGAGGGCTGGGAGAGGGGTTAGTCCCCCCCTCTCCCCTTGGGGAGAGGGCTGGGAGAGGGGTTAGTCCAACGACGGGCGGCGGTTGCGCAAGGCCGGCGTTGCCTCCTCATAGGCGTGGGCGATGCGCAGGACCTTCGCCTCGTCCCAGCGCGGCCCCACGATCTGCATCGACAGCGGCAGTCCGCCCGGCGACCAGCCGATGGGCAGTGCGACCGCGGGGAGGCCGGTCACGTTGACGGGGCCGCGCAGGGGAATGCCCACCTCGGCGAACACGACCGGCTTACCGTTCACCTCCGCGCTCCCGTCGAGCCGCGGCGCCTCGCACGCCGTCACGGGCAGGATCAGCGCGTCGACGTCGGTCAAGAGAAGATCGAGGGCGCGGCGAATGCGCTCGCGGTCGCGGCAGGCGCGCACGTAGTCGTCGAGCGTGGTGGCGGCGGCCTCGCGCAGCCGCTCGCGCACGTCCGCGCCATAGCCCTCCGGCTGCGCGGCGAAGCGCGCGCGGTGGAGGGCGAGGAACTCGGCCCGCGAGATGGCGATCCGCGCGGCCTGGAGCGCCTCGCGCAGGGAGAACGCCACCGTCTCGATGCGCGCCCCGAGCCCGGCGAGCGTCTTCACCGCTCGATCAAGGGCCGCCTCGACCTCGACATCCAGCTCGGCGCCGTGAAAATCGGGACAGAGCGCGAGCCGCATCCCCCGGACGCCGGCCTCGATGCCCGCGGTGAAGTCGGGCACGGGCACGTTCTCGGTGGTCGCGTCCTCGGGATCCCAGCCCGCCATGCCCTGCAGGAGCAGCCCCGCGTCGCGCGCGCTCCGCGCGATGGGGCCGGGGTGATCGAGGCTCAGGGCATTGGGATAGATCCCGCGCAGGCTCACGCGCCCGTAGGTGGGCTTGAGGCCCACCACGCCGCAGCACGCGGCGGGGCTCCGGATGGAGCCACCGGTGTCGGTGCCGGTGGCGGCGGCGCACAGGAACGCGGCCACCGCGGCGCCCGAGCCGCCGCTCGAGCCGCCGGGGGAGCGCTCGAGATTCCACGGGTTGCGCGCCGGGCCGTACCAGGGATTGTTGGTGGTCGAGCCCGCGGCGAACTCGTGCGTGTTGCACTTGCCGAGAAGGACGGCGCCCGCGGCCTTGAGCCGCCGGACGGATTCCGCGTCCGCGGCGGGGACATTGTCGCGGTAGAAGGACGAGCCGTGAGTGGTGCGAATGCCGGCGGTGTCGAAGATGTCCTTCACCCCGACGGTGACCCCGTGCAGCGGGCCGCGCCAGCCACCGCGCGCGATCTCTGCCTCGGCGGCGCGCGCGGCCGCCCGCGCCTCGTCGGCGCACACCGTGATGTAGGCGCCCAGGCGCGGGTTCAACCGCTCCACGCGCGCCAGGTGGGCCTCGGTCAGCTCCACCGGTGAGATCTCGCGGGCCCGGAGGCGCTGCGCCTGCTCGGCGAGCCCGAGGAAGGTGAGCGCCTCGTCGGCCATCAGGCGCGCTCGCCCTTGGCCGGGGACTTCCAGGTCCCGCCGGCTTCCGTGGGCGCATCGGCGGGCGCGCCCTCGATGGGCAGGCCCGCGGCCTTCCAGGAGTTGAAGCCCGTCTCGTAGTTGGCGACGTCCGGGAAGCCCATCTCGCGCAGCACGTCGGTGGCGAGCACCGAGCGCCCGCCGCCCGCGCAGTAGAGGATGATGCGCTTCTCGGGGTCGACGCGCCCGTTGTGATAGGGCGAGGTGGGGTCGAGCCAGAACTCCAGCATGCCGCGCGGCACGTGCAGGGAGCCGGGAATCCACCCGAGCTTCTGCCGCTCGCGGATGTCGCGGATGTCGAGGACCTGCACGCCGCCCTTGGCCAGCTCCGTCTGCAGCTCCTCGGTGGTGACGTTCTCGATGCGCGTCTTGGCTTCGGCGACCAGCTGGCCGATGGTCTTCTTCGGGGTGAACATGGGTGGTCCCTCCGCCTCCGGTATACCGTCGTCGCGCGCCCGGTTCAAGCGCCGCGGGTGGCGACGAGGGCCCGCACGACGGCGAGCTGCCGGCGATAGATGAGCCCGCCGTAGAGTCCCGCCGCGCCCGCGAGCAGCAGCGCCAGCGCGCTGGCCCCGTGCGCGGGGTGGAAGCCGCGCAGGCCCTCGAGCACGGCGGCGGCGGCGAGGCAGAGCGACGCGACCCAGAGGGCGAGGCGCCCCGGCGGCTCCCTCCGGCGGCCCCGCGCCTCCGCGATGGAGTAGCCGAGCAGGGTGAACGCGGCCAGGTACTCGAGCGCGCGGAGCATCGGCACGAGCCCGGGGGTGTCGCCCAGATCCACGAGCCCCCAGCCGCCTCGCCACGCGGCCGCCGTCCACGGCACCGGCCAGAGCGCGCTCAGCGCCAGATAGCCCCCGAGCAGCGGCCAGACGCGACGAAGCGTGGGCTGCTCGAAGCGGCGCTCCGGCGTGGCGGGCAGCGGGCGTCCCGCCTCCAGTCGTACCAGGAGCGCGATCGCCACCGCGCCGGCGAGCAGCAGCGCGGGACGGCCGGCGAGGCCGGGAAAGGCGCCGACGGTGTACCAGACGCCGGCGAGCGCCGCCACGCCAGCGGGCGTGAGCCCGGCGAGCCCCCCCGGGTGGTGGCGCCAGATCGCGGCGATGACGACGCCACCGGCGAGGCCGAGGAGCGGCGCCAGCGCCAGCCGGCCCGCGTCGCGCCCGGCCGCCATCCCGTCCAGCCAGAGCAGCGGCACCAGGAGATAGACGAGGTTCACGAGCGGCAGCTCCAGCGCGAGGCCGCGCACGAGCTCGCCGTCGAGCCGCGCCTGGACGCGCGCGTGGAGCCGCGCGCCCGCCCAGGCGCCAAGGGCGTTGGTGGCCACGTCCACGAGGCTCGGGAAGCGGCCGGGCAGGTAGAGCTGGACGGCCTCGATCGCCGCGCTCGCCACGAGGCCCAGCGCGAGCGCGGTGAGAGGCCGGCGGCCCCGCTCGCTCGCCGCGGCGGCTCGGAAGAGAAAGCCCAGCGGCAGGAACAGGAGGACATTGGCGATCATGTCACCCGGGTGCAGCAGCCAGGAAAGATGCACGGCCGGCGGCCGCGCGAAGCGAAAGGGCGCCAGCGTGATGACGAGCGTGATGCCCAGCAGGTAGCCGAGCAGCAGGGGGCCCGGCGCGCCGGGCCTCATCGAGCGCGATACGCCTCGAGCGCGGCGGCGAAGCGCGGCGACCGCGCGCGCAGGCGCTCGGGCGTGATGCGCCCGCCGCGGGTGAGATACGAGTGCGCGAAGGGCAGGGGATCCAGCTGCATGGCCTCGCGGAAGCCCTCGTACCACAAGCCGCTCTGCCGGGCCACCTCGAGCAGGCGCTCGGCGCCCGGCCGCCGCGCCGCCTCGAAGTCGCCCAGGGCGGCCGCGACCGAATCGCGGGCGCCGCCGCGCGCGGCGAGGGCCCGCGCGAGCGCGATGGCGTCCTCGAGCGCGGTGCGCGTCCCCGAGCCGATGGAGAAGTGGACGGTGCGGAGCGCGTCGCCCAGCAGCACGACACGGTCGTGATACCAGCGGTGGTTGGTGACCATGCGGAAGCGCAGCCAGGTCGAGCGATTGCTCAAGAGCGGATGCCCGCCCAGATCCGGCTCGAATATGCCCTCGCAGTAGCGGCGGGTCGCGTCCTCGGGCAGATCGGCGAAACCCGCGCGCGCCCAGGTGTCGGCGTCGCACTCCACCACGAATGTGCTGGCGTCGGGCGCGTGGCGATAGTGGTGCGCCACGAAGACCCCGTGCGCGCTCTCGCGAAAGGTCAGGGTGAGGCAGTCGAAGGGCTGCCGCGTGCCGTACCAGATGTACCGGTTGGACAGCGTGGTCACCGCCGGCGCGAACGCGGCCCGATGCCGCTCGCGGACCAGGCTGCCCGCGCCGTCGGCGCCCACGAGGAGATCGGCGCCGGCGAGGGCGTCGGGATCCTCGCACCGCGTGGCCAGCTCGAGGACGACGCCGCGCCGGCGGCAATGAGCCTGCAGCACGCCCAGCAGGGCCAGGCGCGCGATGCCGGAGAACCCCAGCCCGTCGATTCGCACCGCCTCGCCGCGGTGGACGATGGCCTGATCGCTCCACACTTCCAGGCGCGCCTCGAGGTCGCGATACGACTCGGGATCGGCCTCGGCGAGAAAGCCCAGCGCGCGCTCGGAGAAGACCACGCCCCAGCCGTAGGTCGCGCCCTCGGGATTCTGCTCGATGACGCGGACCTCGTGGCGGGGATCGTCGCGCTTGAGGAGAATGGCGAGATAGAGCCCGGCGGGCCCGCCGCCCACGATGGCCACCTTCATGACGCGTATATACCATCGGCGGCGTCCGGGCTTGACGGAAGGGCCGCCGCGGCCTAGGGTCTCCGCCGTGGCCCGATACGCGCTCGGCATCGACATCGGGGGCACCTTCACCGACCTCGTGGTCTACGACCACGAGTCGGGCCGGCAGTGGAGCCGGAAGGTGCTGACCACCCACGACGACCCTGCGCGCGCCGTCGCCGCGGGCGTCGTCGCGCTGCTCCGCGAGGGCGCCCTCGAGCCGGCGCGCTTCGGCCGTGTCGTCCACGCCACCACGCTCTTCACGAACGCGCTGATAGAGAGAACGGGCGCGCGCACCGGCCTCCTCACCACCGCGGGCTTCGCCGACACGCTGGAGATCGGGCGCGAGCGGAAGTACGAGCTCTACGATCTGGCCATCACCAGGCCGGAGCCGCTCATCCCCCGCGACCTGCGCCTGGAGGTCCCGGAGCGCACGGGCCCGGACGGGCGCGTGCGCCGCCGCCTGGACCCCCGGGCCGTCGCCGCCCGCGCCAAGCAGGCGGTGGGGGCGGGCGCGGAGTCCATCGCCATCGTCTTCCTGCACGCCTACGCGAACCCGCGCCACGAGGCCGCGGCCGCGCGCGTCGTGGCGCGGCTCTTCCCGACGCTCGCGGTGACCACCTCTCACGAGGTGGCCCCGGAGATCCGCGAGTACGAGCGCGCCTCCACCACCGCGGCCAACGCCTACATCAAGCCTCTTGCCCAACGCTATCTCGACCTCATGGGCCGCCGCCTCGCCGAGGCCGGCATTCCCGCGCCGCTGCTCCTGATGCTGTCCAGCGGCGGACTCACCCACGTGGCCGAGGCGGAGCGCGCGCCCGTGCGCATGCTGGAGTCCGGCCCCGCCGCGGGCGCCATCGCCGCCGCGTTCTTCGGCCGCGACGACGCGGACGGGGGCAACGTGCTGGCGTTCGACATGGGCGGCACCACCGCCAAGCTCTCCCTGGTGGACGGGGGCGAGCCGCTCACCGCCTACTCCTTCGAGGCGGCGCGGCAGCGGCGCTTCATCGAGGGCAGCGGCTTCCCCATCCGCATCTCCACCATCGAGCTGATCGAGATCGGCGCGGGCGGCGGCAGCATCGCGGCGGTGGACGAGATCGGGCTCCTCAAGGTGGGGCCTCGCAGCGCCGGATCCGCGCCCGGGCCCGCCGCCTACGGCCTCGGCGGGCGCGAGCCCACCGTCACCGACGCCGACTTCCTGCTCGGCTATCTCAACCCGGACTACTTCGCGGGCGGCGAGGTGAAGGTCGACCTGCCGGCGGCGCGCGCGGCGGTCGAGGGGCTCGCCGCGCGCCTCCGGCTGCCCGCCGCCCAGGTCGCATGGGGGATTCACGACGTGGTCAACGAGAGCATGGCGTCGGCCGCGCGCGTGCACATCGCCGAGCGGGGCCGTGACCCGCGCGGCTACGCGCTGCTCTGCACCGGCGGGGCGGGCCCCGTGCACGCCTGGTCGGTGGCCCGCAAGCTGGGCCTCGCTCGCGTGATCTGCCCGCCGTCGGCCGGGGTGGCGTCCGCCCTGGGGCTGCTCGTGGCGCCGGCGCGCGTGGATCGCGTGGCCACCGTCGGCCTCCGCCTGGACGAGGGCAGCGTGGGCGCCCTCGAGGCCGCCTTCGCGCGCCTGGAGGACGAGGCGCGCGGGGTGATGGCCGACACCGGCCTCCCGCTCGAGCGCGCCACCGTTCAGCGCCTCGCCGACGGCCGCTTTCTCGGGCAGGGCTTCGACCTCGTGGTGTCGCTTCCGCCCGGACCCTACGCCGACACGCCGGAGGACCGCGCGCGCCTCACCGCCGCCTTCGAGACCGCGTACCGAGACAAATTCGCGCTGACGCCGCCCGGCGTGCCGGTGGAGTTCCTGAACATCCGGGTGGCGGTGCGCGCCCCGGTGGCGGGGAGCGGGGTGGTGCTGGCGGGCCGGCGCGGGGGCGACGCCGGCGCGGCCCGCAAGGGCGAGCGGTCGGTGTATTTCCCCGACGCCGGCGGCTTCGTGCCCACCTCGGTGTACGACCGCTACCGCCTGGGCGTGGGCGACGCGCTCGGCGGGCCGGCGGTGGTGGAGGAGGAGGGGTCCACACTGGTGGTGGGGCCCGGGGCGATGGCCCGCGTCGCCCCGTCCGGGAACATCGTGATGACGCTCGCTTCGGACGGAGCGACGCGGCCATGACGCCCCCCTTCGACCCGATCACCCTGGAGGTCCTCTGGACGCGCATCATCTCGGTGGTGGACGAGGCGGCCAAGGCCATCGTGCGCACCTCGTTTTCCACCCTCGCCAACGAGGCCAACGACTTCGCGTGCGTGCTCACCGACGCGCGGGGCAACGCGCTCGCCCAGAACTCGGGGAGCATCCCGTCCTTCATCGGCACCCTGCCCGCGACGGTACGCCACTTTCTCAAGGACATCGGCCCCGAGCGGATGCGCCCGGGCGACGTGCTCATCACCAATGACCCGTGGCAAGGCACCGGGCACATGAGCGACGTCTCGCTCGTGAAGCCGATCTTCCACCGCATTCGGGGCGAGGAGCGGCTGGTGGCGTTCTCGTCCACCACGTCGCACATGCCGGACATCGGCGGGCGGATCCGCGCCATCGAGGCGCGCGAGCTCTTCGAGGAGGGGCTGCATATCCCGCTCACCTGGCTGCGGCGCGGCGATCAGGCCGACGAGACGCTGCTGCGCCTGATCCGCGCCAACGTGCGCACGCCCGACCAGACGGTGGGGGACATCTGGGCCCAGGTGAGCGCCAACGAGCTGATGGACACGCGAGTGCGGCGGCTCCTGGACGACTACGGCCTCGACGGACTGGACGCGCTCGGCGACGAGCTGTTCGGCCGCGCCGAAAGGGCCATGCGAGCCGCGATCCGCACAGTTCCCGACGGCACCTACCGTTACACCCTGCAAACCGACGGCTTCGAGAGGCCGTACCATTTCCGCCTCGCCCTCATGGTGCGGGGTGACGAGATCGTCGCCGACTTCACCGGCACCTCTCCGGCCCAGCCGCGCGCCATCAATTGCGTCATGGCCTACACCTACGCCATGACCGCCTACGCGGTGCGCTGCGCGCTCCTGCCCGGTCTTCCCAACAACGAGGGCATGTACCGGCCGGTGAAGGTGATCGCGCCGGAAGGCTGCCTGCTCAATCCGAAGTTCCCCGCCGCGGTGGTGAGCCGCGCGCAGACCGGCCACTACGTGCCGGTGCTGGTGCTGGGGGCGCTGCACCAGGTGATTCCCGACCGCGTGATGGCGGGCGCGGGCTCACCGCTCTGGGCGGTAGCGCAGTCGGGCGTGCGCGATGACGGCCGGCCCTACACCAACGTGCTCTTCTACAACGGCGGCATGGGCGCAACCCCGGCCAAGGACGGCGAGAGCGTGCTCTCGTGGCCCAGCAACATCTCCAGCACGCCGGTGGAGGTCGCCGAGCGGAACGCCCCGCTCTTCTTCCACTGGAAGCGCATGCGGCCGGGCTCGGGCGGGGCGGGGAAGTACCGCGGCGGCCTGGGGCAGGACGTGCTGTTCGAGTCGGAGTCGCGGCGGCCCATCGTCGTGAGCTTCATGGCCGAGCGGACGCGCGTTCGCGCGCCCGGGCTCGCGGGCGGTCGGCCGGGCGGCCTCGGCGATGTGCGGATCAACGGGAAGAAGGTGGACCACCGGCGCCAGTGGGTGCTCGAGCGGGGCGACCGCGTGCTGGTATCGACGCCGGGCGGCGGCGGATACGGCGCGCCGGGCCAGCGCGATCCCGCCGCGAAGCGACGGGATCGCGCGCTCGGCTACGTGGGCCGGACGAGGCGGCGCTAGCGGCTGGGCGGCGGCCCGGGCGTATCGGACGTCGGCGGCTCCGTGGGCTGATACTCGGAGTTGGCGATCCACACCCACTTGTAGGGCGTGTTCACGCCATCGCCCTCGAGCACGTACTTGCCGTGCGGGTACACCACCTCACGCTGTATGGCCGGCGCGCTGTGCTGGTAGGTGGAGCCGTTGGTGTAGGCCGGCGCGCTGTAGACCGGCGGCGCGTTGTACACCACGGCCGGCGGATAGTAGTACGAGGGGTAATAGTAAGGATACGGATACCCCCAGTAGGGCCAGCCGCCGTAAAACCCCAGCCCGACGAAGACGCGGCCCCCGTGCCAGTGACCGTGACGGTGACCGCCACCGTGGAAGTGACCATGCCGATGGCCGCCGCCATGGAAGTGCCCGCCGTGGACGCGGCCCCCGTGATGGAATCCGCCGCCGTGACGACCCTTCGCTTCAGCAGGGAACGACCAGACGCCGAGGGCGAGCGCGACGACGAGCCCGACCGCGAAGATCTTGCGCATGGCGTCAACCCCTCCAACGCTCATGCTACCATCGCCTCCCATGGACTGGAAGCCGGAGATGGACGAGCTACGGCGTCGCGAGGCGTTCGCCGAGGCGCTGGGCGGCGCGGAGCGAGTGAAGCGGCAGCACGACGGCGGGCGCCTCACCATTCGCGAGCGCATCGCCCGGCTGGTGGACGAGGGCTCCTTCCACGAGATCGGCAAGATCGCCGGCCGAGCCGCCTATGACGAGCGGAACGAGCTGGTGAATCTCACACCCTCGAACTTCGTGTTCGGGCGGGCTCGCGTGGACGGGCGCCCGGTGGTGGTGGGCGGGGACGACTTCACCGTGCGCGGCGGCTCCGCGGACGCCACCATCAAGGGCAAGCACTTGATGTGCGAGCGCATGGCCAACGAGCTGCGTCTGCCCCTGATCCGCATGGTCGAAGGCTCGGGCGGCGGCGGCTCCGTGAAGACCATCGAGACCACGGGGCGCGCCAACGTGCCGGGCGTGGCCGGCTGGGAATGGGTGGTGCACAACGTCGCCACCATCCCCCGCGTCGCCCTCGGGCTCGGCTCGGTGGCCGGGCTCGGCGCCGCGCATCTCGCCGCCGCGCACTTCTCCATCATGGTGAAGGACAAGGCGGCCATGTTCGTGGCCGGCCCGCCGGTGGTGGAGCGCCTGGGGCAAAAGCTCACCAAGAACGAGCTGGGCGGCTGGCAGATCCAGCTCCGCGCGGGCGGCGTGGACAATGCCGTGGACACCGAGGACGAGGCGTTCGCTCTGGCGCGGCGCTTCCTCTCGTATCTGCCGTCGTCCGTCTACGATGTGCCGCCGCGCGGACCCGTTACCGACGACCCGGCGCGCCGCGAGGAGTGGCTCGCCGACGCGATTCCGCGGGACGTGAGAAAAGTCTACAAGATGCGGGCGATCGTGGACGCGGTGGTGGACCAGGGCTCGTTCCTCGAGATCGCGCCGCTCTACGGCGGCAGCGTGATCACCGGTCTGGCGCGCCTGGACGGCTGGCCGGTGGCGCTGATGGCCTCGGACCCGTTTCACTACGGCGGCGCGTGGACCGCCGATACCTGCCAGAAGGTCGAGCGCTTCGTGGACTTCGCGCAGACGTTTCATCTCCCGGTGGCGTATCTCTGCGACTGCCCCGGCTTCCTCATCGGCCTCGAGGCCGAGCGGACCGGGACCATCAAGCAGGGTGTGCGCGCGATGTCGGCGATGTGGCAGTGCACGGTGCCGTGGTGCGCGATCATCGTGCGCAATTCCTTCGGCGTGGCCGGCGCCGCGCATCAGAACGGCGGCCGCTACTGCACGCGCTACGCGTGGCCGTCCGGGCGCTGGGGCTCGCTGCCGCTGGAAGGCGGCATCGAGGCGGCCTATCGCGCCGACCTCGACGCGGCGCCGGATCCCGCGGCCAAGATGGCGGAGATCGAGGACCGCCTGAACAAGCTTCGCTCCCCCTTCCGCTCCGCGGAGACCTTCTGGATCGAGGAGATCGTCGACCCGCGCGACACCCGCGCGCTCCTCTGCGACTGGGCCAATCTGGCCGCGCCGCTCCGTACGCCGGGGCCGTACAGCCACGGCATGCGGCCGTAGCCCGCCCGCCGCCGTGCCCTGGGATCCCGCGCAGTATCTGAAGTTCGCCGGGCACCGCCTGCGCCCGGCCATCGACCTCCTGGGGCGTATCGACGCGGAGAAGCCGGCCGAGGTGGTGGATCTGGGCGCGGGCGCGGGCAATGTGACGCGGCTTCTGAAGGCCCGCTGGCCGGACGCCCACGTGACCGGGGTGGACTCGTCCGCGGAGATGCTCGCCAAGGCCGCGGCGGCGGCGCCGGCCATCGACTGGGAGCGGGGCGATCTCGCGGCCTGGCGCCCGCGCCGGCCCGTCGACGTCGTCTACTCGAACGCGGCGCTGCACTGGATCGTGGGCCACGAGCGTCTCTTCGCCGACCTCGTGGGCGCGCTGGCGCCCGGCGGCACGCTCGCGGTGCAGATGCCGCGGAACTTCTCCGCCCCCTCGCACACCTCCATCGCGGAGGCGGCGCGGAGCGGCCCGTGGCGGGCCCGGCTCGAGCCCCTGCTGCGGCCGTCGCCGGTGGCCGAGCCCGCGTTCTACTTCGACCTTCTCGCGCCCCGCGTGGCCGAGCTCGACATCTGGGAGACGGAGTATCAGCAGGTGCTCGAGGGCGAGAACCCGGTGAAGGAGTGGACCAAGGGCACGTGGCTCGGACCGCTCCTCGACGCC
>DATEDO010000134.1:0-9980 GCA_035281625.1 Candidatus Methylomirabilota bacterium
GCGCGCACGATGTTGACGTAGCCCGTGCACATGCAGAGGTTGCCGGCCAGCGCCTCACGGATCTCCTCGACGGTGGGCGCGGGACGCGCGCAGAGCAGCTCGGTGGCCACCACGATCATCCCCGGTGTGCAGAAGCCGCACTGCATGGCGTGGACGGCGCAGAACGCCTCCTGCAGCGGGCTCAGGCCTTCGGCCGGCGTCAGGCCCTCGATGGTCGTGACGGCGGCGCCGTCCAGCTGTGCGGCGAAGAGCAGGCAGCTCCGCGCGCTCGCCCCGTCCACCAGCACCGTACAGGCCCCGCAGACACCGTGCTCGCACCCCACGTGAGTGCCGGTGAGGGCGAGGGTCTCGCGCAGGAAGTCGGCCAGGGACTGCCGGGCGGGGACGTCCGCCCGGACGGGCTGCCCGTTGACCGTGAGATGAACGGCACGGCGGCGGGCGGCAGGCATGACAGATGCTAATACCACGAAGGCGCGCGCGGCGTCGCGCGCTGCGGCGCCTACCGATGGGTACGGGGAGGATGCCGTCATGCCGGGATCTCGCCACACGCAACTCTGCATCACGCTGCTCTTCACCGCCGCGGCGCTGGCCGGCTGCGGCGAAGCCGCGAAGCTGCCGCTCGACGCCGGGATCGGACCCGATCCCGCACTTCCTCCCCCGGAAGAAACGGTCCTCCCGACGGTGCAGATCGCCCCGGCCAAGGGGTGGCCGGGCGGGATCAAGCCCGCTCCCGCGGCCGGTACCGCGGTCGCGATGTTCGCGAGCGGGCTGGATCATCCACGCTGGGTGTACGTGCTGCCGAATGGGGATGTGCTCGTGGCGGAGACCAATGCGCCGCCCCGGCCGGACGACAACCCCGGCCTCAAGGGGATGCTCACCAAGATGATGATGAAGCGCGCCGGCTCGGGCGTGCCGAGCGCCAACCGGATTCGGCTGCTCCGCGACGCCGACGGCGACGGGCTCGCCGAGCATCGCACGGTGTTCCTCGAGGGCTTGAACTCGCCCTTCGGCATGGCGCTCGTCGGCGGCGACCTCTACGTGGCGAACACCGACGCGGTGATGCGTTACCCATACACCGAAGGCGCGACGCGCATCGCCGAGCCCGGGACGAAGGTCGTCGACCTGCCCGCGGGCACCATCAACCATCACTGGACCAAGAATGTGATCGCCAGCCGAGACGGCTCCCGGCTCTACGTGACGGTGGGCTCCAACAGCAATGTGGCCGAGCGGGGCATCGAGCACGAGCGGGAACGCGCGGCGATCTGGGAGGTCGATCCCCGGACCGGCGCGTACCGAGTCTTCGCCAGCGGTCTGCGCAACCCGAACGGGCTCGCGTGGGAGCCCAGCCGCAACGTCCTCTGGACGGTGGTGAACGAGCGCGACGAGCTGGGGAGCGACCTCGTGCCGGACTACCTCACCTCCGTGAAGGCGGACACCTTCTACGGCTGGCCCTGGAGCTACTTCGGCCAGAACGTGGACCGGCGCGTGAAGCCGCCGGCACCCGACCTCGTCGCCAGGGCCGTGAGGCCGGACTACGCGCTCGGGTCGCATGTCGCCGCGCTGGGCCTGGCGTGGGCGGACGGTAGCGCGTGGCCGGCGCCGTTCCGCCGCGGGATGTTCATCGGCCAGCACGGCTCGTGGAATCGCAAGCCGCGCAGCGGCTACAACGTCGTGTTCGTGCCGTTCCAGGACGGCATGCCCTCGGGCAAGCCGGTGGAGGTGCTCACGGGCTTCGTCGGGCCCGAGGGTGACGCCTATGGCCGCCCGGTCGGCGTGGCCATCGACAAGCGAAACGGGCTCCTCGTGGCGGATGACGTGGGCAACGTCATCTGGCGCGTGACGGCGGCGCCCGCGTCGCCGTAGCGGCCGGCCACCCTGGCACGGGCGACGCGCCTCCGCTACTGTGAGGACGATGGTGGCAAGACGCATGGCGAGCCTCGCGTCGCTGCTCGGAACGACCGTGGGCGACTGGTACGAGGACCGTGCTCCGCGCATCGGCGCCGCGCTGGCGTACTACACGATCTTCGCGCTCACCCCGGGCCTGGTGATCCTCATGACGCTCGCCGGCGTCATGCTGGGGCCCGGAGCGGAGGCGCGCATCGTCGAGCAGTTCCGCGAGCTGATCGGTCCGCAAGGCGCCAAGGCCATCGAGGCCACCGTCCGCAGCGCCCGGGAGACCTCGCCGGGGACGGCCGGGCTGGGGCTGGCCCTCGTCACGCTGATCATCGGGCTCTGGGGTGTGTTCGGCGAGCTGCAGGACGGCCTCAACACCATCTGGGGCGTGACCCCGAAGCCCGGCCGCCGCTTCCTCGACGTCGTGCGTGACCGCTTCTGGTCCTTCGCCATGGTGGTGGGCACCGGCTTCCTGCTGCTCGTTTCGCTCGTGGTGACGGCCTGGCTGGCCGTCATGGGCGCCTACCTCGGCTATCTCCTGCCCGCGCCCGCGCTCGCCCTGGAAGTCATCAACTCGTTGATCTCGCTGGCGGTGATCACGGTCGCCTTCGCCGTCATCTTCAAGCTCCTGCCCGACGTGCGCATCGCCTGGCGGGACGTATGGCTGGGCGCGGCGGTGACCTCTCTCCTCTTCACGGTGGGGAAGTTCCTCATCGGTCTCTATCTCGGCAAGAGCGCGGTCGCCTCCGCGTACGGCGCGGCCGGGTCCCTCGTGATCATCGTGGTGTGGGTCTACTACTCCTCCCAGATCCTCCTCCTCGGCGCGGAGTTCACCAAGGTCTGGACCAAGCGCCGCGGCTCGGGCTTCCGGGTGGAGAAGACGGCCAAGCCGGTGACGGCGGAGGCACGGGCCGAGCAGGGCATGGGGCCCAAGCGCCGGTGACGGACTCGTTCACGCCCGATCCACCGCGCTTCACGCCCGTCGACTTTCCTCCGCCCTGGCCGGCCCGGCCGTGGATCTACGGCAACGTGATCATGTCCGCGAACGGCATCGTGGCGTGGACGCGAAGCGGCCCCGACGACGATCCCGTCCGGGCCGTCGCCGGCGGTGACTTCAGCCGGCCGGGCCGTCGCGTGGACGTCCGCCTGATGCGGCGGCTGCGCGCTTGCGCCGACGCCGTGTCGTTCGGGGCGCAGACGCTGCGCGATCAGCCCAAGCTCATCGGCGGCGTCGAGGACGTGGGTCCGCTGAGCGCAGAGCTGATCCGCTATCGGCAGGAGCGCGGGCTCCCCCGTGTGCCGATCCAGGTGATCTACTCCGCCTCGGGCCGGCTCGATCTCTCCGTGCCCCTCTTCAACACCGCCGGGGTCACGGTCGTGGTGGTCACGTCAGGGAGCGGCGCCGATCGCTTGCGGGCGCAGGGGGCGGAGGCGCGCGGCGTCACGCTCCTCGCGGCCGTCGAGTCCTGGATCGACGCGCGCGGCCTCGCGCTCGCCCACGAGCGGCTCTTCGCCGAGCATGGAGTGCGATATCTCGACTGCGAGGGCGGCGCCGTGGCGCTGGAGACACTGCACGCCGCCGGGCTCCTCGACGAGCTCTTCGTGACCGTGACCGACGTCACGATCGATCCGGCCACGCACCGTGGCATCAAGCGCATCGGCCCGCTCGACTCGGGAGCCGGGCGGCTGATCGCCGAAGGCCGCCCTGAGGTGGACCCGGGCTACCGCTTCCAGCGCTGGCGGTTCAACGAGGCCGGGCGCCGATAACGGGCCATCCGCTTCGTTGCCGCCCGCGCCCGGGCGCTCAACGTACGGGGAGTTCGCCTCGCGCCCGGGCCGCGGGCGGCGCCTCGCGGCTGACCCCTTCTCGCCGCCCGGACCTCCTAGGGCCCTAGTGCGGCGAGGCCGGCCTGGCAGGCCGCGAGGAGTGGGTCCATCCCGAGCTCGCCCGCGAGGGCGGCCGCGCGGGTGTAGTGCTCGCGCGCGGCCGCCGCGTCGGGCGCGGGCCGGTGGGCGGCCGCCTCGGCGAGTATCCAGCGCGCGATGGCCTCGTTGCCGCGCTCCTTGTGCGTGCCGGCCAGGTCGAGCGCCCGCGCGCCGAGCGCCGCGGCGTCGTCCCAGCGCGCGGCGATGAGCCGGGCCTCTGCGAGGCGGCCGACCTCGATGGCGTGATTCACCATGCCGCCGCCCGCCACCGACTCGTCGATGGCCTGCTGCATCAGCGCGACGCCGTCCTCCATCCGCCCGGACTTCGCGTAAGCGTAGCCCAGGATGGACGCGATGTTCGAGAACCAGGCCGGCAGCTTCCACGTGCGGCAGAGCTCGAGGGCCTTCTCCAGCTCGGCGACCCCGCGCGGGAGCTGCGTCGGCTGATGGACGAGATGGAAGCCCGCGGTGTAGTGAGCGACGATGAGCGCCAGGGGCTGGTCGGCCCGGCGCGCAATGCGAAGGCTCTCCTCCGCGTGCGCGCCGGCCGCCGCGAAGTCCCCCAGCCGGGTCAGCGACGAGACCAGCCAGATGCGGAAGAACACGGAAGCGGGGCCGGGCAGGCCGTAACGCTCGAGCTCGAGCGCGCCGCCGAGCCGGTCGACGCCCTTGCCGAGCAGCTCCACCGCCTGGCGATAGTCGCCGCGCGCGAAGCAGACGGAGCCCAGGTAGCCGCCGATGAGCATCTCCAGCTCGAAATCGGCCGCCTCGGGCACGAGGGCGAGCGCGCGCCGCCCGCGTTCGATGGCCTGATCCGGCTTGCCGAGGATGGAGAGATCGCGCGTCATGTAGGCCAGCACCCACGCCAGCCGGCGGCGATCGCCGAGGCGGAGGGCGAGGGCCTCGGCGGCTTCCAGGTTCTCGAGATCCCGCGCGATCTCGCGCAGGGGGAACAGCGCGCTGCGCAAGGCGAGGCGGAGGTCGATGGCCCGGCCGAGCCGCTCGGGAGTCTCGGGCAGCCGGGCGAGCGCGGCGAGCGCCTGCTCGAAGTGGGTGACCGCGTCCGGATACGCCGAGCGAGCGGCGGCCTTCACGGCGGCGGCGCGCGAATGGGTCACCGCCGCCTCCCATCGCTCCCCCCGGATCGCGTGATGCGCCAGACGCTCGACATGCTCCTCCACGCGATCCGCGTAGTAGGTTTGCATGGCGTCCACGATGCGCGCGTGGAGGGCGCGGCGCCGCTCCTGCACCAGGCTGCCGTAGGCCACGTCGCAGCTGATCGCATGGGTGAACGCGTACTCGAGCTCCGGGTAGAGCCGCGACTCGTAAAGGAATTCCGCCTCGCGCAGGCGCATGAGCCCGGCGCTGACGGCGGGCAGGGGAAGATCCGAGACCAGCCGGAGCAGCTCCGACGGCACGGTGGGGCCGATCACCGCGGCCGCCTGGAGCAGGCGCTTTTCCTCTTCGGCGAGGCCGTCCACCCGTGCTGCCACGACGGACTGGACGGAGGGCGCCACCTCGAGGCGGTCGAGCGCTCTCGCCAGCCGCAGATGGCCGGGCTCGCCGGCGAGCACGCCGTCGCGGATCAGCGTGCGCACGCTCTCCTCGAGGAAGAACGGGTTGCCGCCGGTGCGCGCGATCAGGGCCGCGGTCAGCGGCTCCAGCGAGGGATCGTCGCCGGCCAGCGCGGCGAGGAGCTCACGCGCCCCGGAAGCGTCCAGCGGCTCCAGCCGGAGCTGGGTGAAGGACACGCGGCTGCCCCATGGCAGCGGATACTCCGGCCGGCAGTTGACGAGGAGGGCCATCCGGGCGGTGGCCACATGCGGAACGAACGCGCCGAGGAACGTCTCCGTCTCCCGGTCCACCCAGTGGAGATCTTCCAGCACGATGAGCAGGGGCTGCTGCTCGCTCTGGCGCAGCAGCAGACGGCGGAGCGCATCGTTGGTCTGCTGGCGGCGCTGCGCCGGATCGAGCACCGTCCACTGGGCGTCCTGGACGGGGAGGTCGAGGAGCGCGAGCAGGGGCACCGCCAGCTCGGTGAAGCGGGGCCCCAGGGACAGCAGACGCTCGGCGACCTTCTCCCGCACGCGCGCCGCCTCGTCGCGATCGTCGATGCGGAAGTAATCCTGAAGGAGCCGCCGCAGCGGCCGGTAGGACGTGCCGCGCTCGTAGGACAGGCTGCCGGCTTCGAGCACGCGCCAGCCCTGGGTCGCGGGCGAGCGTGTCACCTCCCATATCAGGCGGGACTTGCCGACGCCGGGCTCGCCGATCAGGGCCACGAACTGGCCGCGACCCCCGGCCGCCTGCCGCAGCGCCTCCAGCAGCGTGTCATACTCCTGCCGGCGGCCCACGAAGCGCGTGAGCCCCCGCGCCGCCGCGGCGTGGAAGCGCTGGCGGGCCAGGGTGACCCCGATCAGCTCGAACGCCTCCACGGGGTCGGCGAGACCGCGAATGGGCACCGCGCCGAGCGCGCGTGTCTCGAAGAAGCCCTCGGCGAGCCGTAGGGTGTGGGCCGAGCAGAGCGCGGTGCCGGGCTTGGCGAGCTGCTCGAGGCGGGCGGCGAGGTGGGTGCTCTGCCCCACCGCGGAGTAGTCCATGTCGAGGTCGGAGCCGATGGTGCGGACCAGCACCTCGCCGGAATTGATGCCGATGCGGATCTGGATGGGGATGCCGTGTCGCCGCTGGACCTCGTCGCCGTGGCGGGCGATGTCCCGCAGCATGCGCAGGGCCGCGTAGCCGGCGCGGAGGGCGTGGTCCTCGAGGGCCAGCGGGGCCCCGAACAGCGCCATGATGCCGTCGCCCAGCACCTGATTGACGATGCCCTCGTAGGCGTGCACCGCCTCCATCATGAGCCCGAGCACGGGGTCGAGAAGCTGGCGGGCCTCGTCGGGGTCGCGGTCGGCGAGCAGCTCCATCGAGCTCTTGATGTCGGCGAAGAGCACGGTGATCTGCTTGCGTTCTCCCTCCAGCGCGCTGCGCGAGGTGAGGACGCGCTCGGCGAGATGGCTCGGCGTGTAGCCCCGCCGGGGACCGAAGCGCGGCGACGCGCTCGCGAGAACGGCCGCCGTCCGCAGGGGTGTCCCGCACAGCTCGCAGAACCGCTGGTCCGGCCCGCACGGAGCGCCGCACGCCGGGCAGGCCGCGCCGAGGCGGGCGCCGCAGTCACGACAGAACGCCGCGCCCGGACGGTTCTCGAGACGGCAGCGGGGACAGGTCATGGCCGGGCGCCGGCCGGCCCGCGCGGGCAGGCGGGCCGGCTACGTCCTCCGGCCGGGCGCCACGTACGTCGTCATGCCGTCGGCGGCCCGGTTCATCGCGCTCTCCATGACGCTCCAGGGCAGGATGCGTGTGGTCTTGAAGTGAGTCACGCCGCCGCCCGCGGCGATCGCCATGGCGAAGGCCGCGGCGTTCTCGTCGGACGGGAACGACAGCAGCGCGACGACGTCATGGTCGCCGAAGGAGCCGAACTTCTCCCGCGGCACCGGCTCGGGATCGCACGGGAACTTGATCTCGGCGAAGCATCCGTCGAGGCGCCTGAGGAGCGCGTACACCGCGCCCGCGCGATCCCGGTTCACCGCGCCGCGGACGAGGTCGGCCCACGCGGCGGCGGTGTAGGAGAACTGCACGAGATAGTAGAAGCGCGAGGGGGACGCCGCCGCGGCCTTCGTCGCGGCGGCCTTCGGGGACGTGCGGCGCTTGGCCATGGGCTCCTCCATGTTGAGCGTCTCGAACGGGGGAATGACCGGCCGCCGGGCCCGGCCGCGGGGGCACTACAGCATACCTATCCCGAGCGGGCAAGAGGCGGCAGCGCGTCGCTGATCATGCGCCCGAACACCACCATCTCGGGACTGGTCTGCCGGTACGTGTCCAGGGCGGCCAGCACCCCGGGGAACTCGGCGGCCGCCGGCATCGGGGGAGCGGCCGGGAGGGCGGGCAGCGCGTCGAAGACGGCCGGGACCTCCGCGTCCACGGCGTCGAGCAAGCGCCGGCACGCGGCCCGCGCGTCCGGCGCGTCCATGCGGGGCCGCACCACGGTGGCGACGTGCGCGAAGAACGCGGGCCAGCGGGCGAGCATGCGGTAGAGCCCCGCGACGAAGGGCGTGCCGCCCACTGTCGTGCCGAGCGAGGTGAGCAGCGCCCGCTCGGCGGCGGGCAGCGCCGCCGGATCGACCAGGGCAGGCAGGGCACCGACCGGCGCCGGGGGCGCCCAGACGGCAGCCGGCGCGGGTCCATGGCCATCGGGACGGCTCCCATTCAACAGACGGCGCAGCAGGCCCGAGAGCACGAGATTGACGGGGCTCACCCGCACGAAGCTGGCGCAGGCGGCCCGGATGGCTGCCTCGCCCCGGGCGTCGACGCCCCACACCCCAAGGGCGTCGCGGGAGATGGGATCGAGGCGGGGGACGCTCAGGCCCTCGGACGCGCGCCACGCGGCGCGCTGAGCCCGCCCGCTCGCGAACACGGAGCCCAGCGCGGCCCAGGTCCAGGGCAGCCAGCCCGGACGCGTGGCGAGATGCCGCTGGAGCGACGAGACGTAGGGCACACCCCAGAGCCGGCGGATCTCGGCATAGATCGTCGCCAGCTCACCGGTCGCGTCGCTCTCGCGGAGCTCGGCCAGCATGGGGTATCTCGGGGCCTCGCGGTGCTAGCGTATCATCGGTAGAGACGCATGGATCGCCCCGGATCGTCCGTTGGCGTCGTGGTGTCGGACGTGCAAGTGATGGAGACGCGCACAGGCGTCCGCCTGTCGGCCCGCCTCCGCGGCGCCGGCGTGCCGGCTACCCTCTGGTTCGAGGTGCCGGCGGGGTGCGGCGAGGCGCTGAGCCCGCGAGGCGACCCCTTCCTGCCGCCGCTCTTGATGCACTCGCTCGTGCATCCGGGCCCCGTGGTGATCGAGGCCGATCTGTCGCCTCATCTCGTCACCTCCGTCAAGCGCATCGCCGCCCTGCTCGAGGACTGGAACCTGCCGCCGGACCGGGCGCGCAATCCGGTCGTGGACATCCGGGGGCCGCTGGTGGCGCCCGCCCACCGCGGCGCCGCCGTCGGCGCCTTCTTCTCGGGCGGGGTGGACTCCTTCTACACGGTGTTGAAGAACATCGCGCGCTATCCGACCACGGACACGCGCGCGCTCACCCACCTGGTGATGCTGCACGGCTTCGACGTGCGCGAGGAGGATGCGGCGCTCTTCGCGCGCCTGTCGGGTCCGCTCCGGGACGCCGCCACCGCGCTCGGACGCGGGTTCCTTCCCGTGCGCACCAATGTCCGGGAGCTGTTCGGCTCCGACGACCTCGACTTCACCCATGGCGCGGTGCTGGCGGGAGTCGCCCACGCGATCGCCGGCCTGTTCCACACCCTCTATGTCGCCTCGTCCTATCCGTACTCCGAGCTGCGGCCCTGGGGCTCGCACCCGGTCCTCGACCCACTCTGGTGCAGCGAGCGGCTCGACTACGTGCACGACGGCGCGGAGCGGTCGCGGCCGGAGAAGATCGCCTTCATCTCGTCGAGCCCGGTGGCCCTTCGTGCCCTCCGGGTCTGCTGGATGCAGCGGGACGCGTACAACTGCGGCAAGTGCGAGAAGTGCATCCGCACCATGCTGGGGCTGGCCGCGCACGGCGTGCTCGAGCAGGCCACCGCCTTCCCCCCGGGCCTCACCCCGGCCGACGTGGAGGCGGTGTTCGTGCCCGAGTTCATCCGCATCCGGTGGGAAGACATCTGCCGCGAGCTGCGCCACCGGGAGCCCGAGCTGGTGCGGGCGGCGGAGCGGGCGCTCGCGCGCAGCGAGCGGGTGGACGCGGTGTGGTGGGCGCTGGGCCGCATCGGCATCACGCGCGCCCGGGCCCAGACCCTGGATCGGGCGCTGCTGGGCGGCGCCGGCCGGGGCCTGTGGCGGCGCCTCCTGTGGCGGGGGCGCTAGACGAGGACGGACGCCAGACGGCACGTTGCGCGGCGCCAGTGTCAGAAACGAAAGACAGAGGAGAACCCATATGCCAGAGGCGCTGACGGCGGACGCGAAAGCCCTGATCGACCGGCCGAACTTCGCCCACCTCGCCACGCTCATGCCCGACGGCTCTCCGCAGAGCACGCCGGTCTGGGTCGGCCGCGAAGGCGATCGCCTGCTCGTGTGCACGAGCGACGGCTCGCTGAAGGGGCGGAACACCAAG
>DATEDO010000135.1:0-18460 GCA_035281625.1 Candidatus Methylomirabilota bacterium
CAGCCACCGGAGGCGCGCGCGCAGGCCGGGCATCCAGTCGGGGGCGGCGGCGCGGCGGTTCCGGCGCCACGCCCGCCAGCGCGAGCCCGCGGGCAGGAGTACCGACACCTCGTGCCCTCGGGCGGCGAGACGATCGGCGTAGGTCAGGATGGCCCGCACGCCGCCGGCGATGCGGACATGCGGCGCGAGAAAGGCGATGCGCACGGCCCTACGGAGTCTGCGCCGGCACTAGATGGCCATGGACACTTGGCCCGTGCGCCGATAGGCCGCCGGGTCCAGCTCCACGTTGATGCAGTAGACCTCGTCCGATCCGAGCGCGCGCTCCAGCGCGGGGCGGATGCCCGCGGGATCCGTCACGTGAAGGCCCCTGCCGCCGAGGGCTTCCACCATGCGGTCGTAGCGCGTCATCGGCAGCGAGGTGCCCACCGCGCGCTCGGCGCCGAAGAACGACAGCTGTGGGTTGCGGATCTGTCCCCAGCCGCCGTCATTGCCCACGATCACCGTCATCGGCAGGCGGAAGCGCACCGCCGTCTCCATCTCCATGCCGTTGAGCCCGAAGGCTCCGTCGCCCGCGATCAGCAGCACGCGATCGGTGGGGCGCAGGAGCTTGGCGGCGATGGCGAAGGACGGCCCGACGCCGAGGCAGCCGAAGGGGCCGGGGTCCAGCCACTGCCCCGGCCGGTGCAGCGGGACGATCTTGGCGGCGCACCCGACCACGTCACCGCCGTCGCCCACCACCGTGGTGCCCGCGTCCATGACCGCCGCGATCTCGTGCGCGAGGCGATAGTGGCTCACCGGAATGTCGGCGGACTGCCGCTCCACGAGGAGCTTGGCCTGGCTCTCCGCCTCCTTCGTTCGGAGCGCGGCCAGCCAGTCGGCGCTCCGCGCAGCGACGCCCGCCGCCAGCGCGTCCCCGAGCTGGCGGAGCACGAGCCCGATGTGTCCGCTGAGCCCCAGCGCGAGCGGCCGATTGCGCCCGAGCTCGGCCGCGTCGCAGTCCACCATCGCCACCTGCGCGTCCTCGGCGAAGGAGGGCGGGCGGCCATAGCCCAGCCGGAAGTCGAGCGGGGTGCCCAGCACCAGCACGAGGTCGGCCTGGCCCAGCGCCATGCCGCGCGCCTGGCTGAACGCCAGCGGATGATCGGTGGGGAGGCAGCCCCGGCCGGCGCCGTTCATGAACACCGGCAGCCCGGCGCCCTCGGCGAAGGCCTGGAGCTCCTTGGCCGCGTCGTCCCAGTACACGCCGCTCCCCGCCATGATTACCGGCCGTCTCGCTCGCATCAGCAGGTTCGCGAGGCGCGCGATGGCGTCGGGATCCCCCGCCGGCCGCTCGCGGTGGACGTACTGCGTGGGGATGGGCGCGAGGCGGTCCTCGATCGTCGTCATGAGGAGATCCACCGGGATCTCCACGAACACCGGCCCCGGACGCCCGGTGAGGGCGGCGCGGATCGCGGTGGTGAGCACCTCGGGAATCTGCCGCGTCTCCGCCACCGACCAGGCCCCCTTGGTGATGGGACGCAGGAGCCCGACCTGCTCCGTCTCCTGGAGCGCGCCGAGCCCGCGGAGGCCGAGCGGCGCCGCGCCGCCGATCAAGAGCACCGGGCTCCGCGCGGAGAGGGCATTGGCAACCCCGGTGACGGCATCGGTGACACCGGGCCCGGCCGTCACCACCGCCACCCCGATGTTGCGTGTGAGCCGGGCGTAGGCGTCCGCGGCGTGCGTCGCCGCCTGCTCGTGGCGCATGTCCACCACCCCGACGTTCTCGGTGAGGCAGCCGTCGTAGATGGGTAGTATGTGCCCGCCGCAGAGCGTGAAGATGTGGCCCACGCCCGCCTGGGCCAGGGTGCGCGCCACCAGGTGGCCGCCGGTGAGATCCGCCATGCCGTGGTCCTCGCTCGTCCGGCGGCTAGCCGCCGGGCGGGATGGTCGTGAACGAGGCGATGATACCCTCGATCACCCGGTCATAGCCGGTGTCCGTCCGCGCGGGGTCGAGATGCTTCTTGTGGGCGAAGAGCTCGATCACGAGATCGTCGCGCAGGGGCAGGAGGTAGTAGAACGCGGCGTCTCCGTACGGGCCGGGAAAGCCCGGCAGCTTGTAGACGAGGCGCCCGCCGACGGTGGTCTCCCATTCCGTGCGGAAGAACTGCCGGCGGAGGAAGTCGGCCTTGTGCCCCCGCGTGGGCGTCACGGTGATGGTGGCGACTTCGCCGAGGGGGATCGACCGGAGCGTTCCGCGCGCGCCCAGGCGCCCGGGCTCGACCAGGGCGATCGCGTGCTTGAACGGGTTCTCGATCCCGGTCTCCCGCATGCGCTGCTCCTGCTCGGGCGTCATCTGATCCTTGTAGCGCCCGACCGCGAGGGTATCGGGGTACGAGAACTCGAATCCCCACTCCGCGCTGCGATAGACGCGGGATGCCGCCGACGCGACGAGCGGCGCGGACGCGACGATGACGACCAGCGCCGCCGCGCACCTAGCCGCGCGGCGGGAGATGGACCACCTCGAGCTTGATCCGGTCCGGATCCTCGAAGAAGACGGCGTAATAGCCGGGGGCGTACTCGGGAAATTCGCGCGGTGTGCCGTAGAGGGTGGGAAGCCCCCGCGGCTCGAGGAACTCGTGGCGGAAGCGATCGACGTCTCCACGCTGATCGACGCGAAACGCGACGTGGTTCAGCCCCGCGCGCTTGCGGTGGAAGCCCGCCCCGCGATGCGGAGCGTCGGCGGCCATGAGCCAGAGATCGGTGGTGCCGTTGGAGAAGCCGGCCACGCCGGCCTCCTCGTGCACGACGCGATACTCGAGATAGCCGAGCAGCGACTTCCAGAACGGCAGCGAGGCCGCGGCGTCGCGGACATTGACCTGGACATGGTAGACGCGCGCCTTCACGGGGCGGCGGGCCCGCCGTCGCCCACCAGCACGAACGGCGCCCAGAAATACGGGTGGGAGGTGGCCGGATCGCCGGCCAGCGCCACCTGCGAGCGGCGCAGCGCCTCCGCCCGGCCGCTCGCGGGCTCGCGCGTGTACGCGCTGATCATGCCCGTGGTCAGCTGTACGGTGGGACGCGAGGCCACCGCCCAGTGGGAGGCGAGCAGCGCCCGCGCCCCCGCGTAGAAGAAGCCCTGGGCGAGCCCGGACAGGCTCTCGCCGGCGAGCTTCCCGTCGCTCCGCGCAGTATTGCAGGCGGACAACAGCACCCAGTCCGCGTCCAGCTTGAGCTGCGCCACCTCGCTCGCGTCGAGCAGCCCGTCGTCCTGGGCGCCGATGACGGCGGGCGGTGTCAGGGCCAGCGACGGCTCGGTCTGGCAGCGCATCTCGCTGGGCAGGAGCCCGTGGGTGGCGAAGGCGACCACGCGGTACTGGTCGAGCGCCGTCGATCGCACGCGGGACTCGGTGGCCTCGGCGCCGAGCACCAGACTGTCGCGTCCCGCCCCGAGCGAGCGCGCGATGTCGGCCAGCTCGCGCGCGGTGTCGGGCAGGCGCGGCAGGTCCTTCACCATCTCGAGGTCCGCCGCCTGTCCTTGACGGCATAGATCCGACGCCGCGGCCAGGCCGCGCGTATCGCCCGGCGCCCCCGCGAAGGCGGGGTCGCCGAAGCCGATGAACGGGCGCGTCGCCGCCGACCGGCCGGCCTTGTCGCGCAGCTCGCGGAGCGAGGTGATGGAGGGCAGCACGCTGATCGCCAGCTCGCGGGCGAGCCACGGAACGTGCCGATAGTCGTCGGCCACGGGACCGGCGGGCGGGCGCGTGACGAGGAGTCCCAGGGGCAAGCTCAGCAGCGCGCCGTACGGGACGGCGATCAGGTGCGTCACCCCGCTCAGTCGGCTCGCCACCGGCCCGAGGAGATCCGCGTAGAGCTGGGCGGCCCCCGCCGTGTCGAAGGAGGGAATGGCGCCGTCCTTCGGCTCGAGGCCGGCGCGAAGCGCGCGCACCCGCTCCTCGAGCGCTCGCGCGTTCAGCCGGGCCGCCCGATGGAGGGTCACATCGGCGCCGCGCGCGAACACCACCCACACCGACTGCGGGGCGGGAATGAAGGCGACCAGCGCCTCGGTCGGGCGGAGCAGGCGCGAGACCTCATCGGCGGTCAGCGCGCCCGGCGCGCTCAGGCGCTGGTACCGGGGGAACTCGGCCTGGAGCCTCTGGTCGAGTGACTCGAGTCTGGTGGTCGCGTCGCGGAGCTGCTCCTTGAGCGCCTCCTCCCGCTTCGCGCTGCGCTCCTCGGCGGGCCGCTCCTCCTCCTGGGTGAGCAGGATGCGGACCAGCCTGGCGCGCCGATCCGTGTCCTGGATCTCGCGGGTCACCGCGGCGAGGGCGGGATCGCCCGCGGCCACCCGTGTCGCCATGCGCTGCAGCGCCTCGGCGGTGGTCTTGTCCCGCACGAGCTGCGCGGCGACGACGGCTTCCGCCATGAGGGTCATCCGGTCCGCCGGCGTGGCCCGCGCGGACGCGCTGAGCGCCTCGAGGTACAGGCCGGGCAGGTCGCGGTTCACGCGCAAGCGGCCGCCGCCCTTCTGGATCTGGCGGTCCGCCGCCTCGCGGTAGTACGCGAGCGCGGCGGGAAGGTCGCCGGACTGCCGCGCATTCAGCCCGAGATTCATGAGCATGAGCACGCTGGTGGGCGAATCGCCGTAGAGCTTCCGCTGGCGCTCCAGCGCCTTCTCCAGCGTGGCCTTGGCTTCCGCGAACTTCTTCTGCTGGCGCAGCACGGCGCCCATGGTGAGGTAGTTCTGGCCGACCCAGAACATGCGCCCTTCCGGATTCGAGCCGGGCTTCTCCATGATGCGCAGGGAGCGGTCGGCGGCGATGAGGGCCTCGTTGCCCTTGCCCGCGTCGCGATAGGCGTAGGCGAGGGTGCCGTAGAGGAAGCCGAGATTGTAGGTGTCGCCGCGCCGCGGCTCGTGCAGCGACACGCCCTTCTCGGCCAGCGCGATTGCATCGTCGAGGCGCCGCTCGGCCATGGCGACGTAGGCGCGATAGCCGATGACGATGAGGGGCAGCTCCCACCGCACCGGCCCCTGCATGAGCGCCTCCGCTCGATCCAGCGCCCGCGCGGCCTCCTCCGCGCGGCCCTGATTGGCGAGGACCAGACCCAGCTCGGCGAGCACCTCGACGGTCGCCACGGAATCGGCGCCGAACAGGCGCTCGTAGATCTCGAGGTAGCGGCGGCAGCTTGCCTCCGCGCGCGGGAAGTCGCCCGAGTGCTGATAGGCCTTGATGAGCCGCCAGAGGCTCTCCGCGGCGCCGATGTCCTGGACGCCGATCAGCTTGCCCGACGCGCCCACCATGGCCTCGGCCCGCCGGATGACGCCCGACTGGCCGCCCTCGCGCGCGCCGGCGGCGTCGGCGAAGCTCCGCTTGCCCTCGAGCACCTCGGCGGCGCGTTCGAGGACGCGGACATTGGTGGGAAAGGTCTCGAGGGTGTAGGCGCGCCGGCCGGGAGCCGGGTACACGCCGGCGACGATGACCGGCCAGCTCCCATCTTCTCGCTTGCAGGCGCGCAGGGCGGCGGTGGTCACCCCGAGGATCTGGGTCGGCTCCAGGGGGCCGCACTCCATGAGGCGCTTCTCCCAGCGCTTCTGCCACGCGCTGTCGGTGAGGAGCCGATCCAGCGTATAGCCCTTGGCGACGCGGAACCGGGTGATCTCGCCGCTGGGCGCCAGCCAGCCGTCGCAGAAGACGCTGAAGCGCTGGTAGTCCACCGGCTCCTTTACGACCTGAACGAGGCGCACTCGGCAGTCCTCCCCGGTGGCGTTCTTGCCCACCGGCGCCTCGTCGCCGACCTTGTCGAGGCCCTGCGCCGCGACGGCCGGCGCGAACGGCAGCGCTCCCGCGAGGAGGACGAGCAGGGCGCCGATGCCGCGCCTCACCAGAATTTCTCCCACTTGATGCTCTTGCGATCCATGCCCTTGGCGGTGAGCGCCTGCCGCACCCGCTTGATCGTGGCCTCCCCGCCGCACACGTACACGATGGTGCGATCCACGCTGTGGACGAGCCGATCCACCGCTTCGGGGGCCTCGCCCTTCTCCCCGCGCCACGTGGGCGGCGCCTCGCGCAGGACGGGCAGGTACGAGAAGCCCTTGTGATCGCGCGTGAGGGCGCGGAAATCCGCCTCGTAGAGGAGCCAGGCCGGATTGCGCGCCCACTGGATCAGCGCGGCGCCGCGGTCGAATCGGCCGCCGTAGAGGTCCAGGAGCATCGAGCGGATCGGCACCACGCCGATCTCCTCGGCCACGAACACGGGCCGGCGTGGGTCGGCGCGATCGAACACGAACCCGCCCGTGGGTCCCTTGAACGTCACCGCGTCGCCGGGCTTGAGCCCGCGTATCCACTGGGAGCCGAGGCCGCCCGGAGCGACGTCGACGGAGAGGGTGAGCCGCTCGCCGCTCCCCGGCGGCGACGCCATGCTGTAGGCGCGCACGATCTTGGGCCCGAACGGCACCGAGACCCACTGCCCCGCGCTGAACGGCAGCGCGGCGGGCTCCACCATGCGGAGATCCACCTCGATGACGTCAGGATTGAGGCTGCGGACCTCCGTGACTTCCGCCCGGCACTCCCGCGGCCTGGGCGCCACGGGCTAGCGGCCGCGGAAGCGCGGCACGATGTCGGCGGCGAAGGCCTCGAGCTGCGCGCGCTCGTCGGCAGGGTCGCAGATGGCGTTCATCAGGATGTAGTTGCAGCCGCCCGCCACGAAGCGCTCGATGGCCTCCGCACACTGCTCGGGCGTGCCGATGATGCCGTACTTCCGCGCGAGCGGGCCGAAGTCCTGCGCGTAGCGCTGGCTGAGCCGCGCCACCCACGTGCGCTCGGCCGCCTCGTAATCGCGCCCCACGGTGACGAAGGCCAGGTGCGCGGCCACGAAGCCGTCGAGCCGACGGCCGGCGGCGGCCCCGGCGGCGTGAATCTTCTCCAGGCTGGCCTTGTAGCGCTCGGGCTGGACGACGTAGGACACCCAGCCGTCTCCCTGCCGCCCCGCGCGGGCCAGGGCGGCGTCCGAGCGGCCGCCGATCCAGATGGGCGGGCCCGGCCGCTGCACGGGCTTGGGATCGAGGCTCACGCCCTCGAAGGACGTGAAGCGCCCCTTGAAGCTGGCCGGCGTGTCGCGCCACAAGGTCCGCACCGCGTCGATGCCCTCGGTGACCCGGGCCCCGCGCTCCTTGTGGGGAATGCCGCAGGCCTCGAACTCCTTGGGGTTCTCGCCGCCCACCCCGACCCCGAACACGAGGCGCCCGCCGGACAGCGCGTCGAGCGTGGACGTGATCTTGGCGGCGACGGTGGGATGGCGCAGCGCGAGGAGGTACACCGCGGTGCCGAGGCGGATGCGGCTCGTGACGCTCGCGTAGGAGGCCAGCAGGGTGAGCGAATCGTAGATGGGCCCGTGGAAGGACACATGATCGCCCGTCCACAGGGAATCGAAGCCCAGCTCCTCCACCCGGCGCGCGAGCGTCCATTGCTCGGCGGGCTCGTGCAAGGAGAGGAAGGCGCCGAAGGAGATCCCCATTTGAGTTAGCGCGGGAACGCGTCCTTCACGCCGCCGTCCACGGTGAGGGTGCAGCCCGTGGTCTTGGCCGAGCGGTCGGAGGCCAGGAACAGCACGGCCTCCGCCACGTCTTCGGGCAGGATCGGCCGGGCCAGGATGTTGCGCTTGCGGTAGAAGTCTTCCAGGTCGTCCACGCTGATGCCCTGGGCCCGGGCCCGCTCGCGCCGCACGGCCTCGGACCAGAGCTTGGAGTCGCGGAAGACGGCGTCGGGGTTCACGATGTTCGAGCGGATGCCCAGCGGCCCGCCCTCGAGCGCCAGCACCTTGGCGAGCTGGGCCTCGGCGGCCTTGGACGCGGAGTAGGACGAGAAGTCCTTGCCGGGCGACATCACGTTCTTGGTGGCCACGAACACGAAGGCTCCGCCCAGGCCCTGGGCGCGGAGCACCCGCATGGCCTCGCGCGCCACCAGGAAGTGCCCCGTGCTGTTGACGGCGAAGGATCGCTCCCAGTCGGCCAGGTCCATCTGATGGACGGGCGCCGAGTGGGCAATGCCCGCGTTCGACACCACGATGTCGAGGCCGCCGTAGGCGCGCACCGTGGCCTCGAGCGCTTCACGCACCGAGGCCTCGCGCGTCACGTCGAGGCCCACGCCGATGGCGCGACCCATGCCGTGCGCGGCCAGCACCTCGTCCGCCACCTTGCCCGCGCCCGCGCCGTCCACGTCGGTCACGACCACGTGGGCGCCCTCCGCGGCGAGGCGCAGCGCCACCGCACGGCCGATACCGCCGGCGCCGCCGGTGACCAGCGCGATGCGCCGCGCCAGCTCCTTCTCGGGCGGCGCCTGCTGTAGCTTGTAGAGCTCCAGCGGCCAGTACTCGACGTCGAAGGCGTCGCGGGCAGACAGGGAGACATAGCCGCCGAAGGCGGTGGCCGCTCCCAGCACCGACACGGTGTGATGGTAGATGTCGTTGACGATGCCCGCGGTGCGGCGGTCCTTGCCGATGGTGAACATGCCGAGGCCGCCCACCACGACCACCCGGGGATAGGCGTCGATCAGGGTGGCGCCCTCGCGATTGTGGCCCTCGAAGTAGGCCGTGTACTCGCGCACGAAGCGGTCGATCCCGGCGGTGAGGGCGGCCTTCACCGCCTCGGGGTCCCCGGGGCGGTCCACCGGCACGAAGCAGGGCAGCCGCTTGGTGTAGATCGTGTGATCGGGCGTGGCCGGACCGATGCGGCACAGCGCGTCGGCCTCCCGCGAAGCGGCGAACTCCAGCACGTCCGGCGCGTCGTCGAAGTAGAGTACCTGCCGGCGCTCGCGACCCACCAGCCCCCGGAGATGGGGCGCGACCGCGAGGGCCACGCGCCGGCGCTCGTCCTCCCCCGGCGGGGCCACCGCCACGCCGCCGAAGCGGGTCCGGCCCCTGGCGCGATGGGCGATGGCTTCTTCAGCCCTGCTGATCAATTGCACGGTGGCCAGGTAGGCGTCCTTGACGGTGTCGCCCCAGCAGATGGTGCCGTGCTTCTGCAGCAGCATGGCGCGCAGCCGCGGTCGCGCGGCCAGGGTGTCCGCCACGTCCTTGGAGATGCGGAAGCCCGGCCGCCGATAGGGCAGCGCCACCACCTCGTCCCCGAACACCTCGCGGAGCACGGCGTCGGCATTCGTGTTGTTGGTGAGCGAGACGATGGCGTCGGCATGGGTGTGAAACACCGCCGGCGCGGGCAGGAAGCCGTGGAGCAGGGTTTCGATGGACGGCCGCGAGCCGCCGGGATCCTGCAGCGCGAAGCGGAGATAGTCGACCATCTCGGTATCGCCCATGTCCTCGCGGGACAGGAGCGCCTCGATATCGTCCATCCGGACGCCGGGGAAGTCCTTCTTCTGGATGCTCTTGAGGTCGGAGCCCGAGCCCTTGACGCGGAGCACGCGGCACTCGCGGCCGCGATGATCGCGCTCGATCTGCTTGAGGGAGGTGTTGCCGCCGCCCCAGACGACCAGCGAGCTCTCGGCGCCGATCAGCCGGGATGCGTAGACGAGGAGATCGAGGCCCCCGAGCGCGGCCGCGGTCGCGTCATCCCAGCGCGAGTTCATGCAACCTCACCATACCCGAATCGGCCCGCGGCGTAAACGCGCTCGCCCAGTCGGCGCCGGTCAGCGAAGGCGGCCGCCCGCGTAGACCAGCTCGTACACCGGCCGGCCCGCGAGCGCGATGCGCTCCACGCCGCGGAAGCGCTCCGGCCCGCCCTGCCAGTGATTGCCGTAGACGAAGTCGCCCTCCTCGAAGGCCGCGGGGCCCCGGTACGGGTGGTCGGCCGGCACCAGGAGCAGCGCCCGGCGCAGAAAGGCGTACACCTCACGGGGGGGCCGCGCGGCGTCCGGCAGAAGCCCGCCGGCATAGACCATGGCCCAGGCCGGCACCTCGTGGTGGGACACGGTCTCCTGACCCGAGAAGGCGGCCACCCCGAAGTAGATGTCGCGGTAGAGCCACTCGAGATCCCGGTACTCGAGCTGACGGGATCCGGGCACGAGCGGGGGATCCACCCCGGCCTCGCCACCCTGGGCGGCATAGGTGCGGCGCTTGGCCTCGGCGAGGAAGGCGGTGAGCTGACCGGCGTTCACGGGCATGAATGGCCTCCTCGGCACGCGTTGACAGGGGGGACGGGCGACACCTATCCTAGCCACGCCGCGCGCGCGGCGAAAGGCATGGGACCCAGCGTCTGTGTCGCCGCGATGCTCGTCCTGCTGGCCGGCGGCGCAAGCCGCGCCGCCGCGGACGGCATGATGCTGGTGAACCGCGGGCCGTTCACCATGGGCAGTGACCGGGACGCCGCGGATGAATCGCCCGCGCATCGCCTCTACCTGGGCCCGTTCTGGATCGATCGGCACAAGGTGACCAACCGCGAGTTCGCCCAGTTTCTCGACGCCCGCGGGCTCAAGAGCCCGGAGGGCGAAGACTACTTCGACTGGGACGATCCCGACGCGCGCATCCATCGCGTTCGACGCGCGAACGAGCGGCCGCGCTGGGCGCCGGACGCCGGGTTCGCCGACCACCCCGCGGTGGAGGTCACGTGGTTCGGCGCCCGCGACTATTGCCTCTGGCGGGGCCTGCGACTGCCCACCGAGGCGGAGTGGGAGAAGGCGGCGCGCGGCGACGATGGACGCCGCTATCCCTGGGGGGACGAGCCGCCCACACCGGCACGGGCCGTCTACGGGCGGGCGTACAACGGAACCGAGCCCACCGGCGACCGGCCGGCGGGCGCGAGCCCCCTGGGCGTGCACGATCTCGTGGGCAATCTACGCGAGTGGACGTCCAGCCAGTACCGCCCCTACCCCTATCGCGCCGACGACGGGCGCGAAGGGCCCGAGCCCACCGCCACGCGGGTCGCACGCGGGGCTTCGCACGATGACGACGCCGGGGCGCTCCGAGTGACGCTCCGGCGGCACTACGAATATCGCGGCGTGCGCCGCGGGCATCACTTCGTCGGATTTCGCTGCGCCACGTCGGAAGATCTCGGAGGGTACTAGGACGATGAAGGGTCTCATCATGGATTATCCGCTGACGCTCACCCACTTCTTCGAGCGGACCCGCAAGGTCTTCCACCGGAAGACCCTCGCCACACGAGTGCCCGGGGTGGGGCTACAGCGCTACACCTACGCCGACTACGCCGACCGCGTGTGCCGGCTGGCCGCGGCGCTCTCGCGCCTGGGGCTCAAGACCGGCGACCGGGTCGGGACCTTCGCGTGGAACTCCCATCGGCACATGGAAGTGTACTTCGCGGCGCCGCTCATGGGCATGGTGCTCCACACCGTCAACATCCGCCTGTCGCCGCAGGACATCACCTACATCGTCAACCACGCCGAAGACCAGGTCCTGATCGTGGACGCCTCGTGCTGGCACCTCCTGGAGCCGCTCCGCAAGGACCTCAAGTCCGTGAAGCACTTCATCGTGATGCGCGACACGCCGGGGGCGGAGCTCCCGCCGGGCACGCTCGACTACGAGGCCCTGGTGGCGGACGCGCGGCCGGTGGAGGCCTGGCCCCGGCTGGAGGAGACCGACGCCGCTGGCATGTGTTACACCTCCGGGACCACCGGCCACCCCAAGGGCGTCCTCTACACGCATCGCGGGATCTTCCTCCACTGCCTGGCGTCGTCCACCGTGGACGTGCTGGGGATCTGCGAGCGCGACGTGATCCTGCACATCGTGCCGATGTTCCACGCCAACGCCTGGTGCGTCCCGTTCGCGGGCGTCATGAATGGCTCCACCCAGATCTTCGGCGGCCCCAATCCGCAGCCGCGCGACATCATCGAGATCGTCCACGCCGAGAAGGTCACCCTGGTCGGCGCGGTGCCGACGGTGTGGATCGCCATCCAGGGCATTCTCGAGAAGGAGCCCCAGTGGGACATCTCGTCCATCCGCTGCATCCCCATCGGCGGCTCGGCGGCGCCCCGCACCCTCATCGAGGACTTCGACAAGAAGTACGGGGCCTACATGCTGCATGCCTGGGGCATGACGGAGATGAGCCCGCTCGGCACCGTCTGCCGGCCCCGCTCCTACACCGACCATCTCCCCGAGGACGAGCGCTACGCCATCCGCGCCAAGCAGGGCTCGGTGGTGGCGGGCGTGGACATGCGCATCGTGGACGACGCGGGCCAGGTGCTGCCGTGGGACGGCAAGGCGGTGGGCGAGATCCAGGTGCGCGGGCCGTGGGTGACCAGCGGCTACTACAACAACCCCGCCGGCGCCGCCCAGTTCACCCCGGACGGCTGGTTCCGCACCGGTGACGTCGCGTGCATCGACCCCGACGGCTACGTGCAGATCACCGACCGCACCAAGGATCTCATCAAGTCGGGCGGCGAGTGGATTTCCAGCGTGGACATGGAGAGCACCATCATGGGCCATCCCAAGGTGCTGGAGGCCGCCGTCATCGCCGTCCCGCACGAGAAGTGGGTGGAGCGGCCGCTGGCCTGCGTGGTGCCCAAGCCCGAGTGGAAGGACCGGATCACCAAGACCGAGATCCTCGAGTACCTGGCGCCGCGGGTGGCGAAGTGGTGGCTGCCGGACGACGTGGTCTTCATCGAGGCCGTTCCCAAGACCAGCGTGGGCAAGTTCGACAAGAAGGTGCTGCGCGAGCGCTTCAAGGCCTGGACGCCGCCGGCCTGAGCCGCGGCCCGGTGCCCTGGGTCTATCTCCTCCGCTGCGGTGACGGCTCGCTCTACGCGGGCTCGGCCAAGGACCTCGCGCGCCGGCTGGCCCAGCATGCGGCGGGGCGGGCCTCGCGCTACACGCGCTCGCATCTCCCCGTGACGCTGGCGTGGTCGCGCCGCACGCGCACCTGGAGCGCCGCGCTCCGCGAGGAGGCGCGCCTGAAGGGCCTGCGCCGCGCGGAGAAGGTCGCGCTGATCGCCGCCGTCACGGCGGCCCCGCGGGGCCGCCGGCCGCCTCCACGTCCGTGACGCCCGCGGTCCTGCTCTCCGTTCAGGGTGTCACCAAAGCCTTCGGCGCCGCGCCTCTCTTCGAGGAGCTCTCGCTGACGCTGGTCGAGGGCGACCGCGTGGGCCTGGTGGGCCCCAACGGCTCCGGTAAGACCACGCTCCTCCGCATCCTCGCGGGCGTGGAGTTGCCCGATCGGGGCGCGCGCTCGCTCCGGCGCGCGGCGCGGCTCGCCTACGTGCCCCAGGAGCCCGTGTTCGCGGGTGACGACACCGTGGAGGGCGTGGTCGCGGCGGCCGTCGCGGAAGCCGGCGATCCCGACGCCGCGGATCCCGCGGCCCGGGCGCTACGGGTCGCGATGGCGCTCTCCCGCGCCGGCTTCGCCGCGCGCGGCGCGCGCGTGGCGGATCTCTCCGGCGGCTGGCGCAAGCGCCTCGCCATCGTCGGCGCGCTGGCGCGGCGCCCCGACGTGCTGCTCCTCGACGAGCCCACCAATCACCTCGACGTGGACGGCATCCTCTGGCTCGAGGAGGCGCTCCGGATGGACGCCACGTGCTATCTCGCAATCAGCCACGACCGCTGGTTCCTCGAGCGCGTGGTCGAGCGCATGGTCGAGCTGAACCGCGTGTTCCCCGGCGGCCTCTTCCAGGCCGACGGACGTTACAGCGACTTTCTCGCCGCGCGCGACGAGGCGCTCCGCGCGGACGCCGTGTACCAGGACACGCTGGCCAATCGCGTGCGGCGCGAGATCGAGTGGCTGCGGCAGGGCGCGAAGGCGCGCACCACCAAGGCGCAGGGGCGCATCAAGGAGGCGGGTCGGCTCATCGAGGAGCTGACGGCGGCGCGCGCGCGCGGACGGGAGGCGCGGGCGGGCATCGACTTCACCGCGTCCGGCCGGGCGACCCGCCGACTCCTGGTGGCGCGCGGCGTCGCCGCCTCCGTCGGCGGCCGGCGCATCCTCGTGGGCCTCGACCTCGTGCTGGGCGCGGGCACGCGCGTGGGGCTGATCGGCCCCAACGGCAGCGGCAAGACCACGGTGCTCCGCCTCCTCGACGGCTCCCTCGCGCCCGAGGCAGGCGCCATCGAGCGCGCGCCCGGACTTCGCATCGCCCACTTCGATCAGCACCGCGAGGGCCTGGAGGACGACCAGCCGCTGCGCCGCGCCCTGGCGCCCGAGGCGGACAGCGTCGTCTACAACGGGCGCCCGCTCCACGTGGCCGCGTGGGCCAAGCGCTTTCTCTTTCGGCCGGAGCAGCTCGCCCTGCCCGTCTCACGCCTTTCCGGCGGCGAGCGCGCGCGGGTGCATCTCGCGCGCCTCATGCTCGAGCCCGCCGATCTCCTGCTCCTGGACGAGCCCACCAATGACCTCGACATCCCGACGCTGGAAGTGCTGGAGGAATCGCTGGCCGAGTTCCCGGGGGCGGTGGTGCTCGTCACGCACGATCGCTTCCTCCTCGACCGCGCCGCCACCGCCGTCCTGGCCCTCGATGGCCGCGGCGAGGCCGAGTGGTTCGCGGACACCGCGCAGTGGGAGGCGGCGCGGCGGGAGGCGGCGCGCCCGGCACGACCCACCGCGAGCGCCGTGCGGCCCGCCGCGCCCCGCGAGAAGGAGGGCGTCAAGCGCCTCACGTACACCGAGCGACTCGAGTGGGAGGGGATGGAGGCGGCGATCGAGGCCGCGGAAGCCGCGCTCGCCGAAAGCCGCGGCGCCCTTGACGATCCCGGGGTGGCGTCGGACTCGGCCGCCCTGGCCGCGCGCTATGCCGCGGTGGAGGCGGCGCGCGCGCAGGTCGACGCCCTCTATGCGCGCTGGGCGGAGCTGGAGGGGAGGCAGCGCGGCGAGCCGCGCGATCGGGACTAGCTGCGGTCGGGCGGGGCCCAGAGGAAGGCGCGCGGGTTCACCGCCTGCCCTTTCACGTGGACCTCGTAGTGCAGATGCGGGCCGCTGCTCCGCCCGGTGTTGCCGGTGAGCGCGATGATGGTGCCCCGGTCGATGCGCTGGCCCTGGCGGACCTGGATCTTCGAGAGGTGGCCGTAGAGCGACTTCACCTCGTTGCCGTGGTCGAGGATCACGCAGAGGCCGTACTCGCCGCCCTGCCCCGCGAACACCACCGTGCCCGTCGCGGGCGCCTTCACCGGCGTGGCCATCTGGGCGGCGATGTCGAGCCCGCTGTGATGCTCGATGGCATCACCCCAGGGGGACTTGCGGCGGCCGAACTCCGAGTTCACCGCGCCCCGCACGGGCCAGCGCGAGGGCATGGCCTGGATGGCCCGGCCCGCGGAGGTGATCACGCGCTCCAGGGCGCGGACCTTCGGCCCCTCCTCGAGCACGCTCGTGGCGAGCGCCTCCACCTCTTCGTAGATCTGCGGCTTCTCACCCTCGGGGTCCTGACGCACCTGCGCGGTGCCCCCACCGATGCCGGTCGCCGCGGCCGCGGTCTTGCTGGAGCCGCCGTCCGGACCGAAGGGCTCGGCCATGCGCGCGTGGATCTCCCTCCAGGTGGCGATCTCCTTGCGGACCTCGCCGATGCGCTGCTGGAACGATTCCACCAGCGCCCGCTGCTCGGCGGCCTCCCGGTGCGCGGCGGCCAGGGTCATGGCCTGCGTCTTCAAGTACAGATATTCCGCGGTGGCGTAGCCCACCGCGCCCAGGGCGGCCAGCGTGACCGTCGCGACCACGCACGTGGCCACGCGCGGCACGTGAATCACCCGGCTCCGGCTCCCATCCGCGCTCAGGAACTGCAGATGGTGGAGCAGGCGCCCGCGGGTCGTGCGCGCGACGTACCAGTTCATCGCGACACCGCCATCACGGCCAGGCTGGTGGGCTCGGCCACCGGCTTGGGCCGGGTCATGCGGCAATGGCCCTCGAGGAAGACGCCTTCCTCGATGACGATCACGGCGGCCTCGAGGTCGCCGGTCACCTTCGCGGTGCCCTTGAGCTCGATGCGGTCCGTCGCCATCACGTTGCCCATGATCTCCCCGTGCACGATCACCGTGGCCGCTCGCACGGTTCCATTGATACGGCCGCGCTCGCCCACGATGAGCGTGTCGCTGGACGACAGCTCCCCCCGGAGCTTGCCGTTGAACATCACGGTGCCGGAGCAGGTGTAGTGCCCCTCGATCTCGGAGCCCTCATCGAGGAAGGCATTGAGATTGCCCCGCAGCGCAGTGCTCGGTCGCTTGGCTCGCAACCACATGGGCCCCCCAGGCAGCAAGGCGGATACCAACGGCCTCGAGGGCGCCTGGCAGCGCCGGCACTCTTATCCGACGGACACTTGCAAGAGTGGACTACGCGGGGCGCCCCCGGCCGGGTGGGTTCGTTTCCTGACACCCCTGACACGATTGACACTCGGGGTGTCACAGGCGAGGACAGGCGAGGCCGGGGGCTTCGTCCAGGGTCAGCGGGCGGGGGCTATCGGGCCGGATTCGGCCGGCCGGCGGGGGTCGGCTCCCCCGTGCTCTTGCAGATCCCCCGGAGCACCGTCCAGTCCCCGGGGTCGAGGGCCAGGCGGCGTGGCGGGGGCGCATTGGCGGCAAGACGGCGCAGGCGGCTGATGCGGTCCCCCGTGCCGGGATGGCTCGAAAGGAACTTGGAGAGGCCCGTGGGATCGCGCTCCTTGCGCTCGAGGGCTTCGAAGAAGTCGATCATGCCGCGGGGGTCCAGGCCCGCCGCGATGAGAAGCGCCATGCCCTGGGCATCGGCCTCATCCTCGGCGCCGCGGCTGTAGCGCATCTGTCCCAGCACCCGCGCGCTCTCCAGGCCATAGGCGAGGGGGCCGCTCACATCGCCGCTGATGGCGGCGATCAGGAGACCCGTGGAGACGTGCTGCACGATGGCCTTGGTGGAATGGCGCTGGAGCACGTGCTGCATCTCGTGGGCGAGCACTCCGGCCAGCTCCTCCGGGCGGCGCAGCTCGTCCAGCAGGCCGCGCAGCACCACGATGTGGCCCCCGGGCACCGCGAAGGCGTTCACCACCTTCACGTCCGCTACCTGGACCCGGAAGGTATACGGCGAGCGAGGCGCCGCGGCGGCGAGGGTCGCGACCAGGCCGTCGAGGACCCGCTGGCCCTCCGCGTCGTTGCACCGCTTCTCCCCCTGCATCAGGCTGTCGACCACGGCGGTCCCGAGACTCTCCTCCCACGACACCGGCACCCGCGCCGCCACAATGGACGCGGCGGCGGGAATGCCCCAGAGATAGAGCGCGGCACAGATGGCGACGATGGCGACGCCCGCGGCGACGGTGTAGGCCACCCGCCGCCCGCGGCGGCGGGGATCGTGGAAGCGGAGGCCCGGCGCCTGCGCGATCTCCCGGAGATCGACGAGGAACTGGCTGTCGGGGACGATCACCGTCTCGGCGAGAAGCGGGCCGTGCTCGAGGCGCACTTCCTCGCCGGCATGCGAGCCCTGGGTCTGGCGGACCTCCCGGTACGGCCAGAAGGCGGTGGCAGCGCCCTCGGGGGTGATCTCGATCCCTCCGCGCGTCAGCCGCACGCGGGCGGCCCGGCGCACGGGCGTGCGCCCGTCGAGATAGAAGCCGTCCCAGTCCGTCCGCATGCGCGGTGGGCGCAGCTAGCCGAGATCGAGACCGCCGGCATCGAGCAGGCCGGCGAGGCCTTCGCCGGTCGCCGAGGCGGCGCGGGCGTCTTGCTGAATGCTCGCGAGGTCGAGGTCGCCCACCAGCGAGAGGTTGCGGGCGACGAAGCGAGCCGAGCGCACCTGGGCCCACGACCAGCCGAGGCCCAGGGTGAGGACCAGGATGAAGAAGTTGCCGAGCATGAGCCAGAGGAGCGCGCCGCCGCGCACCGTGTAGCGGAACCGCGCGGCGCCGAAGGTGGTGTGCTCCCAGAAGTAGCGCCGCTTCTTGGCGAGGTACCAGAACCAGCACAGCCCCAGCGTGAACGGGGTGAGGACGAGGGCCAGCACGAACGGACCGAAGAGGCCGTTCATCCCCCCGTCGAAGGCGAGCTTGCGATTGCCGAACCAGGAGTCGTTGGTGAGGAGGGCGTGGCGGCGCACGTCGAAGATGGGATACCACAGGCCCAGCGTGATCGACGTGAGGATGGTGTGGACGATGAAGAACTTCACGAACTCGGATGCCGAGCCGCGGAACGAGAACCGAATGCCCCGCCAGGACGTCCGGCTCAGGCGGTAGCGTCGCGCGCCCACGATGGCGAGGGGGAAGAACACGCTGACGATCACGTAGGAGCCGATCAAGGAAATGACCTTGAGGACGGTCCAGCTCGTGACGTCCCGCAGGAGGGAAAGGAGGAACAGCGGCAGCGCGAAGAACAGCAGGGCCTTGAGAAAGCCCATGAAGAGCTCGCGGCCGGTCCCGTGGTACGCGAAGCGGTCGCCCGCGATCTCCGTCTGCCCCCAGAGATAGGCGCGCACCCGCGTCTTGCCCCAGAAGTAGTAGACGCCCAGGGTGAGCAGGGTGAGGAGCACGTTGACGATGTGGATGCCGAACAGCGAGCCGCCGGTGCCGTGGAAGGCGAGGCGATGGACCTGCCCGCTCGCCGCGGGCGGCGGCGGCTCGCTCGGGCGCGGGGGCGGAGGCGGCGG
>DATEDO010000136.1:0-5443 GCA_035281625.1 Candidatus Methylomirabilota bacterium
TCGCGATGACGGCCTGGCTCGCGGCCGCCGTGTTGACCACCACCGTCGGCACCCCCGGGGCGCGACGCGCCGCCCTGGGGCTGGCTCTCGGCGGGCTTGCCGCCGCGGCGTGGCCGCTGCTCGCCCCGGCGGACGCCCGACTGCGCGTCACCTTTCTCGACGTGGGCCAGGGCGATGCCGCACTCGTCGAGGTGCCCGGCGGCCACCGACTCCTCGTGGACGGCGGCCCCGGTGGCGCCGCGCGCTTCGACGTGGGGGAGCGGATCGTGGCCCCCTTTCTCTGGAATCGCGGCGTGGGCCGCCTCGACGTGGTGGCGGTGACGCATCCGGATGCCGATCACTCGGGCGGCCTTCCCGCCGTGCTGCGAGGACTCACCGTGGGCGAGGTCTGGGAGAACGGGCGCTGGCCCGCCGGCCACGAGGTGGTGGTGGCCGCGCTCGACCGCGCCCGGGTCCCGCGCCGCGTGCTCGCGGCGGGGCAGCGATTGCGCGTGGGCGAGGCCGTGGTCACCGTGCTGAATCCGGGGGGTCCGCACGGGCCCCCGCCTCCGAGCGCGGGCGAGAACGACCACTCACTCGTGCTGCGTCTGGACTGGCGCGGCGTCAGCCTCCTCCTCACGGGCGACCTCACCGCCGGAGGCGAGGAGACGCTGCTCGACGGGCGCGCCCCCCTGGCCGCGACCGTGCTCAAGGTCGGCCATCACGGCAGTCGCACCTCCACCGGCGAGCGGCTGGTGAACGCGAGCCGGCCCGTCGCGGCGGTGATCTCGGTGGGACCGCGCAATCCCTTCCGCCACCCCGCCCCCGAGGTGGTGGCGCGGCTCGCCCACTCCGGTGCGCGGGTTTACCGGACCGACCGGGACGGCGCGGTGATCGTGGAGACGGATGGCGCGAGCCTGTGGGTCACCCGCTGGGCCTCACGGCGCATCGAGCGCTTCGAGCTGGGCGCGGCGCCGGCCGCGTGGTGACACTCCCACACGCACCACGGCCCCCGGCGAGGGCCGAGGGCCGTGATGGACGCGCGCGAAGCGGGAGGGCCTAACTCTCGAAGGTGCGCTCGTACTGAGCGCGCAGCCGCTCCAGCTCCTCGGGATCGAGACGGATGCCCAGGGAGAGCCCCATCTCTCCCAGGATCGTCTTGATCTCGTTCAGGGATTTCTTGCCGAAGTTCTTCGTCTTGAGCAGCTCCGACTCGGTCTTCTGGACGAGGTCGGCGATGGTGCGGATGTTGGCCGTCTTCAAGCAGTTGGACGCGCGCACCGACAGCTCGAGCTCGTCCACGTTGCGGAAAAGATGCTCGTTGAGCTCCACCCGCGCGGCAGGCTCCAGCCCCGCTTCCGGACGCTCCGTCTCCTGGGGCGCCGGCGCGGGGAAGTCGGTGAGCAGGTTGAACTGATCCTGCAGGATCCGCGACGCCTCGCCCACCGCCGCGTCCGGAGTCACGCTGCCGTTGGTCCACACCTCGAGGACCAGCCGCTCCTGGCCGCCACTCAGCCGCCCCGGCGTCTCGACCTGGACGTTCACGCGCTTCACCGGCGAGAAGTCCGCATCGATCAGCATGGCGTTGATGGGCAGCGCCTCGGGCTCCCGGCGCTCGGCGGGCTGATAGCCGCGCCCCCGCTCCACGCAGAGCTCCAGCTCGAGCCCGCCGTCCTTGTCGAGCGTGGCGAGAATCACCTCGGGCGTGAGGATCTCCACGTCGGCGTCGGGCTCGAAGTCGGCGGCGGTCACCGTCTTTGGACCCTGCGCCTTCAGGCGCAGGATCTTCGGCCGGTTGACGTGCAGCGCGAATACGACCTTGCGCAGATTCATGATGATGTCGAGGGTGTCCTCGGTCACGCCCTGCATGAAGGAGAACTCGTGGAGCACCCCCTCGATCTTGGCCCACGTCGGCGAGGCGCCGTGGATGGACGACAGCAGCACCCGGCGATAGGCGTTGCCCACGGTGAGCGCGAAGCCCGGCTCGAACGGCTCGAGGGCGAGCTTGCCGTATTTCCGATCCTGGGCAAGCCATTCGTGACGGGCGGGAAGCGCGAGCTGCGACATTGAGACCTCCTGGAGTGTTCGGGGGACCTGAATCCCGAGGCGTGAGTATACCACGCCCTATTGGGGGTAGGTCGACCCGGCGCCTCACCACTGTCCGAAGAGCGTACCGGCGTGCCGGCCAAGGTACGGGTTTCATGGAGCTTCCGGGAGCCGGCCCGCGGCGTTGACCTAAGGTCCAAAGCATTGGCAAAATAGAGCAAAATCATGATGGAACGACCGTGGTTCCTCAAGACCTGGGCCGAGCCGGCTCGTCCCTCCGGGGGCGGCGGCCGGGCCCTTCTCTGGGTGCTGGGAGGCCTGGTCGTGGTCTTCCTTTGTCTCCAGACCTTCTGGACGTTCACCGCCGCTCCCGGGGTGCGGACCTCGTCCCGGGTCGTCGAGATCCCCGCCCACGTGGGCCTCGCCGTGGTGGCGCGGCGCCTGGACGATGCGGCCGTCATCCGGAGCCCCGTGGCCTTCATGCTCCTCGCCACCGCGCGAGGCACGGCCCGCTCCCTCAAGGCGGGTGAGTACGAGGTGCCGCAAGGCGCGAACACGCTGGCCGTTCTCTCGCTGCTGGAGGGCGGGCGCGTGCGCCAGCACCCCGTCCTGTTCCGGGAGGGCGACACGCTCGCCGACCTGGCCCTGGCTCTCGAGCGCGAGCGGCTCACGCGCGCCGACGACATCCTTCGCGTGGCCCGCGATCCGATGTTTCTCAAGCAGCTGGGGATCAGCGCGGAGACCCTCGAGGGCTATCTCTTCCCCGACACGTATCAGCTCGTGAAGGGCATGACCCCGGAGGAGATCCTCGCGCGTATGGCCGCGCGCATGCGGGATCAGATCACGCCGGAGGTGCTGGAGCAGGCGCGGGCGCGGGACATCACCGTGCATCAGCTCCTGACCCTCGCCTCCATCATTGAAAAAGAAGCGGTGGTCCGTTCGGAGATGCCGCTGATCTCGGCGGTGTTCTGGAACCGGCTCAAGCGGGGTATGCCGCTGCAGGCGGATCCCACCGTGCAGTTCGCGGTGGGCAAGGATGGCCAGGCCCTGACGCGCGTGGATCTCCAGGTGGACTCGCCCTACAACACCTATCGACGGGGTGGCCTTCCGCCCGGCCCGATTGCCGCGCCGAGCCGCGCCGCCATCGAGGCCGCGGTGAAGCCGGCCGCGGTGAGCTACCTCTACTTCGTCTCCATCGACGATCGGCGCCATCACTTCTCGTCGAGCCTTGCCGAGCACAACGTCGCCGTCGCGCAATACCGGATGGCCAAGACCCGCTGACGCGGGCCGCCCGTCCTTGTCAGGGGGTCGGCCGGGTGCTATAACCGACCGGTCATGGCGCCGAGCGAGGAATCCAGCGTGCTGTCGGTGCTCGCGCGGCCGGCGGCGCGCCCGGCGCCGCGCGCCGCGGACGAGCGCTTCCCCCTGCTCTATCGGTGCTGCCGCGGCGCGTGCCGGCCCGTGCTCCAGCGGTGGTTCGATCTCGCCGTCGAGGGCATCGAGCGCCTGCCCGCCGGGCCGTTCATTCTCGCCGCGAACCATCACAACTACCTCGATGGTGTCGTGCTCGGCGTCGCGGTGCCGCGGCCCATCTCCTTCATCGTGATGCCGCGCGTGTACCACGCGAGCCCGCTGCACCCGGCGTTCCATCGCCAGATCGGCTCGATTCCGGTGAACCTCTCGCGGCCCGACCCCGGCGCCATCCGGCGCGCCCTCCGCGCGCTCGAGGAGGGGCGCATCGTGGGGATATTCCCCGAGGGGCCGTTCAGCCGCGAGGGCCGGCTCGTGCCCGGCCAGCCCGGCGTGGCCGCCCTCGCGCTCCGCGCGGGCGTCCCCGTGGTGCCCGCCGGCATCTACGGCACGTTCGAGGCGCTGCGGGGCCGGCGCTTCTACCTGCCGCGGCGGCACCGTGTGTCGGTGCGCTTCGGCGCTCCCCTGCACCCCGGCCGGCGCCGCGCTCCGTCGCGCGCCGAGCGCGTGGACGTGACCGGCCGCATCATGCGGGAGATCGCCGGCCTCCTCGCGCGGGACCCGGCGTGAGCGGAGGCGAACACCCGCAGACGCCGCGCTGGGGCGGTCGATTCGCGGAGCGGCTGGACCCCGGCGCCGAGGCCTTCACGGCGTCCCTCGCGTTCGACCGACGGCTCTGGCCCCACGACCTCGAGGGCAGCCGGGCGTGGGCGCGGGCGCTCGGGCGCGCCGGCCTCATCACCGAGAGCGAGCTCACCGCGCTCCTGAAGGGCCTGGACGCGGTGCAGGCCGAGCTCGCGGACGGGCGATTTCCGTTCCGGCAAGAGCTCGAGGACATCCATCTCAACATCGAGCGCCGGCTCACCGAGCTCGCGGGCCCGGTGGGCGGCAAGCTCCACACCGGCCGGTCGCGCAACGACCAGATCGCCCTCGACGAGCGCCTCTATCTGCGCCACATCATCACACTGACCGACGAAGGGGTGCGAGAGGTCCAGGCCGCGCTCGTCGAGCGCGCGGCAGAGCACCTCGGCGCGCCCATGCCGGGCTACACCCATCTGCAGCGCGCGCAGCCGGTGCTCCTCGCCCATCATCTGCTCGCCTACGTGTTCATGCTCGCGCGCGACCGCGAGCGGCTCGCCGACTGCGCGCGGCGCAACAACGTACTCCCCCTGGGCGCGGCCGCGCTCGCCGGGGCCGCGTTCCCGATCGACCGCGAGGCCCTCGCCCGCGACCTGGGGTTCGCCCAGCCCGCCCCCAACAGCCTGGACGCGGTGAGCGACCGCGATCACCTCATCGAGTTCCTCGCCACGGGCGCCACCCTCGGCATGCACCTTTCGCGGCTCGCCGGCGATCTCACCCTGTGGGCGACCAGCGAGTTCGGCTTCGTGGAATTCTCGGACCGGTTCGCCACCGGCTCGTCCATCATGCCGCAGAAGAAGAATCCCGACGTGGCGGAGCTGATCCGCGGCAAGACGGGCCGCCTCTACGGCAACCTGATGGCGCTGCTGACGGTGATGAAGGGGCTGCCCCTGACGTACAACTCCGACATGCAGGAGGACAAGGAAGCCCTCTTCGACACCGTGGACACGCTGGAGGCGGTCCTGCGCGTGGTGCCGCCGATGCTGCGGTCGCTGACCTTCCGCGCCGATCGCATGCGCGAGGCGGCCGGCGCCAACTACTCCACCGCCACCGACCTGGCGGACTACCTCGTGCGCAAGGGCCTGCCCTTCCGCGAGGCGCACGAGATCGTGGGCCGCGTCGTGCGGCACGGGATGGCCACCAAGCGCGAGCTCGGCGAGCTGTCGCTCGAGGAGCTGCGCGGCTTCTCGCCGCTCATCGGCCCCGACGTGCAGGCCGCGCTCACCGTCGAGGCCTCGCTCGACGCCCGGGCGGTGACGGGCGGCACCGCGCCCGCCGCGGTGGCGCGCGCGCTCGAGGCGGCGCGGCA
>DATEDO010000137.1:0-14836 GCA_035281625.1 Candidatus Methylomirabilota bacterium
AGCCAGATGTTGATCTTGCCGATGTGGAACTCGGGGTGGAGCCGGCGGTTGTTGATCAGCATGATCTGGATGCAGCCGATGCCCTGATTGATCAGGTAGGCGACCGATCCGGCCAGCCAGATGATGAACGGCGAGGTCTGCATCACCATCCAGAACCCCGCGCCGACCGCCGCCGTCACCACCACGAAGTACCAGAATCGGTACGGCCGGTTCTTCAGGCCGGCCGGGAGCAGCTTGTGGAAGAAGTTGTTGACCGGGCCCTGCCGCAGCCGCGTCGCCGCGATGGCGTCGGTCGTCGTCCGGCCGATGAACGTGTCATAGATCGGGAACTGGGCGTCGTAGAGGGTCACCATGATGAAGAGCAGCATCAGCCACCCGGCCATGGGGCCGAGCACCCCTCCCGCCACCGTCGCCATCTGCACGGCGACGTCCGCCCCGGCGGGCACCTTTCCGGTCTTGAGGAAGCCCTCGTGGAGGTACGCGTACCCGGCCACGGAGTAGAGGTAGACCATGATGATGCCGCCGATGAATCCCCACCACAGGAACAGGCTGTAGCCGCCCAGCTTGACCCACTGATGCATCTTGCGGCGCTCGCCGGCGTCGCTGGTGTCCCAGCGGATCTCGTCGGCGGTGACGTTCTCGGGCGGCCGCAGGGGCCCGGTGACCTGGCCGGCGAAGCGGCCCATCGCGTAGCCGGCGCCGATCACCCAGAAGCTCACGTACATGATGCTGCCGCCCGGCTGCCCGAAGAGCGCCAAGGCGTCCGTCAGGGGGAGCTGCGAGGGGTAGCCGCCGCCGGTCAGGAAGGTGATGCCGAGCATCCCCTTCAGCACCTCCCAGTAGTGGTGGGGCTTGGCGGCGATGGCGGTGATGGCCAGAACGAGGATGATGTTGGCCCACATGATGAAGAGGAAGAACCGCTCCAGGAACTTATAGGTGCGGTCGGAGAGGTAGAATATGACGAGCACGAGCACCAGCGCGATCACCGCCCAGATGTACTGCGGCGGTAGCGTGCTGCCGGGGAACAGGGACTGCGTCGAGATGCCGGTGAACCGCTGGGCGGCGATGACGGCTCCGCCCATCCAGGCCGGCCAGCCGGCGACGAGGATGGTGATGACGGCCCAGTACCACGGCCAGAAGCCCTTCGGCCCGAGGTCCGCGGTGGCGGCGAAGAACGACCGCCCGGTATTCATGCTGTACTTGATGCACTCGTAGACGAGGGCGGCCTCGAGCACGACCGAGATCACCATCAGCCAGTGCATGTGGAAGGTGCCGCGGGCGCCGATGTTCGGGAGCAGATAGGCCTCGCCGCCCCCTACCGAGATGCCGAAGTTGATCGCCTGCGGCCCCATCATCGCCATCATGCCGGCGATGGTGAGCGGGAAGGGGTTCGGCACCTTGTGCATTGCTCGCGCGTCGCGAGCCGCGGGTGCCGACACTACCGTCGGATCAGCCATGTGGGCCTCCTTGTGCAGGGATGAGGACGAGATCGGGAAAAGGTCGCGGGCTCGGTCCTTCCTGCGGTGCGACGGGGCCACTCGGAAGCGCGGGAGGCGAGCTCAGGCCGAGTGGCGGCGAGGCGACGGCGGGGAGCGCGGCGGCGTCGCTCGGAATCGCGCTGAGCGTGTCAGCGGGGGCCTCGTGCTCATGGAACTGACCCGCGGGCGATCCTACGCGCCGGCCCCGGCGCGGTCAAGGGCGGGCGCGGGCCGATCAGATCTGATGCACGAGCGGGGCGCCCGGGACGGGGCTCCGCGCGTGCAGCACGTAGCCTTTGCGCACGCTGCCGATGTAGAGGTCGCGGAGATCGGGCCCGCCGAAGGAGACGTTGGTGGGCCAATCCATCACGTCGCCCGTGGGATCCTCGATGATGACCTCGACCTTCCCCGCCGGAGTGATGGCGATGACCTTGTTCGCGCGTACCAGCGTGACCCAGAGGTTGCCTTCCTGATCGAAGGCGCAGCCGTCGGTGGCGCCCTGGCGACCACGATTCTCGGGCGTGGGATTCTCGATGGCGGGGCCGCCGAGCAGCGGGCCGTAGCGCTCCTTCGGGCCCAGGGTGCCGTCACGCCGGAGGGGCAGCCGTACCACGTCGCACCCCACCGTCTGGCACACGTAGAGATGCCGCTCGTCCGGGTCCATGGCGAGGCCGTTGGTGAAGTGAAATCCCTCGGCCATGATCTGGGCCGTGCCGTCCGGCCGCACCCGGTAGACGAAGCCGTCGCCGGAGCCCGCGCTGGATGCCGCGCGGTCCCAGGTCGAGTGGCTGCACCAGACGTTGCCGGCGCGGTCCACCAGGGGATAGTTCGACGCTTTGAGCGTCCGCCCCTCGAGCTCCGCGCAGAGGGCCTCGATGCGCCCGGTGTGCGTGTCCAGGCGCTGCAGCGCCCCCGCATCGGGCGTGTCGATGGCGAAGTTGGCGATGATGATGCGGCCCTCGCGGTCCATGTTGATGCCGTTGGGCTTGCCGCCCGACTTGCCCACCCGGCGGAGCGTGCCGTCGGCGAGGATCTCCGCGCAGGCACTGGCCTCGTCGGAGGCCCACACGCGGCCGTCGCGCGCGATCACCACGTCTTCCGGGCGCTGGAGCCCGACGCCGCGCTTCGTGAGCGCGCTCAGAGGAATCGGCTGGAGCGGCATGTCATCGGCCCTCGTAGACTTCGCGGCGGGCCATCTTCCGCTGCAGCTCGAGATAGCCGTCGCGGGTGAGAGGGCGCTTCGCCTTGCCCAGCACCTCGCGCGCCCCCGCCGCGCCGTCGGCCAGCATGTCCACCACCATGCTCGCGAGCATCTTGGCCTGACCCACGTAGGCGAGGTCGGGATCGGCGATGCGGTAGTCGGCGGCATGCCCGGTGCCCGCGGCGCCGCCCATGTACGGGTGCAGGCACGGGATGACCTGGCTGAGATCGCCCATGTCGGTGGAGCCCGTGCGATGGCCCTGCTCCACGTAGTGCTCGGCGCCCCACAGGCCCACCGCCGAGTCCTTGAAGTAGCGGGCCATGGTGGTGTCGCAGTCGAGGGGCAGATAGCCGGGGAAGGTCTCGATCTCCACGGTGGCGCCGAGCGCGAGCGCGCCGGCGCGGAGCGCGCGATCCACCTTGGCATTGGCGTCGAGGATGGCGGGGAGCGTGCGCCCCCGCACGTAGGTCTCGATGCGCGCCTCCGCCGGAATGACGTTCACCTGCGCGCCTCCGGCGGTGAGGATGGGATGCACGCGGATGGTGTCCTCGTCGCGGAAGGTCTCGCGGAGCGCGTTGATGGCCATGAGCCCGATCTGCGCGGCGTAAAGCGCGTTGACCCCAAGATGCGGCGCGCCGCCGGCATGCGCGGCCTTGCCGATGTAGCGCGCCAGCTTGCCCACCCGGCCATTGTTGGACCGCGGCACGCTCGCCTTGCCGTCCTCGGCGCGCGGCGTGAGGTGAATCATCATCGCGAGGTCCACATCGTCGAAATGGCCCAGGCGCAGGAGCTCGGCCTTTCCGCCCAGGAGCTCGAGCTTGCCCGCCTTCACCTGGCTCACGCGCCACTCGAGATCGCCGCCCTCCTCGGCGGGCACCGCGAAGAACACCGCGCGCCCGGCCAGGTGCTCGAAGGCCCCGGCATCGAGGAGGCCCATGGCCGCGCCCAGCATGCCGGCCACCTGCGCGTTGTGGCCGCACGCGTGCGCGGCGCCGGTGCGCGGATCGGCGTCGGGATGCCCGGTCACGCGGAGGGCGTCCAGCTCGCCCAGGACGGCGAAGGTGGGCCCTTCCCCTCGCGCGCCCGCGACGGCGGCCCGCACACCGGTGAAGGCGAGGCCGGTCTTCGGCGCGAGGCCGAGCGTCCGGAACGTATCCTCCACGAGGCGGGCGGTCTTCACCTCTTTGAAGCCCAGCTCGGGGTGCTTGCGAATCGTTTCGCCGATGCGAATGATCTCGGGAGCGCGGCGGTCGATCGCCTCGAGGATGCGCGCCTTGAGCTGATCGCGGGTCATCGGGGCTTCTCTCTCACCCCTCCTTATAGCACGCTTGACGGGCACTCGCGGGGCCGCTACTGTCGCTCCGTCATCGCCTCGCGGCGCGCCGCCCACCCTCACCGAGGAGCCGAGCATGGCCGACGTCAAGCTGCCGACTCAGGATCGTGTCGAAGCCTATTTCAAGGAGCTGAACAACTGGGGCCGCTGGGGCCACGACGACCAGAAGGGGACGGTGAATCTCGTCACGCCGGCCAAGCAGGCCCAGGCCCAGACGCTCATCAAGAAAGGCCGCACCGTCTCGCTCGCGCGCGACATGGGCCCGCAGCCCGTGCTCATGTACCACGCGACGTTCCCCTCGAAGCGCGAGCGGGTGGACGTGGTGCTGGATCGGTTCGATCTCGTCTATCACGGCTTCACCATCACGCACATCGACGCGCTCTGCCACGTGGGCTGGGACGGCGAGATCTACAACGGGCGGCCGTTCGGCGAGAGCCTGAGCGCGGCCGGCGCGACCTGGTGTCCCATCGATGCGCTGTTCGACGGGATCACGACGCGCGGTGTGTTCCTGGACGTGGCGGCGGGCCGCAAGGAAGGCTACGTGACCGTGGGCAGGCCCGTGACGCCGAAGGAGCTCGACGAGGTGGCGGCGCGCGCGGGGGTGACGGTGCAGCCCGGCGACGTCGTGGTCGTGCGCAGCGGCAACGAGGCGTTCCTCAAGGCGCACCCGAACTTCGTGTTCCGGGTGGACCCGCACCCGGGTCTCCACGTCTCCTGCCTCGAGTGGTTCCGTGAGAAAGATATCGCGGCCATTTCCTGGGACATGATGGACGAGCGCCCGAGCGGCTATCCCGGGTTCGGCATGAGCGCGCACCTCGCCATCCCGTTCCTGGGCCTGGCCCTGGTGGACAACACGTATCCCGAGCGGCTGGCCAAGGCGTGCGCGGAGGAGGGGCGCAACGAGTTCCTCTTCACCGCGACGCCCCTCCGCATCCTGGGAAGCACGGGGGCGCCCGCGCATCCCATCGCCATCTTCTGAGAGGACGACGATGGACAGGAGCAAGAGCGTGGTGACGCCGGCGCGCTTTCAGTCCGGCATGACCTTCGCGCAGTATCTCGCCTACGTGGGCACGCCCGAGAACCTCAAGCGCGAGGGCACCGGCGGCTCGCAGCGCCCGGACAACTCGGCGGTGATGCGCGAGTGGTACGAGGGGAGCCGCCTCACGGAGACGCAAACCGCCGCGTGGAAGTGGCTGGCGTCCCAGCCGGGCGGGCCCGCCAAGATCCTCGTGCTCTCGGAGGACTGGTCGTCCGATTGCCGCCGCGACGTCCCGATGCTGGCGCGCGTGGCCGAGGCCACCGGCATGGCGCTCCGCATCTTCAACCGCGACGGCCAGCGGTTCGGGAAGACGGCGGACCCGCTGACCGAGCCGGAACCCAGCCCGAACGCCGACATCATGGCCGAGTTCATGAACGAGAAGGGCGGGAAGACGTATCAGTCCATTCCCGTGGTGGTCTTCTACGACGAGAGCCTGAACTACCTTTACCACTACATCGAGCTCCCCGCGATCTATCACAAGGACCGCGTGGTCACGGAGAGGATCCGCGCCCCGCGCCCCGGCGAGACCCCGCCGCAGACCGCGGAGCGTGCGGGGAAGGAGTTCGCCGCCTTCCAGACGGCGCCGTTCTTCCGGATGTGGGCGGGCGCGGGGATCGACGAGATGGCGAGCGCACTGCACGAACGCCTGGTCATGGGGAGCCTGTGATGCCTGACAGCGAGAACTTCAAGAAGGGGCAGGAGATGCGGCGGAAGCTGCTCGGCGACGCGTACGTCGAGCGGGTGGCCAGGGGCGCGTACAGCGACCCGATGATGAAGGAGTTCATCGACCTCGCCCAGGAGGCCGTGTTCGGCACCGTGTGGACGCGGCCGGGGCTGGATCTGAAGCTCCGCACCCTCATCACCGTGGTCTCCGACGCCGCCACCGGGCGCGAGCCCGAGCTGGCCATCCACCTGCGCATGGCGCTCCGCCAGGGCTGGTCGGAGAAGGAGCTGACGGAGGCCATCCTTCACCTCATGGGCTACGTCGGCGCGCCGCTGGTGCGGGATGCCATGCTGGTGGCGAAGGACACGTTCGCGCAGGTGAAGAAGGAAGCCGCGGGCGGCTAGAGGGGGACGGCACGGCATGACGCTGACCCGGCTCACGCCCATGCTCCACGTGGCTGACGTGGAGCGGAGCCTGGCCTTCTACCGCGACAACCTCGGCTTCACGCTGGTGTCGCCGGAGTCGGCGTTGCGTGACTTCGGCTGGGCGCACATCCGCCGCGACAGCGTGGACCTCATGCTGGCGGGTGGGCTCGAAGGCGGTCCGCTGCGCCAACCCGGCGCCACCGGCGCGGACTGGCCGGTGATGTTCTACTTCTACCCCGACGACGTGGAGTCCCTCCACCGGGCGCTGGGCTCGCGCGGGGTGGAGGTGGGCAAGCTCGGCGTCACCTTCTACCGGATGAAGGAGTTCTCCTGCCTGGACCCCGACGGCCACATGCTGACGTTCGGCCAGGAGACCGACGAGCCGCCTACCCCCGACGAGACTGACTAGGCGCGGCGGCCACCACCGCGGCGCCTAGGCCGAGACCGAGCAGGATCAGCGAGGCGGGCAGTGGCACCGCCCGCGTGGTGATCGGATCCGGCACGATGTCATCCACCGGGTCGGGACGATCCTCCAGCGTCAGGTCGAGGGTCGACCACCCGAAGTAGTAGTCCCCGCTCGTGCCATCGACGCCGAGCGAGACGTTCAAGAGGTTGTCGTCGAGCAGGCTCAGGGTCAGCGTGACACCGAGGTTGTTCTGCACGTCGCCGGGTGTCGGCACCAGGTCGCCGTCGAGGTGGAGCGTCAGCTTCTCACTGCCGTCGGCCCTACCCTGGTCGTCGAACAGATTGAGCGTGAGCAGGGCGTCAGTGATGAGCTGGTCTGCTCCCACGACGCTGGAGATATCGAAGCTGAAGTCGTAGTGGTCGATCGAGGCTACGCCTCCGTTGCAGGCGGTAGGCGCGTTGGCGCTCATGCACAGGGGCGCGTCAACTGGCGTATGCGTGAGGGTCACCGCGCCCGCGGCGGCCGGAGCCAGGCCGATTACCGCCGCGATGCCGACCAGGACGAGACGACGCATTTTCTGCACGTTGTCCTCCTATTTTTCTTCTCTTCGGTTGTTCAACTTGATCGAGGAGGAGAGCAAGCGCGGTGCCATAGGGTAGGGCGACGGAGAACGTCCTGAGAATCGCCACTTGCTCGGCGCGCAGGGCTTGCGCCATCGAAATCGTCGAAGGCGCCGACACCTCGGATCCCGTCTTGCTACGGGGCGCGTAGCGACGGTGCGCGAAAGGCTAGGCGGACGCGGCCAGGAGCCTTCCCCAGCCCGGCACGGGGTCCGACACGCCCGCCGTGCGGAGCAGCCACCAGAGTGTGGCGCTCTGACTCGTGACCACGGGCTTGCCGAGGGCGTGCTCCAGCGGGGTCACCGCGTCGGCAGTCGGCAGCCCGGTGCCGCTGATGAGCACCGCCTCAGCGCGCGGCGTGTCGGCGGCCCGGCCGACCGCCAGAACGCGCGCCGTCGTCTCCTCGTAGATGTTCGCGACGCCCTCCATCCGGTGGTGCGCCACGATCTCGAGCCCCGCCGCTTCCCAATAGAGCCGACCGGCGGTGGCGATGATGTCGGGGTAGGGCGTGGCCAGAGCGAGGCGTCGGACCCCGAGATGCGCGAGCGCGTCCAGGATGGCGCGGGCGGCCGTGGTGGCGGGCGCGCGGGCGGCCTCCTGGAGCTGGGCGAGGAGCGGCGCCTCACGCCCGTAGCCGGTGAGATAGCTGACACCGGTGTGGGCCAGCACGAGGGCCGCGAGCCCGACGTCGGCCAGCGTGCGCGTCGCCGCGGGCACCGAGTCGAGATAGCCCAGCGTGCGCTGCTCCATGCCCGCCGGGGCGCCGGGAGCGCCGTCACCCAGGGAGGCCATCCGTGCGAAGTGGAGCGTCACCGCGGGTGGCGCCATCCGGTAGAGCTCGGGCTCCACGGTGGGGTTGCCCGACGGCACCAGGACGCCCAGCCGCACGGCCATAGCCGTGGCGACCGCCTACCCGTTGAACTCGCGCGCCAGCCGCTGCATGCGCGGGTCGTCCAGCGAGGGCGCGAAGGACGGGTAGAGCTGGGTGCGGTCGTAGAGCCCGGCGTACCGCTCGCGGATCTTGGCGCCGATGTCCGACCACGAGCCGATGACGGCGAAGTCCTCCAGCATGGCGTCGCTGATGAGGTCGGCCATGCCCTTCCAGTCGCCTTGGAGCGACTTGGCGTGGAGGCGCGGGGAGAGATCCTCGAGCCCGTGCGCCGCCAGCACGGCGGAGTAGGTGCGGGTCGAGGCGTAGAAGGCGATCTGCTGCTTCACCTGCTGCTTCTGCTCCTCGATCTCCGCGCGCGTGTCGCCGATGACCACCATGGTCGACGCGCGGAAGGTGAAGTCCAGGCGCGAGCGGCCGGCAGCGGCGAGGCCCTTCGCGACGGCAGGGTGCAGGACTTCGCGCAGGTATCTGGCCGAATGGAACGAGTGGATGTGAAGCCCCTCCGCCACCTCGCCCGCGAGCTGCGCCATGTAAGGATTGACCCCCGCGAGATACACGGGAATCTTCGGATGCTCGATGGGACCCGGGTCGAAGAAGTGGGTCATCAGGTCGATCTTGTACGACTTGCCCTGGAAGTTGAGCGGGGCCTTGGTCTGCCACGTGTTCCAGATGGCGCGGAGCGCGCCCACCACCTCGCGGAGGCGCGGGCCCGGGGCGTCCCACTTCACCGCGAAGCGCCGCTCGTTGTGGGCCTTGACCTGGGTGCCGAGCCCGAGGACGAAGCGGCCGCCGGAGGCCTTCTGGAGATCCCAGGCGATGTTGGCCAGCACCATGGGGCTCCGCGCGAAGGCGATGGCGATGGCGGTGCCGAGGCCGAGGCGCGAGCTGGCAGTGGCGGCGACGGCGAGGGGCAGGAACGGGTCATGCTTGGTCTCGGCGGACCAGAGAGCGCCGAAGCCCAGATCTTCCGCCTTGCGGGCGTAGGTGGGAATGTCGCGGAGGTCGAACGAGAGGAAGCCGGTGTCGAGACGCATCGGAAAGCCTCCGCGGTCACGCGGTGCGGGTGCGCGGATCGAGGATATCGCGCACGGCGTCGCCCACGAGGTTCAGGGCCAGCACGGTGACGAAGATGGCGAAGCCCGGCAGCAGCACGACGTGGGGGCTCAGGATGACGAACTGCCGGCCGGTGGCGAGCATGCTGCCCCAGTCCGCGGTCGGCGGCTGGGTGCCGAGGCCGAGGAAGGACAGCCCCGCGGTGGTGAGGATCTTGGCGCCCACGTCCAGGCTGAAGGCTACCACCACCGGCGAGAGCAGATGTGGCACCACGTGGCGGGCGAGGATGAGGCGATCGGGGCTGCCGAGCGCGCGCGCCGCCTCCACGAACTCGCGCTCGCGCACGGTGAGGACCACGCCCCGCACCAGCCGCGCGTAGATGGGGAAGCCTACGATGGCGATGGCGATCATGGCGTTGCGGAGGCCGGGCCCAAGGCCCGCCACGATGGCGATGGCGAGGAGGATGAACGGAAACGCCATCAGGATGTCGGTGAGGCGCATGATGAGCGTCTCCACCCAGGCGCCATAGTAGCCGGCGAGGAGGCCGAGGCTCACCCCCATCACCATGGCGGCGGCCGCGGTGCCCACGCCGGCGAGCAGGGACACGCGCGCGCCCCACACGAGGCGGCTCACCAGGTCGCGGCCGAACTCGTCGGTGCCGAGCGGGTGCCCGGGCGTGCCCGGCGGCTTGAGACGGTTCGCCGTGTCCACCGTATCGGGGTCGGAGAGCGGCAGCCAGGGCGCGGCCAGCGCGGCGACCACGGCGAGCGCGATGGCGACGAGGGCGGTCGCGGCGAGGCGGTTGCGGTGGAGCGCTAAAAGATGGCTTCGCATCTCTATTGGAACTTGATGCGCGGATCCAGCCACGCGTACAGCGTGTCCACCGCGAGGTTGACCAGCACGAAGGACAGCGCGATCACGAGCACGCCGCCCTGAACCAATGGCACGTCGCGCGCGAGAATGCCCTGCACGACGAGGGTGCCGACGCCGGGCCAGGCGAACACGGTTTCCGTGAGCACGGCTCCGCCCAGGAGATACCCGGCCTGCACGCCCACCACGGTCACTATGGGGATCAGCGCGTTCTTGAGCGCGTGGCGCCAGACCACCGGGCGGTCGCCCAGCCCCTTGGCCCGCGCGGTGCGCACGTAGTCCTGGCCCAGCGTTTCCAGCATGGTCGCCCGCGTCAGGCGGGCGATGATGGTGACCGACGCCGCGGCGAGCGTCACGGCGGGCAGGATCAGGTGCGCCAGCAGGTCGCGGAGGCCGCCCCCGCCGTAGGGGGCGTACATGCCCGACGCGGGCAGCCACCCCAGCCAGAGCGAGAACACCACCATGAGCACGATGCCCAGCCAGAACGTCGGCATGCTGGCCCCGAACAGCGAGGCGACGGCGGACAGGCGGTCCAGCAGGGAATTGGCTCGCGTGGCGGAGGCGATGCCCAGCGCGATGCCGCCCACGGTGGAGAGGAAGAGCGCGGTGCCGGTGAGGAGGAGCGTCGCCTTGAAGCGCTCCAGGACCTCGCCCAGCACCGGCCGCTTCATCCAGAGCGAGCGGCCGAGATCACCCCGTGCCACGTGACCGATCCAGGTGAGGTACTGCACGTAGAGCGGCTGGTCGAGGCCCAGCTGCACGCGGAGGCGCTCGAGGTCTTCCTTGTTGGCGTTGGCGCCCAGCATCACCTCGGCGGGATCGCCGGGGGCGAGATGCAGCACCAGGAACACGATGACCGAGACCCCGAGCAGCACGGGTCCCAGATGCAGGAGCCGGCGCGCGAGGAAGCGGCCCACGGAGAAAAATCGCGGCCGCTACCGGAGGATCACGGTCTCCGTGCGAAGGTCGAAGCTCGGGTGAAGCTTGAAGCCCTGCACGCGCTTGGAGGTGGCCGCGATCTGGATCTCGTGGTCCACGAACACCCACGGCGCGTCCTCGACGAGGATCTTCTGCGCTTCCCGGTAGAGGGCGGCGCGCTTGGCCTGGTCGGTCACGTGCCGGGCCTCGGTGAGGAGGGCGTCGAACTTCTCGTTCTTGTACATGGCCCGGTTGGGGCCGTTGGGCGTCCACTGGGTCGAGTGGAAGAGGGGATACATCACCATGTCCGGATCCTCGGAGCCCGCCGCCCACGACAGCGCGAACAGCTCCTGCTCCTTGGTGCGGAGCTTGGCGATGTAGGCGCCCCATTCCATGGTCTGGAGCGTGACGTTCACGCCCACCGCGCGCAGGTTCGACTGCATCACGATGGCCATGGCGACCGGCGACTGCATGCCCGAGCCCGACTCCGGCACCCACATGGTGGTGGAGAAGCCGTTGGGGAAGCCGGCCTCGGCGAGGAGCTTCTTGGCCTGCGCGGGGTCGTAGGGATAGGCCTTGAGGTTCGGCTCCGCCCCCCATGTGCCGGGCAGCACGGGGCCGCGCGACACCGCGCCCGTGCCCTTGAGCACGTCGCGGACGATGGCCTCCTTGTTGACGGCGTAGTTGAGCGCCTGGCGCACACGCTTGTCGTCGAAGGGCTTCTTGGAATTGTTGATGCCGAGGTACCAGACGTGCGCCCCCACCTGCTTGAGGAGGTTCACCTTGGCGTTGCCCTCGAGCTGGGCCACGAAGTCGGCGGGCACGCCCACGATGAGATCCAGGGTGCCGGTGAGGAGCTCGGTGAGCCGCGCCTGGTCCTCCACGATGGGCCGATAGATGACGCGGTCGATCTTCGGCGCGCCCTTCCAGTAGTCGGAGAACTTCTCCAGCGTCACGTGCTGCCCGCGCGTCCACGCGGCGTAGCGGAAGGGGCCGGTGCCGACGGGGGCGGAAGCGAAGTCCACGCCGGCCTTCATCATGGCGGTGGGGCTCACCATCGAGGCGGCGGCGGCGGCCATGACCACCAGGAAGGACGCGCGCGGCTCTTTCAAGATGAAGCGCACCGTACTGTCGTCCATGGCCTCGACGGACTTCACGTTGCCGAAGAAGTAGTTCGCGAAGGGGTACTTGCCGATCTTGTTGGCCGGGTGCTCGGCACTGATCTGACGCTCGATGGAGAACTTCACCGCGGCGGCGTTGAAGGGTGTGCCGTCGTGGAACTTGACCCCCTTGCGGAGCTTGAAGGTGTACTGGAGCCCGTCGGGCGAGATGGTCCAGGACTCGGCGAGGTTCGGCTCGATCCTGGTCGACTCCTCCGCGAACGTGATGAGCGGCTCCACGATGCGGCGGCCGACGCGGTTCGAGTTGAAGTCCGTCACCTGCGCGGGGTCGAGGTTCACCGGCTCGGCCACGAGCCCCACCACGAGGGTGCCCACGGGCTGGGCATCGACGGGCGCGCCGAGGGCGAGGGCCAGCGGGAGGAGCAGGGCCAGGCCGACCAGCCGTCCGATCTTCATCGCGGGACCTCCGGGCAAGGGGTGTCCGAGCAAAGGGTCATGGCACGCGTAGGCGGCCGTCGATCACGGGCACCACGCCGCCCCCGACTTCGATCTCCGTGAGCCGCCCGTCGCGGACGACGCCCCGGATGTGGAGCCGGCTCGGCCGCCCCATCTTCACGCCCTGATCGCTGAGGATCTGCACGGGGCCGTCACCGGCCTTGATCAAGCGCTCCTTCACGAGATAGGCGCCGAGGGGGCCGGTGGCCGACCCCGTGGCGGGATCCTCCGGGATGCCCGAGGTGTGGGGCGCGAACATGCGCGAGTGGACGCGCCTGGCGCCGGGATCGGGGTCGGGCGCGAACACGAAGATGCCCACCAGCGGCTGATCGCCCAGGGCCGTGATGATCCTCGGCACGTCCAGGAGCGTGCGGTCCACGGTAGCCTGGTCGCGCAGGGGCACGAACATGAAGCGCGAGCCGGTGGAGCCGGTCTGGATGGGCGCGCCGGCGATGAGATCGCCCTCGGTGACGCCGAGCGCGCCGGCGATCTCGGCCCGGTTCTTCATCTCGGGCCCGAAGTCCGGCTCTCCGTGCCGCATCCAGATGAACGAGGGGTTCTTCGCATCGCCCTCGAGGGTAACGGGCACGGGGCCGATGCCTTCTTCCAGGCTGAACGCGGAGGCTCCACCCGGCACGAGGCCCTGGGTGGCCATCACCCACGCGGTGCCAATGGTGGGGTGGCCGGCGAACGGCAGCTCGCGCCGGGGCGTGAAGATGCGCACCCGCAGGGCGCACTCCGGGCGCGTGGGGGCCAGGAGGAACGTCGTCTCCGAGAGGTTCATTTCCGTGGCGATGGCCTGCATCTCCCCGTCGGCCAAGCCCTTCGCGTCGAGCACGACGGCAAGCGGATTGCCCCCGAACACCCGGTCGGTGAAGACGTCCACCTGGATGAAGCGGTACTCCCTGGGCGTGCTCACCTCACGGGTACATCGAGAAGTCGACAGCCTTCTCGGTGATGAATTCGAGCAGCGCGGGCGTGCCTTCCTGGGTCTTCGCGATGGCGCGCTTGATGGCGGGCACGATCTCGCCGGGCTCGGTGACCCGCTCGCCGTGACCGCCGAAGGCCTTGGCCATGTTGGCGTAGTGGCCGCTGATGTCGGTGGAGCGGAACTTCTCCGTGGCGACCGGCATCACCTTGAGCTCGATGGCCATGGAGAAATTGTTCAGGAGCACGGACAGGATGGGGATGCGCTCGCGCACTGCCGTCTCGAAGTCCATGCCGGTGAAGCCGATGGCGGCGTCGCCCCAGAGATTGATACAGAGCTTGTCCGGCGCGGCGAGCTTGGCGCCCATGGCGAGCCCCAGGCCGTAACCGAGCTGGGTGGTCTTGCCCCAGCCGATGTAGGTCAGCGGCGCCTGTGCCTCCCAGAAGGGCGAGATCTGATCGCGCGGGCTGCCCGCGTCGTGGGTGATGATGGTGTTGGGCAGATCCACCGTGTGCATGAGATCCCAGATCACGCGGTAGGGGGAGAGCGGGGCGGTGTTCTGGGTGAGCCGCGGCATCCACTGATCGAGCCACTCCGCCTTCACGGTCTTGATCCCGCGCGTGACGGCGTCGAGGCGGCCGCGCGGATTGCCCTTCAAGCGGTCGCGCACCTCCGCGATCAGCGCCTCCAGCACCAGGCCCGCGTCGCCGATGACGGGATAGTCAACGGGCACGTCCTTGTTGAGATCGGCGGCGTCCAGCGTGGAGTGGATGTAGGTCTTGCCCTTGGTGGGGAAGGAGATGCCGTAGTTGGTGGTGGAGAAGCTGCAGCCCACGCCGAAGATGAGATCCGACTCCTGCAGGAACTGATAGACCGCCTTGGGCAGCGACCGCCCACCCGAGCCGAGCGACAGCGGGTGGTTCTCCGGGAACGCGCTCTTGCCCTCGAGGCTGGTCGTCACCGGGCACTCGAGCAGCTCGGCCAGCTCGCGCAGGAGCGGCCAGGCCTTCGCGTAGTGCACGCCCTGGCCGGCGTAGATCACCGGGCGCTCGGCCGCCACCAGCGCGCGGGCCGCTTCGGAGACGTCACGCGCATCGGGGGCCACGCGGGTGCGCGGGGTCGCCTTGTACTCGAAGCCGTCCGGCACGTCCTCCGCCATCACGTCCACCGGCACCTCGACGAGGACGGGCCGCGGGCGGCCGTTCTTCACCTGGGTGAAGGCGCGGCGCATGGCGTCGGGGACCGACTCGGGCAGGATCACCTGCTCGGACCACTTGGTCACGTGCTGGAAGTTCAGCAGGGAGGAGAAGTTGGGGGTGATGTTGAGGACCTTGCGCGGATAGCCGCCCGGCAGCACGACGATCGGTACGGAGTCGCCGAAGGCCTGGGCCAC
>DATEDO010000138.1:0-11453 GCA_035281625.1 Candidatus Methylomirabilota bacterium
CCTCGACGGCGAGAAGCGCACCTGCCGGGCGGGCGACTGCGGCGTGATCCCCGGCAACACCCCGCACGAGGCGTACTTCCCCGAGGACACCGAGGTCATCGACGTCTTCGCGCCGCCGCGCGAGGACATGTTCACCGGCCAAGATTCCTACCTCCGGCGGGGCTAGCCCACCGAGAGCGCCGCTCACCGGTTCGCCGACGAGGGGAGGGTCACCTATGCAGTCCGGATGGCTCCAGCAGTTCTTCCACCAGCACGACGGCCAGTGCGCGCACGGAGCGCCCACCGACGGCCCCGACGCGGTCGAGCCTGACGGCGACGTCTCGCGACGCGACTTCGTGAAGACGGGCTTCGTGGCAGGGGTCGCGGCCGGCATGGCGGCCGGGGCGGTGGTCGCCCAGACCACTTCGGCGCAGGCTCAGACGCCGCCCGCCAATCCCATGGGGCGCGACTGGTGGCCTTCGCCGTGGGGCGCCGCCGACGAGAAGGGCGCCTACAACCGTCAGACCGCCGCGAAGGTGATGGAGGCGTCCCGGCTGATCAAGACGGGGAAGATCTATCCCCTGGGCCAGATCCTCGAGACGGGGATCCCGCTCTTCGGCGCCCGACATGCTTCCCTCACCATTCCCGGCGGGCCGACGGGTGGTCCCTTCGGAACACACGCCCTCCACTACAACGACGAGATGTTCAGCGGCGAGATCGGGCAGGTCGGGTCGCAGTTCGACGGCCTCGGCCACATCAGCAACAAGGTCGGCAACGCCATCCGTTACTACAACGGCTTCACCCAGGAGCAGGTGGGCGGCGCCTACGGGCTCCAGAAGCTCGGCATCCATAACCTGGGGCCCATCTTCACGCGCGGCATCATGCTCGACGTCGCGGCCTACAAGGGCTTCGACCGGCTGCCCACCAACTACGTCATCACCATGAACGACGTGATGGGGACGCTGCGGCTGCAGGGCACGCGGGAGCCGGGCGAGGGTGACGTGGTGCTCTTCCACACCGGACACAGCAAGCTGTGGAAGAAGTACAACGACGAGTACAACAAGGGGTGTCCCGGTCCCGGGAAAACGGTGGCCAACTGGCTGGTCGAGAAGAAGATCATGGTGGTCGGCGCCGACACCTGGCCGGTCGAGGCGGTGCCCGGCGAGGATGCCAATCGCCCGTTCGAATGCCACTCCATCTGGATCACGATGAACGGGATCTACATCAACGAGAACCTCAATCTCGACGGCCTCGTGAAGGACCGCGTGCACGAGTTCGCCTGGTCCTTCAATCCGCTGCCCCTGAAAGGTGCGACGGGGTCGCCCGGCAACTCCGTCGCCATCGCCTAGCCGTCGGGCTCCTCCGGGCGGGGTCGCGCCTCGACCCCGCCCGGCCGCGGCGGCCGCCGCGTGCTACGATGACCGCCGTGGAGACGTTCACCGCCGAGGAGCGCGCGGCCCTCGCGCCGCACTTCACCAATCTCGACGGGCCCGTCTTCGCGCTCGTCAATCTCCCCGAGGTGGTGAAGGGCGCGCTGTTCGCGCGCTACTCCCGCTCCGCCAAGTCGCTGCGGCGGCTCTTCCTCGACGAGTTTCGCGAGAGCGCGGGCGGGGCCGCCGCGCCCTCCGTCGGCACCACCCGCGCGGACGCCCTGTACGACCGCGTGCTGTCCGACTATGGGGACGACTCGGTGGCCCAGCTCGGCGGCGTGCACCTGGCCTGCGAGGGCGCGTCGAACCTCCTCACCAAGGTGCTCGAGTGGGGTCGCCTCATGGCCTATCTCGAGCAGTCCACCCGCTACGTTCCGTATACGGACCGGCCCGAAGGCCGGTGGAAGTACCACGTGCCCGCGGAGCTCGACGGCCATCCGCTGCGCGCCCGCTACGTGGAAACCCTCGACCGCGCCTTCGAGACCTACGCGCGCTGGATTCCCGCGCTCCAGGACTACTGGTCGGCCCGCGTGCCGCGCGAGCGGGGGCAATCCGAGGGCCCCTGGAAGCTGACGGTGCGCGCGAAGGCGCTCGACAGCCTGCGCGGGCTCCTTCCCGCGGCCACGCGGTCGAATGTCGGCATCTTCGGCACCGCCCAGGGCTACGAGGCCCTCCTCCTGCGCATGCGGGCCCACCCGCTGCGCGAGATGCGCGACGAGGCCGAGCTGATGCTGGTCGAGCTGCGCAAGGTCATCCCCGCGTTCCTCACGCGTCTCGAGCGGCCGGAGCGCGGCGGCATGTGGGCCCGCTATCTCGCCGATACCGCGGCGGCCACGCGCGCCGTCGCCGCCGACCTTCTGGCCGGAGTCGAGCCCGAGCCGCGCCCGGAGGTCACCCTGACCGACTGGGATCCGGACGGCGAGGTGAAGGTGGTGGCCGCTGCCCTCTACGCGGCCTCCGACCTGCCCGACGACCAGCTCCTCGCCCTCGCCCGCAAGCTCGGCCACGACGAGCGGCGGCGGGTGCTCGAGGCCTACGTGGGCGAGCGGAAGAACCGCCGCCACAAGCCGGGCCGGGCCTTCGAGCGCACCGTCTATCGTTTCGACGTGCTGGGGGACTACGGCGCGTTCCGCGACCTCCAGCGCCACCGGCTCCTCACGCTGGAGTGGCAGCCGCTCTCCCCGCGCCACGGCTTCGTGGTGTCGCCGGAGATCGAGGAGACGGACGCGGGGAGCGACTGGACGCGGGTCATGGAGGACTCGGCCGGGCTCCACGCCGCGCTCGTCGAGGCCGGGCTGAGCGCGGTGGCGGCCTATGCCGTGGCCATGGCCTATCGCGTTCGCTACTACATGGAGCTCAACGCCCGCGAGGCCATGCACATGCTGGAGCTCCGTACCGCCCCGCAGGGCCATCCGGCCTATCGCCGGGTGTGCCAGGCCATGCACCGACTCATCGCCGAGCAGGCCGGGCACCGCGCGCTCGCCGCAGCCATGCGTCACGTCGATCATTCCGGCGGTGAGAGCGGGCGCCTCGCCGCCGAGCGCGCCTCGGAGGCGCGCCGCCGCGCCGCTCCCTGAGCGGTCGCACCCTCACCGACTACACCCAGGAGGTTCGCCATGCCCGAGTCGAGAGCCAATGCCGTCACGCTTCGTGGAAACCCCGTCACGCTCGTGGGGCCCGAGATCAAGGCCGGTCAGGCCGCGCCGGAGTTCAGCGCCCTGGACAATTCGCTGGCGCCGGTGAAGCTCAGCGACTCCAAGGGCAAGGTCGTCATCCTGAGCGCGGTGCCCTCGCTGGACACGCCGGTGTGCGACACCGAGACCCGCCGCTTCAACACCGAGGCGGGCAAGCTCCCCGGCGGCGTGGAGGTGTGGACCATCAGCATGGACCTGCCCTTCGCCCAGAAGCGCTGGTGCGGCGCGGCGGGGGCCACCGCGGTGAAGACGCTGTCCGACTTCCGCGACCGCTCCTTCGCGCCCGCCTACGGCACCCTCGTGAAGGACGGCCCCCTCGCCGGGCTCAGCGCTCGCGCGGTGTTCGTGGTGGGCAAGGACGGCAAGGTGGCCCACGCCGAGTACGTGAAGGACATCACCCAGGAGCCGAACTACGAAGCGGCTCTCGCGGCCGCCAAGAGCGCGGCCGGCGGCTAACGCGCGGCGTCGATACGATCATCCAGTAAATTAACTGGTTGACCGATCAAGAAAGAACGTAGACCCTGGGGGCGATGACCCCCAGGGTCGGCGTGGCTCCCCTTCGGCGCGAGCAGATCGTTCGCGCGACCATTCACTGTCTGGCCACGGTGGGCTACGCGGGCCTCACCATGAAGCGGGTGGCCCGCGAGGCCGGGGTCAGTCAGGGCATTCTCCACTACTATTTCAAGGACAAGCGGACCATCCTCGCCGCCGCCGCGGTGCGAGTCATCGCCGACCTGGACCGGCGGGTCGCCGCCGAGGCGCGCGGGGCGCGGGGTGCCCGGGCCCGGCTGCGCGCCCTCGTGCGGGCGTGCCTGGACGTGGCCGCCCGGAACCGCGAGTTCTGGACGGTGTTCATCGAGCTGTGGGGCGAGAGCCTGCACGATCGCGCCCTCGCCGCGGTGAACGCGCGTACGTATGCGCGGTCGCGCCGCCTCATCGCCGCGGGGATCGGCAAGGGAATCGCGGCGAGACAGCTCCGGCGGGTCGCGCCGGAGCGCGCGGCCGCGGTGGTGCTGGCCGTGCTCGACGGCCTGGCCCTCCAGCACACCTTCGACCGCCGCGCGCTGCCGCGCGCGGCCGCCGAGCGGCTCTGCGAGGACGTGCTCTGGACCTATCTGCGGCGACGGGGAGGCAGACGATGACGGAGCGTGAGGAGCAGGTCCGGCTTCGGGAGTACCTGCGCGACAAGGGCGATGCCCTGCCGCTGCCCGAGGTGCGGGCGCGGGTGGCGGCGAGCTTCGAGGCCATGGAGGCGCTGCTGGGGCCCGTGACGGCGGAGCGGGCCGCCGAACGGCCCTGGCCGGGGGAGTGGAGCATTCACGAGGTGGTGGATCACCTCCTGCTCACCCATGCGCCCAGCCTGAGCGAGCTGCGCGATCTTCTCGCGAACCGGCGGCCCGCCGGCCCACCGATCCCGGCGGGGCTACAGTCCGCGGATCCCTTCGCGACGCCATGGGGGGAGGTCCGGGCGGCGCTGGTGACCCAGCACGCCGAGGTCCTGCGCGCGCTCGACGGCGCGCGCGACGCGCCCACCGATGCGCGGGCGCCGGTGATCGCGGTGATCAACGTGCGTGAGGCCGACGGGCGGCAGGCGCCGCTCCACTGGGTGGAGGAGATCGCGTGGAAGGCCTACGCGGTGTTCGCCTTCCGCCTGCACACGCTCGACCACATCACCCAGGTGAAAAAGATCCTGGGCGCGGCGCGCGCGCGGGCAGGGCGCCCGGCGGGCTAGCCGCTCGTCTTCGCGAACTCTTCCTTCGCCTTCCGGAGCTCGGCCGGGTCGGCGAGGAGATCGAGGGCGGTGAGGGCGAGCGTCTTGGCGGCCGCCACCATCCCGGTGTGCGCCAGCGGGGACTTCGCCCACTCCGCGAACTCGCGCGAGTGGCCGGGGATCCCGTCGGGGCTGATGCGGATGTAGGGGTGAATGGTCGGGAGCGCCTGGCTCACGTTGCCGCAGTCGGTGGAGCCGTAGCCGGCCTGCCCGTCGTCGGGGTCCTCGGGGAAGTCGATGCGGTCGAGGTTCTTCTTGAAGAGCGCCGCCATCGTGAAGTTCGGCTTGAGCGGGTCGTGGATGACGGGGTCGGGTGACACCGTGGTGGTGCAGCCGGTGGCGGTCGCGGCCCCCTCGGCGGCGGCCTGGAAGCGGCGCAACAGCTCCTTGCAGTAGTCACGCGTGGGCGCGCGGAGGTAGAACTCCGCGGCAGTGTGCTCGGGGATGATGTTGGCCTGCTCGCCGCCCTTGGTGATGACGCCGTGGATGCGCGCGTCCGGCTTCACCTGCTGCCGCATCTGGTCCAGCGAGACGAAGAGCTGAATCATGGCGTTCAGGGCATTGACCCCGCGCCAGGGCCAGGAGGAGGCGTGCGCGGCGCGCCCGTGGAACTCCACCTTCACCTTGATGATGCCGAGGCTGGGGCGCCACACCTGGGTGCCGGGCCGCCCATGAATCATCATCGCGGCGTCCACGTCCTTGAACACGCCCGCCTCCATCAGCCGCACCTTGCCCGCGCCGCCTTCCTCCGCGGGCGTCCCGATGACCTGGATGCGCCCCGCGAAGGGCAGGGGGGTGACGGCGGCGGCCAGCGCCGCCCCCGCGCCGACCGCCGACGTCGCGATGATGTTGTGGCCGCAGGCGTGCCCGATGCCGGGAAGCGCGTCGTACTCGGCGAGGATGGCCACGGTGGGGCCGGGGCCCTGTCCCGGAATGGTGGCGCGGAACGCGGTGGGCAGGCCGCCCACGCCCGGCTCGACCTCGGCCCCGTGCTTGCCCAGGAACTGGCCCAGCCAGGTCGAGGCCTTCTCCTCCTTGAAGCAGAGCTCCGGGTTGGCGTGGATCTGAAGGCTCAGCGCCTCGAGCTCGCCCGCCAGCCGGTCCACCGCCTCGACGACCTTGGTCTTGGCGCTCTCCAGCGTGGGATTCGCGCCCATGGCTACCGGCTCCGTGCGAACTCCTCCTTCGCGGCCCGCACGCGGGCGGGATCGGCGAGGAGGTCGAAGGTGGTCAGCGCCATGGTCTTGGCGGCGGCGAGGAGGCCCGCGCGGGCCAGCGGCTGCACCGCGGCGGCCTCGAACTCGCGGGTGTGGATGGCGGTGCCCAGGGGCGCGATGCCGACCATGGGCTGTATGCAGGGGATGACCTGGCTCACGTTGCCCACGTCCGAGGAGCCGAGGCGATCGAGCACGGGCGGCCCTTCCTCGAGCCCCGCCGTCCTCATGTTGGCGGCGAAGAGGTCGAGGAGCGTCTGGTTGCGCCTGAGGGGCTCGTACACGTTGTCCGCGTTCTGCGTCGCCTTGAGGCTGCAGCCGGTGGCCTTGGCCGCGCCCTGGGCGCAGGCCTCCACCCGCTTGTAGAGATCCCACATCACGTCGATGCGCGGGGCGCGCACGTAGAACACCGCAGAGGCGTATTCGGGAATGATGTTCGCGGCGGCGCCGCCGTTGGTGATGATGCCGTGGATGCGGCAGTCCGGCCGCACCTGCTGGCGCATCATCGCCACCGCGTTGAACATGCCGATCACCGCGTCGAGGGCGTTCACGCCCTCCCAGGGATCGGCGGAGGCATGGGAGGCCTTGCCGGTGAATTCGAACGTGCCCCGCACGATGCCCAGCAGATCCTGGTGGAGAATGGTGCGGTCGAAGCCGTGAATCATCATCGCCGCGTCCACGTTCTTGAACACGCCGGCCTTGATGAGGCGACACTTCCCGCCGCCGCCCTCCTCGGCGGGCGTCCCGATGACCTCCACGCGCCCCCGGGGCAGAACGCCCTTGGCCACTGCGAGGGCCGCGCCCGCGCCGGCGCCGGAGGCCGCGATCACGTTGTGCCCGCAGGCGTGCCCGATGCCCGGCAGCGCGTCGTACTCGCACATGATGGCGACGGTGGGGCCCTCACCGGTCTCGAGGATGGCGCGGAAGGCCGTCTCGACCCCACCCACGCCCTGCTCGACCTTGAAGCCCTTGCCGGCGAGGAATTCCGTGAGCCAGCCCGCGGCCTGCCTCTCCTGATAGCCCAGCTCGGGATGGTCGTGGATGCGGCGGGACAGCGCTTCCAGCTCGTCTCCGAGGCGGTCGACGGCCTGGGCGATGGATTCCTTGGCTGCGCTCATGGTGCCTCCGGGAGGGGGGATGTGCGAACCAGGCGAGCCTAGCATGGCCTCCCGGAGGGCTCAACCAAGGGTCGGCAACCGGGCCGGAAACGGCCCCCGGCGTCCCGTCAGGGCGACTGGACGCAGAACAGGAAGAAGAGCGGGCGATCGGGCTGCTCGGATGCCGTCCGCGCGCCCTGGCCCGAAGGGCCTCGATCGAGACACCGTACGCCGCCCGACGACGAAGACGATGACGAGCTGCTCGATGACGGCGCGCCGCACGCGGAGGCGAGCACGAGGACCGCGAGCGCGAGCGTGAACGAGGGCAGGAGGCCGCGCATGGCGCCCCAGCCTATCACGCGCGCGCGGCGAGACGGAGGACGAAGCGAGGCCGGCGAGGCTAGGAGGCGGCGCGCTCGGTGCGGCGGAGGCTCACCGGCAGCTCCAGCATCAGCACGGCGCCGCCGGACTCGGCGTTCTCGGCCCAGAGTCGCCCGCCGTGCTCCTTGATGATGCCGTGGGCCACCGCGAGGCCCAGGCCCCGGCCCTGATCCGGCCCTTTCGTGGTGAAGAAGGGATTGAAGATGCGGGGCAGGTGATTCGGCGCGATGCCGGGCCCGTCGTCGGCCACCTCGATGCGGATGCCCGCGGAGATGGGCATGAGCCGCAGCGTCAGCATGCCGCCCTGATGGGCCGCGGCCATCGCGAAGCGGGCGTTGTCGATCAGGCTCTGGAGCACCTGCTCGAGCTGGGCCGCGTCCGCCCAGATCGTGGGCACCTCCTCGAGCGCGGTCCGCCACTCCACGTGGTCGGCGCGCAGGCGCGAGGCGTTGGCGTCCAGGACCTGGCGGACGAGCGCGCTCACCGACACGGGGGCGCGCTGGGCCGGCGCGGGCTCCGCGAACGAGCGGAGGTCCTTCACGATCTTGGCGGCGCGTCGGGCGGCCCCGTCGATGACGCCGAGCTGACTCTGGAGCTCCTCTCCGGGGTCACCCTGCAGCATCACGTGGATCTGGCCGAGGATGATGGTGAGGGGATTGTTGATCTCGTGCGCCACGCCGGCGGCGAGGCCGTCGATGGCGGACATCCGCTCGGCGCGCACCGCCGCCGTCCGCGCGCGCTCGAGCTCCGTGAGCTGATGCCGGGTCTCGGAGTAGAGCCGGGCATTGTCCAGCGCCAGCCCGATCTGGTCGGACACGCACTCGAGCAGGGACAGCTCGCCGTCGGTGAAGCGGCTGCCCGCCGACCGGCCCAGGGAGAGCGTGCCGAGCAGGCGCTGCCGGGCCCGGATGGGCACGCACACGAAGGCGCGGATCCCGTCGGCGACCACCGCCTCGCGCGCCGCGGGCAGGAGATCGCGCGCGCGCCCGACGTCGTCCACCCGGCGCGGCTGGCCGCTCCGCGCCACGCTGCCGATCAGGCCCACGCCCATGGGCAGCACGAGATTGACTTCACGGAGCCGCGGCGACATGCCGCGCTCGCCCCGTAGCAGGAGCGTCTCCCCGTCGGGGGACACCAGATGCAGGCTCGAGATCTCGTGCCCGGTGACCTGAGTCAGGGCATCGAGCGAACGGTCGAGCACCTCTTCGAGGTCCAGGGACCGGCTCACCGCCTCGGTCACGGAGCGCAGCACCTGAAGGTGCCGAACCACCGCCGAGGTCGCGGGGCCGGGCCGCGCCATGCTGAGAGCTGAAGACGCCGACTCGTTGATTGCCATCGCCGTGGTCTCTCGCCCTAAGCGAGTCAGCAAGACGGGTGCCAGCGAGTTCGAAATATAAGTATTGGATATTACAACAGAACTTGGAATGCTCCCTCCCGGTCCGTCCGGGGAGGGACGGCCTGGCCGGTACAGTGTCAGCCCGCCGACCGGCCCTCCAGCATCCGGGCGCGGGCGATCCGCCGCCCGATGGCGGGGTGGGAATAGAAGAGCAGCTCCTTCACGGGATGGGGGTTCCGCTCCGCCAGGTTCTGCCGGGCGAGCCGCTCCATGGCGGAGACGAAGGCCCCGGCCCGCCCCAGCACGCGCACGGCGAAGTCATCGGCCTGCCGCTCCATCAGGCGAGAGCAGCCATTGATCAGCGGCAGCGTGACGAGCCCAGCCCCCAGCACGATGAGGCCCGCCAGAGGCAACCCCGCGAGGTCCGCCGGCCCCGACAGGCCGAGCCGCGTGGCCCCCGCCGCCAGCACCCGGTCCGCGGCCCAGCACGTGGTCAGCGTCACGGCGCCGTGCACGGCCAAGCCGCGCCACATGTCCGCATGGGCATGATGGGCCAGCTCGTGGGCGAGCACCGCCTCAACCTCGTCCTCGCTGAAATCACGCAGCAGGGTGTCGAACAGGATGATGCGTCGGGTGCGTCCGAGCCCCGTGACGGCGGCGTTGGCGGTGCGGCTCCTCCGTGACTGATCGCCCACCCATACCCCGAGCACGGGCACCCCGGCGCGCGCGGCCAGCGCCACCAGGCGCACGCGCAACGGTCCATCGGGAAGAGGGACCAGCCGGTAGAAGAGGGGGAGCAACCACACCGGGGCGATCAGCGTGAGCAGCACCGTCGCGGCGAAGAAGGCCACCGCGCTGACCAGCCACCACCACGGCGTGGAGCGCAGCAGCGCGTACGCCAGCTCCGCGCCGGCCAGCGCGAGGGGCGCGCCGATCGCCGCCGTCTTGAGCGCGTCCCATAGCCACTGGCGAAAGGGCTGATGCAGGAGGCCGTAGCGTCGCGGGAGCCAGAAGGAGCCGAGCCACGCCAGGGGCAGGCTGAGCGCACGCCAGCCCCCGGCCAGGATTGCGAGGAGCACCGCGAGCTGCAGCCAGGGCCGCGGCGTCCACGTCGCCACCGTGGCGGCGAGCGCCGCGGAGGCGCCGGTGGCGAGGAGTATTGCCAGATAGGCGACGCTCAGCGCGAAGCCCCCGAGCCCGAGCGCCAAGCGCAGCCGAGCGTAGCGACGGGCGCGCGCGTCATCCGGCGTGAAGGGCATGCCGACTCAGTCTCGCACCGGCTGCGCCGCTCGCCAAATGGGGGGCATGATGCTAGGATGAACGCCAATTCATTCCAATTCATTCCAAGGAGACGCCATGTTCCAGTCGGTCGAGGAGGTCCAGCAGCGCTTCAAGAGCGCTGGCTACATCGCCAATCGCCGCATCTCCACCGTGGTCTTTCTCGCCGCGCGGATGGGCCGCCCCGTCCTCATCGAGGGACCGGCGGGGGTGGGCAAGACCGAGCTGGCGAAGACCCTCGCCGACATCTCCGGGCGCCGGCTGATCCGGCTCCAGTGCTACGAGGGGCTCGACGAGGGCAAGGCGCTCTACGAGTGGAAGTACGCCAAGCAGCTCCTCTACACCCAGCTCCTGCGGGAGCGCATCGGTGAGCTGATCGCCGACGCGCCCTCGTTGCCGGACGCGGTGGCGAAGATCTCCGGTCAGGATGATGCCTTCTTCTCCCACCGATTTTTGTCCCCCCGCCCGCTGCTTCAGGCCATCGAGTCCGCGGACCCGGTGGTGCTGCTCGTGGACGAGATCGACAAGGCCGAGCCGGAGTTCGAGGCCTTCCTCCTCGAGGTCCTTTCGGACTTCCAGGTCTCGGTGCCGGAGCTCGGGACCATCAAGGCCACCAACATCCCCCTCGTGGTTCTCACGTCGAACAATGCCCGCGAGCTCTCGGATGGCCTGAAGCGCCGGTGCCTGCATCTCTTCATCGACTTTCCGCCCTCGGACGAGGAGCTCGCCATCATCCGCCTCAAGGTGCCGGAGATTCCGGAGCGGCTGGCCCAGGCGGTGGTGGGCGTGGTCGGAAAGATCCGCGGCCTCGAGCTCCGCAAGGCCCCCTCGGTGTCGGAGAGCCTGGACTGGGCGCGCTCGCTGGTCATCCTCAACGCCGACGCCCTCGACCGCGAGCTGGTGGAATCCACCCTCACCATGCTCGTGAAGCACGAGAAGGACCTCGAGCGCGTCCGCGGCGCGCTGGACAAGGTCCTGGCCGAAGTCCCCGCGAAGTAGGCAGGGCCGAGACGACGCCCCGATGAGGCCCGCCTCGCGCCGGTGCTCACGGTCGCGACGACGCCCCGATGAGGCCCGAAGGGCCGAAGAGGCCCAACCGCAGGCCGTGAGAATCTACGCACAGGTGAACTAAATGGACTGGACGCGGCTGACCGAGTTCCGGGAGCTGTGGTTTCCCTGCCCCCGGATCCGCCTGCCCGAGCTGGGCCCCTCGGGCCCGGTGTTCATCGAGGGCGGGCGCTGCATCTCCGGCGCGCTGGGCGAGTACACCAAG
>DATEDO010000139.1:0-3952 GCA_035281625.1 Candidatus Methylomirabilota bacterium
GTGGCCCAGCATCTGGCCGCGCTCCCCACGGTGATCGGCGTCACCAATCACATGGGGTCGCGCATGACCGAGGATCGGGGACGGATGCGCGCGGCGCTGGAGCCCCTCGCGGAGCGCCGGCTCCTCTTCGTGGACGCCCTCACGAGCAACCATTCGGTGGCGTTCGAGGAGGCGCGGGGGCTCGGCCTGCGGGCGGGGAGGCGGCAGGTCGTGGTCGATGCCGCCGCCGGCGAGGCGGGGGAGCGCGCCCGGCTGGAGGAGGCGCAGCGGGTGGCGGCGCAGCGCGGGGACGCCATCGTGCTGGCGCACGGGCATCCGCTGACCCTCCGCCTGTTGAAGGAGTACGTGAGCCGGTGGGAAGCCGCGGGCATCCGCCTCGTGCCGGTGTCGCAGCTCACGCGGTAAGGTCGAGCGAGGAAGGGGACGGCATGCTGGTGCTGGGGATCGAGACGTCCTGCGACGAGACGGCCGCCGCCGTCCTGGAGGGGGGCCGGCGCATCGTGGGGCAGGTGGTGGCGTCGCAGGACACGGTGCACGGGCCGTACGGGGGCGTGGTGCCCGAGCTGGCCTCGCGGCGTCATCTCGAGGACATCCTGCCGGTGGTGCGGGGGGCGCTGGGGCAGGCCGGCGCGCGCCTCGAGGACATCGAGGGCATCGCCGTGACCCAGGGCCCCGGCCTCGTGGGCTCGCTCCTCATCGGCTGCTCGGTGGCCAAGTCCATCGCCTACGTGCACCGGCTCCCCCTGGTGGGCGTGAATCATCTCGAGGGGCACATCTACGCCGCGTTCCTCGAGGAGCGATCTCCCGCCTACCCGTTCCTCGCCCTGGTGGTCTCCGGCGGACATACCGCGCTGTATCTGGCGCGCGCGCCCCGACAGTACGAGCGCATCGGCCAGACGCGGGACGACGCCGCCGGCGAGGCCTTCGACAAGGTGGCGAAGCTCCTGGGGCTCGGCTATCCGGGCGGGCCGATCATCGAGCGGACCGCACGGGCGGGGGATCCCCGCGCCGTCGCGTTTCCCACGGCGCAGATGAGTGACGGCGCGTCCGACTTCTCGTTCAGCGGGATCAAGACCGCGGTGTCGCTCCACGTCAGGCGCCAGCGTCCGCTGGAAGCGCCGCAGGTGGCCGACGTGGCCGCCTCGTTCCAGGCCACGGTGGTGAAGATGCTCGTGCGCAAGACCGCGCGCGCGGCCCTCCGCCTCGGCGTGCGCCGCATCCTCCTCACCGGCGGGGTCGCGGCCAACGGAGTCCTGCGCGCGGCGTTCCAGGCCGAGTGCGGAGAGCGCGGCTGGGAGCTCCACGTGCCCTCGCGGGCGCTCTGCACCGATAATGCGGCGATGATCGCCGCCGCTGGGCACGACCGGCTCGTCGCGGGCGAGCGCGCGCCGCTGACCATGAACGCGATTCCCGATCTGGCCCTGGCGTGAACGGCCGATGAGGCGGCTCGACGCCGAGGCCCTGGTCGCTGGCCTTCCCGACGCGGTGGTGGGCGTCGACGGCGAGCTCCGCGTCGTGCTCTGGAATCCCGCCGCCGAGGCGCTGCTGGGGCGCTCCGCCCGCCGCGTGACGGGACGGACCCTGAAGGAAGTGTTTCCGCCCGACACCTCGCTGGTGCGGCATCTCACCGACACCCTGACCACCGGCGAGAGCCGCTCGGAGTCCGAGGCCACCGTGGAGAGCGCCGACGGCCGCACCGTGCACGTGAGCGTGATGACCGCGCCCCTGGCTGGCCGGGGCGGGGCGGTGGACGCGGCGGTGGCGGTGATCCGCGACATCACCCGCCTGCATCAGCTCGAGGCCGAGGTGCGCCGGGGCGAGACGCTGGCCGCGGTGGGGCGGGTGGCGGTCGGGCTCGCCCACGAGATCCGCAATCCGCTGGGCGCGATCCGGGGCGCGGTGCAGCTGCTCAAGCGCGAGCTGGGCGACGAGGCGCGCTGGGGCGAGTACACCGACGTGCTCCTCACCGAGGTCGGCCGGGTCAACCGCATCATCGAGATGCTGCTGGATCTGGGCCGGCCGGTGACGCTGCGGCCGGTACCCCTCAACATCCATCAGCTCCTGGAACGCGTAGCGCTTCTCTCCGAACAGATGGCGGCTGACTCCGGCGTGCAGATCCACCGGCGCTATGACCCGAGCCTGCCCCCCATCCTGGCCGACGAGGACCGCATGCTGCAGGTGATCCACAACCTCGTGCGGAACGCCATCGAGGCCATGCCCCGGGGCGGCCGCCTCACCCTCGTCACCCGGCTCAGCCTGAACCCGCTCTTCGCCAAGGTCGATCTCGGCGGGGGTCAGCGAAGCATGGCCGAAGTCCAGGTGGTGGACGAGGGCGAGGGCATTCCGGAGGCGGCGCGCGCCAAGCTCTTCACGCCGTTCTTCACCACCAAGGAGCGCGGGCTGGGGCTCGGCCTGGCCCTCTGCCACCGCATCCTCGACGAGCACCGCGGGGCCATCCAGATCCTGAGCGAGGGCGGCCGCGGCACCACCGTGACGTGCTTCGTGCCCATCGCGAGGTGAGCGTGTCGCACGGCCATATCCTGATCGCCGACGACGAGGACGGGCTCCGCTGGGTCCTGGAGAAGGGTTTCCGCGGCGCCGGCTACACCGTGACCGCGGTGAAGGACGGCGCCGCCGCCCTGCGCGAGGCGGAGGCCCACGCCTACGATCTCGTGCTGCTGGACGTCCGCATGCCGGGCGTGGACGGCCTCACCCTGCTGGGGCAGATCCGCAGCCAGCGGCCGGACGCCGTCGTCGTCATCATGACCGCCCACGGCACCATGGAGACGGCGGTGGCGGCCATGCAGCAGGGCGCCTACGACTACCTCACCAAGCCCTTCGATCTCGACGAGGCCCTGCTGCTCGCCGAGCGCGCGCTGTCGGCGCGCCGGCTCACCCAGGAGGTGGCCTCGCTCCGGACCGGGCTCCGGGAGGTCTGGGAGTTCGGCGCGCTCGTGGGCCGGCATCCCACCATGCAGGAGGTCTACAAGACCATCGGCCGCGTCGCCGCCAGCGACGTCAGCGTCCTCCTCCGCGGCGAGTCCGGCACCGGCAAGGAGGTCGTGGCGCGCGCGCTCCATCACTACAGCCGGCGGGCAGGGCGGCCCTTCGTGGGCATCTCCGCGGCGGCCATCCCGGCCACGCTGCTCGAGTCCGAGCTGTTCGGTCACGAGAAGGGCGCCTTCACCGACGCCAAGGAGCGCCGGCTCGGCAAGCTCGAGCTGGCCCACGGCGGCAGCGTCTTCTTCGACGAGATCGGCGACATGCCGCCGGAGCTCCAGGTGAAGCTCCTGCGCGCGCTGCAGGAGCGAGCCTTCGAGCGGGTGGGCGGTCACGAGCTGATCCGCATGGACGTGCGGGTGCTCGCCGCCACCCACCGCGACCTCGAGGCGATGATGAAGGAAGGGCGCTTCCGCGAGGATCTCTTCTACCGCCTGAACGTGGTGTCGCTCTCGCTCCCCGCTCTCCGCGAGCGCCGGGGCGACATCCCCCTGCTGGCCGATCACTTCCTCGCCAAGTACGCGGAAGCGCTCGGGGAGCGCATCATCGCCCCCGAGGCCATGGACCGGCTGGTCGGCTACGACTGGCCGGGAAACGTGCGCGAGCTGGAGAACGTCATCCAGCGCGCCATGGTGATGGCGGGCTCGGGGGCGGTGCTGCCGGAGCACCTGCCGATCGGGCCCGTGTCCGCCGCGGCGGGGGTGGCCGCGGACGCCACGCTCGAGGAGATCATCGAGCGCAAGATGCAGGAGTGCGTGCGGGGGATGCGCGGGCACGCCTCCGCCAACCTCCACGCCCTCATGGTGGGCCTCGTCGAGAGACCGCTCCTTCGCGCCGTCATGCGCGAGACCAAGGGCAACCAAGTCCGGGCGGCTCAGTTGCTCGGCATCAACCGGAACACCCTGCGCAAGAAGCTGAAGGAGCACGGCATCGATCCGGACGCGTCGTAGCG
>DATEDO010000140.1:0-15615 GCA_035281625.1 Candidatus Methylomirabilota bacterium
CCCGTGCCCTGGCATCTCATCGGCTCGCTCCAGACCAACAAGGCCAAGGACGCGGTGCAGCTCTTCGACTGGATCCACTCGGTGGATCGCCTCGAGCTGGCGCGGGAGCTCGACAAGCGCGCCCATGCGGCGGGCCGGAAGGTGCGCGGGCTCCTCCAGGTGAATCTCGGCGAGGAGCCGCAGAAGGGCGGGGCCGCCCCCGGCGAGGTGAAAGCGCTGCTCGACGCCATGTCCGGGATGCGCAACCTGGACATCCGGGGGCTCATGGCCATCCCGCCTCAGGTGCCGGACGCGGAAGCGGCGCGCCCCTACTTCCGCCGCCTGCGCGAGCTGCGCGAGGGCACCGGCCTGGAGCACTTGTCCATGGGCATGAGCGCCGACTACGAGGTCGCGATCGAGGAGGGCGCCACCATGGTGCGGGTGGGCACGTCGATCTTTGGCCCGAGGGAGAAGCGGGCGTGAGCATCAAGGGCAAGCGCGTGGGCTTCCTCGGCGCGGGGAACATGGGTGAGGCGATGATCCGCGGCATGGTGCAGGCGGGCCTCGTGCCGGCCGACCACATCCTTGCCAGCGACGCCCAGCGCGACCGGCTGGGCCAGATCGCCAGCCGCTACGGGATCCGCGCCGTCGCGGACAACGTGGCGCTGGTGCGGGACGCCGACGTGGTGGTGCTGGCGGTGAAGCCCCAGACCATGGCGTCCGTGCTGGGCGAGATCGCCTCCGCGGCCGACGAGCGCAAGCTCTTCATCTCGGTGGCGGCGGGCGTGGCCACCGCCACCATCCGCGCCCAGCTCGGCCGCTCGGTGCGGCTGATCCGGGTCATGCCGAACACGCCGGCGCTCGTGCTGGAAGGCGTGACCGCCATCGCCCGCGCGGAGGGGCTCGCGCCCGGTGATCTCGAGACCGCGCAGGAGCTGTTCGGCGCGGTGGGCAAGGCGGTCCTGCTCGACGAGGACGCGCTGGACGCGGTGACCGGGCTCTCCGGCTCGGGGCCGGCCTATGTCGCCATCGTCATCGAGTCCCTCGCCGACGGCGGCGTGAAGATGGGGCTCGACCGCGCCACCGCCATGACCCTGGCCGCCCAGACCGTGCTCGGCTCGGCCAAGCTGATCTTGGAAACTGGCGCGCACCCCGGCCAGCTGAAGGACATGGTGTCCTCGCCCGGCGGCACGACCATCGCGGGCATCGCGGCCCTCGAGGAGGGCGGAGTGCGGCGCACCTTCATCAGCGCGGTCGAGCGAGCCACCCTGCGCTCCCGCGAGCTCGGGAGACCACGCTGACGTGCTTGCCTACAACATCGTCGACTTCATTGGCTGGTTGCTGTCGATCTATTCCTGGGTCATCATCGCGGCCGCCCTCATCAGCTGGGTGAGCCCCGACCCGCGCAACCCGATCGTGCAGTTCCTCCACCGCGTCACCGAGCCGGTGCTGCGGCCCGTGCGCAATCTCCTGCCGCCCTGGAAGACGGGCGGCCTCGATCTCTCCCCGCTCATCGTCATCATCGCCATAGAATTCGTGAAGCGGGTGATCCTGCCGTCGCTGCTATGAAGCACTGAGGAGGGGACCGTGCGCATCACACCCATGGACATTCGGCAGCAGCAGTTCACCGTGCGAATGTTCCGCGGCTTCGACGTTCAGGAAGTGGACACGTTCCTGGAGGACGTCGCGCAGGACTACGAGGCGCTCATCAAGGAGAACGCGCTCCTCAAGGAGCAGCTCCAGGTGCTCGAGGACCGGACGCGCGGCCTCGAGGACCGGGAGAAGGTGCTGCAGCAGACCCTGGTCACCACCCAGCACTTCACCGAGGAGATGAAGGAGAACGCCCGCCGCGAATCCGCGCTCATCCTGCGCGAGGCGGAGCTGGAGGGCGAGAAGCTCCTGGAGTCGAATCGCGCGGAGGAGGCGGCGCTGCGCAACGAGATCCTGTCGCTCAAGCGGCAGCGCCGGCAGGTGGCCGAGGGGTTGCGGGCCACCCTCGACATGTATCAGCGCATGATCGACCAGGATCTGAAGGACGAGGCCGGCGGCGGCTCGGCCGCGGGCTGACGCCCGAGAGCAAACAGGCCGATGGCCGGTCTTCTCGCGGTCCGCGTGCAGCCGGGCGCCGCGACCGACGCGATCGTCGGGTGGCAGGGCCAGGCGCTCCGGGTGCGGGTGAGCGCGCCCGCCCGCGAGGGGCGCGCCAATGCCGCCGTGGCCCGGCTCCTCGCCGCCGCCCTCGGCGTGCCGCCCTCCACGGTGGAGCTCGCGCGGGGCGCCGCCGGGCGCGACAAGCTCTTCCGCCTGCGCACGCTCGACACGGCCGACGCCCGGGCGCGGCTGGGCGGGCCCGGCGCCCCGCCGGCGCCAGGACGCGCCCCCCGATGATCACGCCGCTGCGCTGGGCGGACGATCGGCTGATCCTCGTGGACCAGACGCGGTTGCCCGCCGAGGAGGTGGAGCGCGCCTGCGCCACCTGGCAAGAGGTGGCCGAGGCCATTCGCCGCCTCGTGGTGCGCGGGGCGCCGGCCATCGGGGTGGCCGCGGCCTTCGGCGTGGTGCTGGCCGCGCGTGCGAGCCGCGCGCGGGACTTCGACGCCTGGCAGGCCGACCTCGAGGAGGCGATCAAGGGCCTCGCCGCGACCCGGCCCACCGCGGTCAACCTCTTCTGGGCCCTCGAGCGCATGCAGCGCCGCGTGGCGGCGGGGCGCACCCAGCCGCTGGAGGCGGCGCGCGCGGGCCTCCTCGCCGAGGCCCAGGCCATTCTCGACGAAGATCTCGCGGCCAATCGCGCCATGGGCGCGCACGGAGCCGCGCTCGTGCCCGCGGGCGCGCGCATCCTCACCCATTGCAACGCGGGCGCGCTCGCCACCGCGGGCTACGGCACCGCGGTCGGGATCATTCGCGCCGCCCACGAGCGTGGCAAGGTGGCGCTGGTGTGGGTGGACGAGACGCGGCCGGTGATGCAGGGCTCACGGCTCACCGCCTGGGAGATGGTGAAGGAGGGCATTCCCCACCGCCTGATCTCGGACGTGGTCGCCGCCTCCGTGATGAAGCGGGGCGAGGTGGACCTGGTCGTCACCGGCGCCGATCGCATCGCCGCCAACGGCGACACCGCGAACAAGATCGGTACCTATGGCCTCGCCGTACTCGCCCGGCACCACGGCATCCCCTTCTACGTGGCGGCGCCGTCCTCCACCATCGACCCCGCCATCGCGTCGGGCGCGTCCATCGTGATCGAGGAGCGCGATCCCGCCGAGGTGCGCCAGGTCGCGGGGCGCCAGACCGCGCCCCTGGCCTCCCCCGTCTACAATCCCGCCTTCGACGTGACCCCGGCCGAGCTGATCAGCGCCATCGTCACCGAGCGCGGGGTGTTCCGGCCGCCCTACTCCTTCTAGCCCCCGAATCGCCCGCGTGAACCGGGCCATCGAGTCGGCGCGGCGGTATCACGACCAGACGGCGCATTCGCCCGAGTCGGTGCGGGCGAGCGGGCATCGGCTGCTGTGGGACATCCAGCCGTCCCCCTTCAAGGTCTATGCGGATCTGCCACCGCGGCCGCTGCCGCGCGAGCTGCCGGATCTGTCGATGGATACGTTCCGCGCCCTGGCCGCGGCAGGCGAGGGAACGGCGGCCCTCGATCTCCCGGGCCTGGCCGCCATCCTCTTCTTCTCGGGCGGCATCACGCGCACCCGGGAGTATCCGGGCGGCGGGCGCCAGTACTTCCGCGCCGCCCCGTCCACCGGCGCGCTCTACCAGACGGAGCTCTACGTGGTGACGCGGGCCCTCGACGACCTGCCCGCCGGCGTCTATCACTTCTCGCCCGGCGACTTCGCCCTCCGCGAGCTTCGCGCGGGCGACTATCGCGGCGCCCTCGCGGTGGCGGCGGGCGACGATCGCATCGCCGCCGTCCCGGCCACTGTGATCGCCACCGCCATCTACTGGCGCAACACGTGGAAGTACCAGGCGCGCGGGTACCGGCACCTCTTCTGGGACTCGGGAAGCCTCTTCGCCAATCTGCTGGCCGCCGCGGCCGCGATGGCGGTGCCCGCGCGGCTGGTCACGGGGTTCGTCGAGCGGGAGGTCAATGGCCTCCTGGGGCTGGATGCGGAGAAGGAGGGGGCGCTGGCGCTGGCGCCCCTCGGGCCGGAGGGCCCCGCCGCCTCCGTGGCGCCGGTCATCGGTCCGCTCGCACACCGCGTGATCCCGCTGTCCTCGCGCGACGTCGACTACCCCACGCTCCGCGACGCCTACGCCAACTCGTCGCTCGAGAGCGAAGCCGAGGTTCTGGAGTGGCGGGAGCAAGGAGCGTCCGCGGAGTGGGGGAGAGCGGGGGCCATGTCTGGGCCCCCGCTGATGGTAGAGAGACAGTTCCCCGACCGAGCGCGTGATGAGGGCACGGCGGGGGCCATTTCGAGGCCCCCGCTGATGGAAGAAGAGCGGGTTGCCCTTCCTCCAGCGAGCCTGGCGTCTCCTCGGTCTCTGGCCGAAACGATTGCCCGCCGCGGCTCCACGCGCCAGTTCTCCGGTGAGGCCATCACGGCCGCCGAGCTGTCGAACGCGCTCTACCATGGCGCCCGCGGCTGGGTGGCGGATGTGCCGGCGGGGAGCGTGGAGCTCTACGTCAACGTGCACGCGGTGGAGGGGATCGCGCCCGGGGCCTATCGCTATCGGCTCGCCGAGCACGCGCTGGCGCTCCTGCGGGCGGGCGACTTCCGGAATGCGTCGGCCTTCCTCACCCTCGAGCAGGCCCTCGGCGGCGCCTCCAGCGCCACGGTGTTCTTTCTCGCCGATCTTCCCGCGCTGCTGGGACGCTGGGGCAATCGCGGCTATCGCCTGGCGAACCTGGAGGCCGGCTACATCGGCGGGCGCCTCTACCTCGCCGCCTACGCGCAGGGCTTCGGGGCCACCGGCCTCACGTTCTACGATCGGCAGGTCGTCGAATTCTTCTCGCCTGACGCGACGGGGCTCGACGCGATCTTCGTCACCGCGCTGGGCCGCTCCGTGAAGGGACGGCCGAGCACGCTGGTGCCGCCGCCCGCGCCCGCGCGACGCTGAACTGGCGGGAGCGATCGTGCTACGGTAGGTGCGCCACCACTTCGACCACAAGGAGCGCTGGATGAAGAAGTATCAGCTGATGGCGCCGGGCCCCACGCCGGTGCCCCCGAACGTGCTGCTCGCCATGGCGCAGCCCATGATCCATCACCGCACCCCGGAGTACGACTCGCTCTTCGCCGAGGTGCGGGCCGGTCTCAAGCGGCTGTTCCAGACCCGCCAAGAGGTGATTCCCTTCACCTCGTCGGGCACGGGCGCGATGGAGGCGGCGTTCGTGAACGTCCTCTCCCCGGATGATATCGCGCTCGTCCTCACCGCCGGGCGCTTCGGCGAGCGGTGGGAGGATCTGGCGAAAGCCTACGGCATCAGCGTGGTGCGGGTGGCGGCCCCCTGGGGCGAGACCGTATCGCCGGACGCCATGGCGGACGCGCTGCGCCGCCATCCCGAGGCCAAGGCCGTCTTCATGACCCACAGCGAGTCGTCGACCGGCGTGCTCCACGACGTGAAAGGCATCGCCGCGGTCACGCGCGGCACCGGCGCGATCTGCGTGGTGGACGCGGTCTCGAGCCTCGGCATCGCTGACCTCGCCATGGACGCCTGGGGCGTCGACCTCGTGGTGTCGGGATCGCAGAAGGGGCTGATGCTCCCGCCCGGGCTCTCGTTCTGCGCGCTCTCCGAGAAAGCATGGGGGCACGTGAAGGCGTCGCGCCTGCCGAAGTTTTACTTCGACCTCACCGAGGAGGCGAAGGCGGTGTCGCAGGGCGAGGCGCACTTCACCCCCGCCGTGTCCATCATGCTCGGGCTCCGCGAGGTGCTGCGGATGATCGACGCGGAAGGGCTCCCGAACACGATCAAGCGCCACGACCGGCTGGCCCGGGCCACGCGGGCGGGGGTGGAGGCTCTCGGTCTCACCCTCTATCCCAAGGCCACCCCAACGCCCTCGCTCACCGCGGTGGTGGCGCCACCCAGCGTCGACAGCGAGAACGTGCTGTCCACGTACTCGACGTCGCACAACATCACCATCGCGGGGGGTCAGGGGAAGCTCAAGGGCAAGGTGTTCCGGCTCGGCCACATGGGCTATGTCGCCGAGTTCGACGTGATCACCGCCCTGTCGGCCCTCGAGCAGGTGCTGCAGGAGCTTGGCCATCCGGTGGATTGGGGCGCCTCCGTGCGGGCCGCCCAGAAGGTCTTCGCCGAGCGCGGCTGAGCCTCGCCCTAGGCAACACGCGCCCCCTTCCGGTACCATAGCGCGTTGGCCATGGGGCTCCGACTCCTTCTCCTACGGCACGCGCAGACGGTCTGGAACCGCGACCGGCGGTACCAGGGCTGGCAGGACTCCGCCCTGTCCGAGGTGGGACGGGCGCAGGCCGAGGCCGTCGGCCGGGCGCTGGCCAAGGAGCCGCTCAAGGCGATCTACGCCAGCACCCTGGGCCGGGCGCGCGAAACCGCGGCGGCCATCGCCGCGCACCACGGCCTGCCCGTCCGCCAGGAAGCCGACTTCCGCGAGATGGCCTTCGGGGAGTGGGAGGGGCTCTGCTTCGACGACTGCAAGGCCCGGGACCCCGACCGCTTTGGCCTCTGGGCGGACGCGCCGCACCGCTTCGTGCCGCCCGGCGGCGGGGAGACGTTGGAGGACGTCCGTGCCCGGGTGCTCGCCGGCCTCGACCGGCTGCGCCGCGAGCACGAGGACCAGAGCGTCTGCCTGGTCGCCCACGGCGTGTCCGCGCGCGTCATCATCCTGGACGCGCTCGGCCTGCCGCTCGAGCGCATCTGGTCCATTCACCTCGCCGCCACCGGCATCTCCGAGCTCGAGTTCCGCGCGGACTGGACGGCCCTGCACCGGATGAACACCCTGGTGCATCTGGACGCCATCCATCTCCCGTCGATCAAGGCGACGACGTGATGGAGCGCCGGCCGCCGCAGACCCAGCTTCCCAAGGGCGTGAAGATCTATCTGCCCGACGAGGCCGCTACCAAGCGCGTGGTGGAGGAGCGCCTGCTCGGCGTGTTTCGCCGGTGGGGCTATCGCGAAGTGGTGACGCCCACCTACGAGTACTTCGACGTGCTCTCCAAGGGCACGGACGGGGACGTCCAGGAGGGCATGTTCAAGCTCGTGGACCGCGAGAGCGGCCGCCTCCTCGCCCTGCGCGCCGACATCACGCCGCAGATCGCGCGCATCGTGGCGACGCGCATGCGGGAGGAGGCGAAGCCCCTGCGCCTGGCCTACCTCACCAACGTGTTCCGCGACGCCGAGCCCCAGGTGGGGCGCTACCGCGAGTTCTATCAGGCCGGCGTGGAGCTGGTGGGGCTGCCCAATCCCGAGGGCGACGCGGAGATGATCGCCATGACGGTGGAGGGCCTTCGGGCACTTGGATTGGCCGACTTCCAATTGGATGTGGGGCAGACCGATTTCTTCCGCGGCATGCTCGAGGATCTGGGCGCCGACCCCCAGACGGCGCGCGGGCTGCGCTCCGCGCTGGGGCGCAAGGACGTGTCCGCCCTCGAGCGGCGCGTGACCGCGCTCGGGGCCCCCGCGGGGGTCACCGAGGCGCTCCTGGCCCTCCCCACCCTCTACGGCCGCGGGGACGTGCTGGAGCGCGCGGAGCGGCTGGTCAAGAACGCGCGCTCGGAGGCGGCGCTGGCCAATCTCGCCGAGGTGTACCGGCTGCTCCGCCTCTATGGCCTCGCCGACAGCGTGCTTCTCGACCTGGGCGAGGTGCGGGGCTTCGACTACTACTCGGGCGTGCACTTCGAGGCCTACGTGTCCGGGCTCGGCGCCCCGCTGGTGGGCGGCGGCCGCTACGACCAGATGCTCGCCCGCTTCGGCTACGACTGTCCCGCCACCGGCTTCGCCTTCGAGGTGGGACGTGCGCTGTTGGCCCTCGAGTCCCAGGGGGCGCAGCCCGCGCTGGCCGGGCCGGACTTCTACATCATCGACTTCACCGCGGACAAGACCCAGGCCCTCGCCCTCGCCCGGCGCTATCGCGACCTCGGCGCGGCGGTGGCTCGGGATATCATCAGCCGGGGACTGGCCGACTCGCTCGCCTACGCGCGGCAGCAGCGCGCGCGCTGGGTGCTCGTAATCGGCGAGCCGGGGCGCGGCCCCGAGGAGGTCCGAGTGATCGATCTCGGCGGGGACGGCGCGGGGGGCGGGGAGCGCAATCTTTCCGCGCGCGACCTGCTCGCCGATCCCGCCCGCCACTTCCCGGGGCTCAAGGAGAGGGGACATGCCTAACATCGTCGTCGTCGGCGCGCAGTGGGGGGACGAGGCCAAGGGCAAGCTGGTGGACGTGCTGGCCTCGCACGTGGACGCGGTGGTTCGGTATCAGGGCGGCAACAACGCCGGCCACACCGTCATCGTCGGCAACGAGCGGTTCGTGTTCCAGTCGCTGCCGTCCGGCATCCTGCGTCCGGGCTGCCGATGCGTGATCGGCTGCGGCGTGGTGATAGATCCCGCGTCCATGATCGAGGAGATGGAGTCGTTGGTGCAGCGGGGGGTGTCGCTCGACGGCAACCTCTACATCTCCAAGAACGCGCACCTCATCATGCCCTATCACCCGGCGCTGGACCGGGCCTCCGAGTCCAAGGCGGGCAAGCGGCGCATCGGCACCACCGGCAAGGGCGTGGGGCCGGCCTATGCCGACAAAGCCGCGCGGATCGGTATCCGCATGGCCGATCTGCTGGACACCAAGCTCTTCAGGGAGAAGCTCGAGTACAACGTCGCCCAGAAGAATCGCATTCTCCGCGAGATCTACGACGAGGCGACCTTCTCCGTGGAGTCGATCCTCGGCCCCTATCTCCGGTTCGCCGGCTGGCTGGCCCCCTACATCACCGACACCACGCTGCTCCTGTCCCAGTGGATCGACGCGGGCCGCTCGGTGCTGTTCGAGGGCGCCCAGGGCACCATGCTGGACATTGACCACGGGACCTACCCCTTCATCAGCTCCTCCAGCCCCACGGCCGGCGGGGCCTGCACCGGCAGCGGCATTCCCCCCACCAAGATCGACGGCTGCCTCGGCATCTCCAAGGCCTACTGCACCCGCGTGGGCGGCGGGCCCTTCCCCACCGAGCTCCACGGGGAGATGGCCGACCTCCTGCGCTCCCGCGGCAACGAGTACGGAGCGGTGACGGGGCGGCCGCGCCGCACCGGCTGGGCGGACGCCGTGGCGCTCCGCTACGCCGTGCGCATCAACGGCATGGAGACGGTCGCCATCACCAAGCTCGACGTGCTCGACGCCTGCGAGACGGTGAAGATCTGCACGGGCTACCGGTACCAGGGCGATCTCCTCACCGAGTTCCCCGAGGAGGAGCGCATCTGGCACGAGGCCGAGCCCGTGTACGAGGAGCTGTCCGGGTGGCGGACGTCCACCCAGGGCCTGCGAGAGTACGACGAGCTGCCGACCAAGGCCCGCCAGTACCTCGAGCGGCTATCGGAGCTGATCGGCGTGGGCTTCGGCGTGGTCTCGACCGGCCCCGAGCGCGACGAGACCATCCTGATGCCGGACTCGCCGCTCACGCGCTGGTACCCGAGCCTCCGCGGCTCCATCCCGCCGCGCTGACGGCCACCCGGGGGTAATCCTTACCGGCGGCGGTCGCAAACCGGGTGTAACTCCTGCTCGGTGGCCCCGCGGCCCCGTGCCGACCGGCCCGGATTTGCACACTCTCCGCGTGGCACGCTGGTTGCCATCGTGAGTCAGCCATGCGCGTGCTGACGCTGCGGCGAGGCCTGCTGCTGGGCGGGCTCGCCACCATCGCGCTGCTCGCCGTCGTCCTCGTGAGCTACGGCGCCACCCAGCTCTCCCGCTTCAGCCGCGCCGAGGCGCGCCGCGGCACGCTCATCTATGCCGCGCCCCAGGTGCTGCGGCCCGGCATTCACGTGGGCGCGATCGATCTCGCGGGCCTCCTCGCGCGGCTGGGGTATCAGGAGACGCGGGTTCAGCCGACGGGGCCGGGACAGTTCCGGCGCGCGGGCGGCATCTGGGACATCGCGCTCCGGCCCCCGGCCGCGACGGTGGGCGACAAGCCGCCGCGCGTGCGGCTGGAGCTCACCGGCGACCGCATCGCGCGGATCCGCCGCGGGCAGGTCGAGGTCGATAGCATGACCCTCGAGCCGGAGGTGCTCACCAGCGCGGGCTCGGTGCCGGGTGAAGCCTATCGGCCGGTGCGCCTCGCCGAGGTGCCACCGGCGCTGCGGAATGCCGTGCTCGCCGCGGAGGACGAGCGCTTCTTCGAGCACGGCGCGCTCGACTTGCGGGCGCTCGTGCGGGCGCTCTGGTCGAACCTCCGCGCGGGACGGGTGGTGGAGGGCGGGAGTACCATCACCCAGCAGCTCGTGAAGAACCGCCTGCTCAGCCCCGAGCGCACCTTCCTGCGCAAGGCGCAGGAGGCGTGGCTCTCCACCATCCTCGAGTGGCGCTACTCCAAGGAGGAGATCCTCCAAGCCTATCTCAACGAGGTCTACCTCGGCCACTGGGGCTCGGGGCCCGTGCGGGGCGTGGGCGCCGCCTCGCGCGTCTACTTCAGGAAGGAGCCGGCGCAGCTCACGGTGGGAGAGGCGGCGCTCCTGGCCGGCATGATCCGGGCGCCGAACGCGCTGTCCCCCGCGGTCAGCGTGGATCGCGCGCGGAGCCGCCGCGACACCGTGCTGGCGCGCATGCGCGAGCTGGGCGCCATCACGCCCGCCGATCAGGAGCGGGCGCGGCGCGAGGTCGTGCGCGCTCCCTCGGGCCCGCCGCCGGGGCTCGTCGCGCCGTACTTCGTGGACTACGTGCAACAAGAGATCGCCCGCCGCGGCGACGAGGACCGGGGCGAGGGCGAGAGCGTCATCACCACGCTGGACGTCGCGCTGCAGCGCTTCGCGGAGGCGGCGGTCACGCGCGGGGTCGACGAGCTCGAGACGCGCTTCCCGCGGCTCCGCCCCCGCCCGGGCGGCGACCGCGTGCAGATCGTGGTGGTCGCGGTCGACCCGGCGACGGGCGGCATTCGCGCCCTCGTCGGCGGCCGGGACTATCGCACGAGCCAGTTCAATCGCGCCGCGCTGGCGCGCCGGCAGCCCGGCTCCGCGTTCAAGCCCTTCGTCTTCCTCGCCGCGCTGGCGCCCCGGGAGGACGGGCCCGCTTTCACCCTGGCCTCGCACGTGGAGGACGCGCCGGTCACGATGACCGTCGACGGCAAGGAGTGGACGCCCCGCAACTACTCCGACCGCTACGAGGGCGAGGTCTCGGTGCGGCGGGCGCTCGAGGCCTCGCTGAACGGCGCCACCGTGCGGCTCGCGCAGACGGTCGGGCTGAACTCCATCATCGACGTGGCGCGCCGCATGGGGATCGAGAGCGATCTGCGGCCGGTGCCCGCGATGGCGCTCGGCGCCTTCGAGGTGACGCCGATCGAGCTGGCGCGGGCGTATCTGCCCCTGGCCGCGGGCGGCCTGGCGCGACCGGTCACCGCACTGGCGCCCGACGGCAAGGAGGCCGAGCCCCCGCGGCAGGCCGTGTCGCCGGCCGAGGCCTACCTCCTCACCGCGGCGCTCCAGGGCGTGATCGATGCGGGTACGGGCGCGAGCGTGCGCGCCCAGGGGCTCACCGGGCCGGTGGCCGGGAAGACGGGCACCACCAACGACGGCCGCGACGCGTGGTTCGTGGGGTACACGACGAACCTGGTCGCCCTCGTGTGGGTGGGCTTCGACGACAGCCGGCCGCTCGGGCTCAGCGGCTCGGAGGTGGCCGCGCCCATCTGGACCGACTTCATGAAGCGCGCGGTGGGCGCTTATCCGCCCGCTCCGTTCCAGGCGCCGGCCGGAGTCTCCGTCGCGCGCATCGACCCCACGACGGGCCGGCGCGCGTCCGACGCCTGCCCCCAGACCGTGGACGAGGTGTTCCTCACGGGGAGCGAGCCGCCGCTCTGCGAGGTTCACGGCACGGTCGTGGACCGCGTCCAGCGCTTCTGGGAGCGCGTCTGGGACTGGTTCCGGCGCTGAGCACCACGCGGCGGCCCCCCCGTCCGCGCCGCCCAAGTCCCTGCATCGCTTGACCGGATGTTCCCCGGCGGCTACTCTTGGCGGACTGGAGGTCCGATCCCGCGTGAGGTGTCCTCGCTGCCAGTCCGAGAACCGTGCCGACGCGCGCTTTTGCGAGGAGTGCGGCGCCCGGATGGAGCAGCCCTGCCCGTCCTGCGGGAACCCCGTGGGCGCGGGCAAGAAGTTCTGCGGTCACTGCGGCGCCGCCCTCACCGAGAAGGCCGCCGAGCGGGCGCCGTCCCCCGCGCCCGAGTCCTACACGCCCAAGCACCTCGCGGAGAAGATCCGCACCACGCGCGCCGACCTCGCCGGCGAGCGCAAGCAGGTGACGGTGCTCTTCGCGGATCTCAAGGGCTCCATGGAGCTCCTCGCCGACCGCGATCCCGAGGAGGCGCGCCGGCTGCTCGACCCCGTGCTCGAGCGGATGATGGAGGCGGTGCACCGCTACGAGGGCACGGTGAACCAGGTGATGGGCGACGGGATCATGGCGCTCTTCGGCGCCCCGCTGGCCCACGAGGACCACGCGGTGCGCGCGTCCTACGCGGCCATCCGGATGCAGGACACGGTGGGCGCCTACGCCGAGGAGCTGCGCCGCAATCAGGGCATCGACGTGCAGATCCGCGTGGGGCTGAACTCGGGCGAGGTGGTGGTGCGCTCGATCGGCAGCGACCTCCGCATGGACTACTCCGCGGTGGGCCAGACCACGCATCTGGCCGCGCGCATGGAGCAGCTGGCCCGCCCGGGCACGAGCCTGCTCACCGCCCACACCCTGCGGCTGGCCGAGGGTTACGTCGAGGTAAAGGCGCTGGGGCCGGTGCCCGTGAAGGGTCTCGCCGACCCCGTCGAGATCTACGAGGTGGTGGGCGCGGGGCAGGTGCGCTCACGCATGCAGGCCTCCGCGGCCCGCGGGCTCTCCCCGTTCGTGGGGCGCGACACGGAGATCGATCGCCTGCGCCAGGCCCTCGAGCGCGCGCGGCGGGGCCACGGGCAGGTGGTGGCGCTGGTGGGCGAGCCCGGGGTGGGGAAGTCGCGGCTCTTCTGGGAGTTTACCCATTCGCACCGCACCCAGGGCTGGCTCCTCGGCGAGGCCGCCGCGGTGTCCTACAGCAAGCTCACCCCGTACTTTCCCGTGGTGGAGTTCCTGCGGCGCTACTTCGTCATCGACGAGCGCGACGACGACCGCCGCATCCGCGAGAAGGTGACGGGCAAGCTCCTGACGCTGGATGAGTCGCTGCGGCCGACCTTGCCCGCGTTCCTCACCCTGCTGGACGTGCCCGCCGACGATCCGGAGTGGCCCGGTCCCGACTCGCCCCAGCGCCGGCAGCGCATCCTCGATGCCTTGAAGCGCCTGCTGCTCCGCGAGAGCCAGGTGCAGCCGCTCCTCCTCGTCTTCGAGGACCTCCACTGGATCGATTCCGAGACGCAAGCCTTCCTGGACAGCCTCGTGGAGAGCATCCCCACCGCGCAGATCCTCCTCCTCGTGGGCTACCGTCCCGAGTATCAGCACGGCTGGGCCAGCCGCAGCCACTACACGCAGCTGCGGCTGGATCCGCTGCCGCCGGCCACCGCGGACGAGCTCCTCAGCGGGCTGATCGGCGAGCACGAGAGCGTCGCCCCCGTGAAGCGCCTGCTCATCGCGCGCACCGAGGGGAACCCGTTCTTCCTCGAGGAATGCGTGCGCACGCTGATGGAGACGCAGGTGCTGGTGGGCGACCGCGGCGGCTGCCGGCTCGCCAAGCCGTTGACCACCATCCAGGTTCCGGCCACCGTGCAGGCGGTCATCGCCTCCCGCATCGATCGCCTCGATCCCGACGAGAAGCGCCTGCTCCAGGCCGCCGCCGTCATCGGCAAGGACGTGGCCTTCACCCTGCTCACCGCCATCGCCGAGATGTCGGACGAGGCCCTGCGCCAGCGGCTCACCCGCCTCCAGCAGGCCGAGTTCCTCTTCGAGACCGGGCTCTTCCCCGATCTCGAGTACACGTTCACCCACGCCCTCACGCACGGCGTGGCGTACGGGAGCCTGCTCCAGGAGCGGCGGCGCACTCTGCACGGGCGCATCCTCGAGACCATCGAGCGGCTCTACCCGGACCGCCGCAACGAGCAGATCGAGCTCCTCGCCGATCACGCCTTCCGCGGTGAAGTGTGGGGAAAGGCGGTGACCTATCTCCGCCAGGCCGGCCAGAAGGCGGCCGGGCGCTCGGCCAATCGCGAGGCGGTGGCGCTGCTGGAGCAGGCGATGACGGCGCTGGGAAACCTGCCGGAGAGCCGCGAGGCCACCGAGACCGCCATCGACGTGCGACTCGAGATGCGGCCGCCGCTCTTGCAGCTCGGCGAGCTGCAGAAGGCCCTCGCCCTCTCGCAGCAGGCCGAGAACATGGCCAAGCTGATCGGCGACGAGCCCCGGCTGGCGCGGGTCTACACCTATCTCGTGAACTACCACTACTTGAAGGGCGAGCCCGACGCGGCCATCGCCTATGGGGAGCGCTGTCTCGCCATCGGCGAGGCCGGACGGGACATCGCGCTCCAGTCCCTCGCGCGCGGCTACATGGGTTACTCGTACCACGCGCAGGGACGCTACCGGGACGCGGAGATGGTGCTGATGCAGAACATCGAGAGGCTGGAGGAGGTGCGGGCCACCGTCGGCGGCGCGCAGACCACCGTCTCCTACGCGTCCTCCACCGGCTGGCTGGCCTTCGCGCTGGCCGAGCTGGGCGAGTTCGACCTCGCGACGTCCTACGCCGAGATCGGGCAGCGCGCCGCCGAGGCCGACCGCCACGCCTATGCCCAGGCGATCGCGTGGAGCATGGGCGGGCTCGTGGCGCTCCGCCGCGGCCACATGGACAAGGCGCAGCATCTCCTCGAGCGCAGCCTCGAGGCCTGCCGCGACAAGCAGCTCACGGTGTGGCGCCCCATCCCGTCCACGCTGCTCGGCCTCACCCGGGCGCGGCTCGGTCGGCCCGAGGACGGCCTGCCGCTGCTGGAGGACGGCGTCCGGCTCACCGAGGAGCTGGGTGTGAAGGCCTATCTGGCGAGCTGGACGGTGAACCTGGCGGGCGGCCTGCTCGCCGCCGGCCAGCCCGATCGGGCCCGCGAGGTGGCCCAGCGGGCGCTCGACCTCGCCCTCGCCCACAAGGAACGCGGTCATCAGGCCTACGCGCTGCGGCTCCTGGGCGAGATCGCGGCCCGCGCCGAGCCCCGGGATCTCGCGCGCGCGGAGAAGGATCTCGGCCAGGCGCGCACGCTCGCCGAGGAGCTGGGCATGCGGCCGCTGCTCGGCCGCATCCTGCTCTCACTGGGCGAGATGCACCGGCTCGCCGGCGACCACGCCCGCGCCGAGGCGCACATCTTCCGGGCGATGAGCCTCTTCCGCGAGCTCGACATGCGGCACTGGCTGGAGGAGGCCACCGGGCAGCTCAAGGCGCTCGGCCATCTCCTCGTCGTCGCCCACTACAACCTCGGCCTCTACGACTTCCTGAAGACGCGCTTCTCCGAGGACCAGGACGTGACGGTGGTGCTGGACCGCCGGAAGGGCGAGCGGCGGCGGCCGGGCCGCGCCCCCGGCTCCGAGCGCCG